>CAYTYD010000330.1:0-3531 GCA_964441555.1 uncultured Phycisphaeraceae bacterium | reverse complement strand
TCTATCTTGCCCACCATGATGGCATGGCGAACGCCGATTTTGGAAAGGACGCGGCCCCAGGAACCAATCTTGAGCACGCCGACCTCGCGAAATGAATCGCAGAGGGAAGGAAGCTCGGGCTCCCACTGGCCACTGAGCCCCAGACAATGAACCACATGGCCGGCTTGTTTCAGTGAGCGCGCGATGATCACCGGGAGCTGCCCCCCACCGGCGATCAGCCCGATGGGGGTGGGCGGCGGCGGCGGGTCGGCCAGAATGGACAAAACCCCGGTTGTCACGACAGGGCTCATGAAGAGTCGATCTTATTCTCCAATTCCCATGCCGCAACCGGCCGATAGTCAATCCATGCCAGAGGGGCGGTTGGACATTACGGAATCGGCCGGTCGAGGTGAAACGGATAGCGGTCCGGTTACCGATCGGCTGGCACAGGCCAATCCGTATCTGCGGGTGTACTTTGCGTGTGCGAATCAGTATGTGCGAGTGCGTCGCGCTCCGGACGTGAACCGCTATCTGGCCCGCTGCCCATCGTGTGGCAACACCAAGAGTTTCCTTGTCGGTTCCCAGGGAACGGATCAGCGTTTTTTTCGCCTGACGTGCCGCTGAATCCCGACGCAGCGAATGCTTGACGTTACACTGACCGTGCATGTCGAACGCCTCGTTCACCATCTCGCGCCCTACGGGGGCGTGCGCTCATTCCGGCCAGCCGATCGGCGCGGGAGAAAAGTACATCGCCGCGCTGGTGGAGCGTCAGGGTGCGGAGGAACTGGAACGGGTCGATTACACGGTGGCGGCGTGGGATGCCGGGCAGCGCCCTCATCCGCCGCTCTATCTGTTTGCCTCATGGCGGGCCACTATGCCCACGCCGGATGCCAAGAAACAGCAATTGGCGCTTGGCGATGAAGAGCTGCTCGACCTTTTCGAGCAACTTTCAGACGCTGGTGACATCAAGAAGCAGGCATTCCGGTTTCTGCTTTCGCTGCTCTTGATTCGCAAGAAGGTGCTTCGTTACGAAGGGCAGCGAACGGGGATCATGCTGGTGCGCGAGGTGGGGACTGATACCTCGCTGCCGCCATTGGAAGTGGTTGACCCCGGCTCGGCACCCGAAGCGATCAGCTCGGCGATTGAGCAGCTGGGCGCAATCATGAATCTTGAGGTCAAGCCGGTGGCTAAGCACACCCAGGCATCGAAGTAGACTGTTTTCACTGGCTCATGCTGCGGCACGAACGTGGTGATTTCAGCACCCGGCACTGCAATTCACGGCATGATCGGTGCCGCGCTCCTGCCGCGGGTGATACCGTTGCGATGATGATCACATGCAACGGCACTGGGCGGCTTGGAAGACGATGGCTCGGCTTTTTGCCGTTGCTGATGTTCGCACTGTGCGGCATGCTGGGAGGGTGCGCCACGCAGGTGACGCAGACTGATTCATTTGACGCACCTGCGGTCACTCGCGATGGTCCGGCGCCGACGTATGCCGCGTTTGCTGCGGCTCACAACGCACGGGTGAAGGGGCTTGATCGGCTGTGGGCGCGTGCCGAGCTTTCGCTGACGTACACCGATGACGAGGGGGAAGTGCAGCGTGAAGAGGCGGAAGCGAACCTGCAGTACATTCTGCCGCGGAAATTCTCACTGCTGATTTCCAAAGTGGGCGAGTTCTATTTCGGCTTTGGCAGCAACGACCAGAAGTACTGGTGGATAGATGTCAAGAACTCGCCGCGGACTGCGATTGCTGGCGAGCACTCCAAGGCGACGCAGGAGAAAGTGCACCGATTCGGGCTTGCTGTGCTTCCACTGGAATTGATCGATGCGCTAGGCATCGCTCCGGTGCGAGCGAGCAACCCCGACATCAAGACGGCGTGGTCGGTTCGGGGCGCGTGGATGATCTTTCGTGAACCATTGACCGGTGGTTTGACACGAGAATGGTGGATCGAAACACCGACGATGTGGCCGGGCAGGATTCGGTTGTTTGACAAGGCGGGGCAAGAGTTGATTGATGCCCGCTTTGATCAATTCAATGTCGTTGAAGGGAGCGGGCCGCCGAATGCGCTTTCCCGCCACCCCGCGAAAATCGAAGTGCGGCTGCCTGCCAAGGCCACAACACTGAAGCTCAACTTGAACGACATGCAGAATCGCGGCACCAAAGCGGGCAACGCACCATACGAACTTGACCGACTGCTGAAGGCCTATCGGATTGAGCGAAATATCGACGTGGATCAGCCCCCTGCAAAGCAGTCACCGGAGCAACCAACCGGTGGGGCGCCGCGATGAGCCGATTCGTTCTGCTCTTCATGATGCTGATCGGGTCGCTCGCTGCGTTTGCGGCTGCAGAGCCCGCCGGAGCCGGGTTTGCTGGCAACGCCAACGAGCCGGTGCATGGCTGGACGCTCAGCCGCGACCCGGATGAACGCGACTTCGTCGTCATTCACATTCCACCTCGACGTCCGACCCCGGGCCTCGCACCCATGCGTGCTTCTCCTGATGGTGCGGCGCGGGGAGTGGTTCGCTTGAAGTCCGCCCCGACTGCCCTCGCCGCCATCGGTCCTACGGCTTACCTCACTTTCGAACCCACGAGTGCCGATGCGCCTATCCCAGTCATGGCAGTCACCGCCGTGCGGACGAGCATGGGCGAACTTTGGAACTACGTCCCGACGGGAAGGTTGGAAGCCCGGGGAGCAATTCCTGTCACACGATCTGCGATGCTGGGCATGGTGGGCACGCAGGCGGGATTACTCGCATTGACACAAAGTCGAGATCCGGCGACGGGAAAGGCGATCTCGCTGCACCTGTTTCAGCAGGGTGTGTGGGGCGAAGTCATGCCGGCACTTCCGGCGACTTTTGTGGTTTCAGAATCGAATGCACCGCGACTCATTCACTCGGCCGATGGGACAGCGACCGTGGGCATGAAGGTTGGTTCCGCGATCGAAATCTGGCAAGCCAAGATCACGACGGAAACCATTGCTTCGCCTGCCGAATCGACCGGTGAATCGGTTCCCACGCTCACCTCGGCTCCCGAGAAGATCACGCGGAAATCCACAGCGGAGTGGACCAAGGTGCTCACTTGCCCATGGGCCGAATCAGAGACGCCAGAGTTGGTCTCATTCATCGCGGCAAGTACGGGAAACGCTTTGATCGCATCAACGCCCGCTGACAAGCAGTCGGCCGCGAGGCTGCTGCGTGTGGACAACTCCGGCCAGACGGTCATCGCTTCATTGGGTGGAGTTGCAACCGGCTTCAGCGCGGTGCCGATTGCGGATGCATCACGAATTGTCGTGCTTTCCCCACCATCTGAGGCAAGTCCAAAGACCAAGGCGAGAACCACCACACCAGCGCACACCATTTCAGAATTCTCAACCATTTCGGGCCGAATCTGGTATTCCGGCCCGGCGCGCAATCCCAACCCGATCAGCGGCGGGGATTTCCGCGTCGTCGTCGCCATTCTCATCGCGTTGATGTCGATGGTGCTTTTCGTCGTCATTCGACCCAATAAATCTCAGAGCGCCGTCAACCTTCCCGAGCATTCATCACTGGCCG
>CAYTYD010000329.1:0-3557 GCA_964441555.1 uncultured Phycisphaeraceae bacterium | reverse complement strand
ATCCCCCTTCAAGTGCGAGGTGTATTTCGTCTCCACGCGCCGCTTCACCGATCAGAAGTGGGGGACTGCGAATCCCGTGATCGTTCGCGATAAGGAATTCGGCCCGACGCGCCTTCGTGCGTTCGGCACCTACGTCTTCCGCGTCAGTGATGCCGGCACCTTCATCAAGGAGGTCGTCGGCACTGATGGAACGTTTACCACAGATGAAATCGTCGGCCAGCTGCGCAACACCATCGTGTCGCGCCTGGGTGATGCGTTGGGCGAGTCCGGCCTGTCGGTCCTCGACATGGCCGCCAATTACGATGAACTTGGCAAGTTCCTTACCTCCAAGATCTCACCCGAATTTGGTGCGCTTGGTTTGGAACTTCCCACGCTTCTCATCGAGAACGTTTCGCTTCCCCCCGAAGTGGAAGCCGCCCTCGACACCCGTACCAAGATGGGCGTCATTGGCGACATGAACCAGTACACCAAGTTCAAGGCCGCCGATGCCCTCGGCGACGCGGCCAAGAACCCCGGTGCCGCTGGTCAGATTCTCGGCATCGGCATCGGCCAGGCCATGGGTGGCATGATCGGTGGCAATCTCGCCGGTGCTCAATCCGCCGCGCCCGTCCCACCGCCGATCCCCACTGAGACGCAGTTCTTCGTTGCAGTGAATGGCGCTCAGACTGGCCCCTTTGGCCTCACCCAGCTTCGCGCTGATATTGCCAGTGGCAAGATCTCGCGCGAAACTCTGGTGTGGAAGTCCGGCATGCCTGCCTGGTCCGTCGCCGGGCAGGTTGCGGATCTCTCCGCCGCCTTCGGTGCAGTGCCTCCTCCTCTGCCACCTCGCTAATTCCACGTGAGTGACTCGGCGCGTTGTGGGTGTGTGCCTGCAGCGCGTCTTTTTCTTGCTTCCTTCGCATCCACTGTGGGGATTATGCATGTCACGAATGTCGGCAACCACATCCTCTACCGATCTGAATCGCGCTGGCGGCTTTCACACCAAAGGGGGCAAGCGGTTTCCCTGCAAGGCCTGCGGCGCGTTTCTTGAGTTTGTGCCTGGCACCACCGAACTCCGCTGCCGCGCCTGTGGCACGGTCAATGACATTCCGCAATCCGAAGCGCACGCCGTCGTCGAGAATGACTTTCTCGCCACCATCAATCATCTCGCCAGCGCTGCACCCAGTATTGACGTCACCACCATCAAGTGTGATGCCTGCGCTGCCGAAGTCACCAAGCCCGCCGAGGTCACCAGCTTTGCTTGCCCATATTGCGGCAACAACCTGGTCAGCCAGCCCACGTGCCACAGCATCATTCGCCCTGGCGCAGTGCTCCCATTCAAGATTCCCAAAGATCAGGCAGCGAAGCTGTTCAGGGAATGGGTGACCACGCGCTGGTTCGCGCCCAACCGGCTGAAGCGATTCAGTGAGTTGAAAGAGCAGTTCAGTGGCATCTATGTGCCCTACTGGACCTACGACTCGCGCGTCACGACCCAATACACCGGCCAGCGTGGCGAGCATTACTACGTCACCGTGGGCAGTGGCAACAACCGCCGCACAGAGAGGCGAACACGCTGGTATCCAGCTAGTGGCACAGTCTTCAACGCCTTCGACGATGTGCTGGTCCGTGCCGGCTCCAGCTTGCCTGAAAAGCACCTGAACCAGTTGGAGCCGTGGGATCTGGAGAATCTCGTCGAATACAACGATGACTATCTCAGCGGATTCCGGGCTGAAACGTACAAGACATCTCTTGCCGATGGGTTCACTGAAGCTCAAGGGTTGATGCAACCCACCATCGATGCCACCATCCGCGCTGACATCGGTGGTGATACGCAGATGATCACCTCAAAGGACAGCGATTACGACGCCATCACTTTCAAGCACATTTTGCTGCCGGTGTGGGTGAGTGCGTATCGCCTGGGCACGCAGAGTTTCAGATTTCTCGTCAACGGCCGCACCGGCGAAGTGCAGGGTGAACGCCCCTACAGCGCGTGGAAGATCTTCTTTGCCGTTGCTGGCGGATTGATCGTGGTCGGCATCATCGTGGCGATCGCAATGAACGCCAAATGATGAATTGAACACAGAGCTTTACGATCACGTGTTCTGACTTCAGGCCTCTTGCAGCGTGTTTGCCTTGGTCACGCTGATAGTCAGTGGCTCGGGCTTCTCTCGCGGCATTTCCTGATGCATCTTGCGGGCCCGGTGCTGCGACCAATCCGTGACTTTCAGGTCGGGTGACTGCGCCCCATCGTGAATCCGCACGATGTCGTAGCGGTTGTTCCGCTGAGCGGGGGTGAATCCGGCATCGCGGATCAAGCGGCACAGCACGGCTTCATCCAGGCAGTACGTCGTGCCAGCGCTAGAGACGACGTTCTCTTCCATCATCACGCTGCCCATGTCGCTCGCGCCATAGGCCAGGCCAAGCTGCCCGATGTGCGGCCCCATCGTCACCCATGATGAACCGATCGAGTACACGTTGTCCAGCATCAGGCGGCTGATCGCCTGTGTCCGCAGATAGTCGCTGGCGCCGCTCATGCGCACGCGGCGGCCAAACTCCGCTGCCGCAGGCCCCAGCGTCTTGTGGTCAACATCCGGATTCCTGCCAAAGTCATAGGCCCGTGCGACGACATCGCCGGGGAATTCGGCTTCCAGCTCGGCCTGATTCTGGCCCCAGTCCTTGACGCGCCCCAAGGGCGTATTTTCACGCTGGAATGGCCAAGAGATGAACGCGGTGTAATGGCCGCGACCGGCTGCGAGAGCTGCATCCTGCTTGTCGCGCACCATCCGCATGTGATCGATGCGATCTGCATATCCCTCGATGTGCCCGAACATCATCGTGGCGCTGGTGAACATGCCGAGCGAATGCGCGGCTTTCATCACTGTGAGCCACGACTCGGCATCACACTTGCCCAGGCCGATCTTGCGGCGCGGCGCGGTGGCAAAAATCTCACCACCACCACCTGGTACGCTGTCCAGCCCCGCTTCGCGCAGTGGCTTCATCACCGAGAGGATCTTGTCTTCCAATGTCGCGCCCGGAGGATCAAAGAAATGCACGAATTCGATGAACTCCGGCGGTGAGAATCCGTGCACGTGGATCTGCGGATAATCGCGCTTGATGGCATGCAGCAGTTCGACGTACCAATCCAGAGGCAGCGCGGGGTTCATGCCCCCCTGCATGAGGATCTGCGTCCCGCCGATCGCCGCGAGTTCGCCAATCTTGTGCAGAATCTGGCTGTGTTCGAGCGTGTAGGAGTCATGATCTTCCGCATCGCGGCGGAAAGCACAAAACGTGCACTTGGCCGAGCAGACGTTGGTGTAGTTGATGTTGCGGTCAATGACGTAGGTGCGCAGCTTGTCACCGTGAATCACACGGCACCGCGCATCGGCCCAGCGACCGAGCTCCGGTAACGTCATGCGGTGATAGAGCGACAATCCCTGCTCAGGCGTCAGGCGCGCTGATCCAGCAACCACCGCAGCCAACAGGCCTGCATCCATCGCATCCAGATGTGCGTGCGTTGTAGGTGGTGTGAAGATTGAGCTGCCTGGGTAGGGGATCACCAGCGATACTCCATCCAAGAT
>CAYTYD010000328.1:0-3561 GCA_964441555.1 uncultured Phycisphaeraceae bacterium | reverse complement strand
GATGACATCCGTGAAGCTCCCGCCCTCACCCTCATCCGCAAGGCCGCCGCGGCAGGCGCCACCTGCGTCGCCTTCGATCCCGTCGCTGGCGACAACGCCCGCGCCGAGGTCGGCTCCATCGCCCAGATTGTCGACAACATGAACGACGCCCTCAATGGAGCCGATGCCGTCGTCATCTCCACCGATTGGGACGAGTTCAAGAGCCCCGATTTTGGCCAGATTCATGCCTTGCTGAAAAAGCCCGTGATCTTCGATGGCCGCAACCTCTACCGCCGCCGCCAGATGGCCGAAGCTGGCTTCACCTACTACAGCGTCGGCCGCGCCCCCGTCAAAGCCGGATAACCCCGTCCATGGCACGTCCTTGGCGCGAACCATGACGCTCTCAGAGGTGTAGAGTTGTCTGCATGGAATGGCTCGCGCGCTGGTATTGCAAGCGCATCATCAACGTCAATGTCAATATCATCGTGGCCGGTGCGCTCGCGCTCGGCTTCACCGTGATCGTCATGACCCTCATCGGCAAAGCCGGCCTCGATGAACGCATCCACAACGCATCCGGCCTCTCCGCAAAGTTCATCGTCGGCGGCCTCACCTTCATTGTCGATTTGGTCGCCGATGTCGCCGTCTACTTCCTGCTTCACTGGCTCGCCAACCACCTGCCCCGCAAGAGTGGCCACCTCATCAACCCCGCCTACGCCAAGATGAGCTTCCTCGAAGATGCAGGCCGCGTGCAGGTCCAGCGTGCCTGTCTCTCACCAGTCCTTTACATCATCGCTCTTGGCGGTCAGCACGCCCTCCTTCATGCCAACTACTCCATCGCCGCCTCCACCACCATCGGCTTTGTCGCTGGCATCACCGTCACCCGCATCCTGCACACCGCGTGGATGTTGCTCGAGGAACGCAAGCTCGCCAAGCAACATCAGCATTCCCTCATCGTCGGTGCCTCAGAACAACGTCCCGCCGCCTGATTCACTGATCCTCGCCTTTCGGAGTCCATTCCCCTCATGTGCGGCATCGGTGCCATCCTTCACCTGAATCCCAAGGGCACTCCGCTTCCGCCTCATCCCATCGACTCGCGTTGGATCGATGCCCTCGATCACGCCATCGCCTATCGCGGCCCCGATGGCCACGGCCGCTTCACCGACCAACGCACCACCCTCGCCGGCGACACCGCATCCATCGCCCTCGTCCATCGCCGCCTCTCCATCCTCGATCATTCCGGCGGCGCTCAACCCATGAACCGTGGCGACATCACCGTCGTCTTCAACGGCTGCATCTACAACCATCGTGCCCTCCGCGCCCAGCTCGAATCTCTCGGTCACCATTTCACCACCGACCACAGCGACACCGAAGTCATCCTTCACGGCTGGAAGCAGTGGCAACACGATCTCTGGCCCAAGCTCGATGGCATGTTCGCCATCATCCTCTGGGATGCCGCCGCCTGTGAACTGGTCGCCGCACGTGATCGCTTTGGCGAGAAACCCCTCTTCGCTGCGCAGGCCACAACACCAACAGGTAAGTATGCCATCCTCGCCAGCACCACCTCGGCAGTGGAGTCTGTGCTGAGTTCAGACACCTTTGTCGGCTCTCGTCTCTCTTCCTCGGAGCCATGGAACTCAATCGGGTCCGCAGTGGCCATCGCGCAAGGGGCGCCGCAGCATGAGTTCCCATGTCGCGGCATCACATCCCTCTCTCCCGGCACCGTGTGGTCCTCGTCTGCGAGCAAATCTCCAACTCATGCGATGGCATTTCATCGTGGATGGTGGTGGTCCGGTGCGCCACGTGCGAATCCCTCACGCCGCCTTGATAGCAATAATGCCGAATCTGAAGTCGAAAACGCCCTTGTCAAGGCCGTGAGCTCACGTCTCGAATCCGATGTACCTTTAGGAGCGTTGCTTTCCGGTGGCGTCGATTCTTCGTTGGTCTGTGCGCTGGCTAAACGCGAACTTGGATCACTCACCACGGTCTGCATCCGCATGCCGCACGTAGCTTACGACGAATCCGAACACGCGCAAGTCGTTGCCAAACACCTTGGCACTGATCATCAAACGATCGACGTTGCTCCCGATCCGCTCAGCGACCTTGAGCATCTGATCCGCTTGCTTGGCCTTCCCTTTGGTGATAGCTCGCTCTTGCCGACGTACTGGGCCTGCCGCGCAGCCAGCAAGCACGCCAAGGTTCTCCTCTCAGGCGATGGGGGCGATGAGCTGTTTCTTGGTTATGAGAGATACAAAGCCATTCCGTGGCTTCAGGCCATCGGCCCCTTCGGGTCATTGGCACGTCTCGCCCTTCGCTGGCGGTTCCAAGACCACGATCCCAAGTCACGCGACGCCAAGATCGCCCGATTCCTCGATGCCGCCGCAGGAGATGGCTACTTGGATCTGACCGCGATCTTCCCCAAACGCGATCGCCTGCAACTCATTCCGGGCCAGATTGGCAAATGGGCATTCACCGAGCGATGCCGCGGCATGGAATATGGCTGGGACATCGGCGATCACTTTCCGGATGTGTTGCTTGCCAAAGTTGACCACGCATCGCTCGCGGCTGGAGTTGAACTCCGTGCCCCGTTGCTTTCCAATGACTTGGCAACTCTGGTCCTCGCCCAGAAACGCTCCATACTCACGCCCGGCAACCAGCGCAAGGGCCTCCTCCGCGCCATCGCCAAGAAGTACCTCCCCGCCGACATCGTCGATCGCCCAAAGATGGGCTTTGCCATCCCCCTCGGCGACTGGTTCCGTACCGATTTTGGCGGCCTCCGAACCACCCTGTCGGATGTGCTCGCCAGCTACGACCCCTTCCCCGCCTCCCAAGTCGGCTGCGAACTCAATCTTCCCTTCGCCCGCCAACTCCTCGCTGAACACCTCGCCAACACCCGCGATCACTCCCAGCGGCTGTACATGCTCCTAGTTCTGGCCATCTGGTGCCGCCAGAATCGCTCGGCCCCCTCGCCTCGCTACGCTCCTGCCGCCAGTTGATCCCCAAGGAAGGGGATCGCCCAACGGCGTGAAGAGATTGCCCCGACTTTTGGCCTCGGAATGGAGTCGTATCCGATGTTTGGATCCGTGAACCCTCACTCTGATTCCGCCACTTCCCACACGCCCCAGTCCACCCCCCAGATCGACCCCATCGCGGCTCAACGTCGCCGCTTTCTCATGGGTATCGCCGGGATCGGTGCCGCAGCGTTGCTCGCCGGTTGTGAGACTGGCCAATCCGCCCTCATGCCCGGGCCCAAGTGGCCGGATATGGACGACGGCGAAGACACCTTCAGCCCCGATGTCTGGAAGAAGCCCGTCTACGTCGGCAACACCCCCGTCACTCCCAAAACCACTCCCCCACCCGTCCCCGCCAGCGCTCTCCCCCAGGGCGTGATTTCGCGTGCGACGTGGACGCGTTCAACTCCGATCCTCTCACGCACCGGCCCCATGGGCCGCGTCACCCGCATCACCCTCCACCACGATGCGTTGGTTTCCACCGGCCTCACGACTCAGGCCGCCGTCATGGCCCAGTTGGAAAAGCACCGCGCCAACCACGTCCGCAATCAATGGGCCGACATCGGCTACCACT
>CAYTYD010000327.1:0-3570 GCA_964441555.1 uncultured Phycisphaeraceae bacterium | reverse complement strand
TGGTGGCCAATCTCATCACCGCCGCCGGTGCGGATCGTGTGCTGGCGATCGACCTGCACGCCGCGCAGATTCAGGGCTTCTTTGATATCCCCGTCGACCACCTCTCGGCCATGCCGGTCTTTGTCGATCACTTCCGCTCTCATCGCGCCCAACTGGGCGAACTGTGCCTCGTCAGTCCAGATGTGGGCAACGTCAAAGTCGCCGAAGACATGGCCAACGCCTTGGGTGGCGAACTCGCCATCATCAACAAGCGGCGCCTCTCCGGCAGCGCAGTCACCACCGGCCACCTCATCGGCAGCGTCGAAGGCAAGACGGTCCTGATGTTTGACGACATGATTACCACCGCAGGCACCATCGTCGAAGCGAGCAAATTGGTCGCCGACAAGGGTGCCAAGCGCGTCATCGCCGCCGCCACGCACGGTGTCATGGTCGGCCCTGCGGTTCAACGCCTGGCCGGTCCATCCATCAGCCAAGTGGTCGTCAGCAACACACTGCCTCTGGGCGAGCGCGTCGCGCCTCTCCAGAGCAAGCTCGTTGAACTATCGGTGGGCAAGTTGCTGGCTCAGGCCATCGACCGCATCCATCGCAATCTTTCCATCAGCGAACTTTTCAAGGATGGAGGGGGGCGGCGCTGATCGATTCGGCGCGGCAAAGAATCGCACTCACAGTTTCATTCAGTCAGTTCATTCAACAAGTACAGCACTTTGTTTTGAGAGGGTTCAATCATGCACGAGAAGTCACCAGTTCTGACCGCCAAAGCCCGCGAGCGCGTGGGCACCCGTTATGCCGATCGCGTCCGCAAGGCCGGCGGCATGCCAATCAACCTGTACGGCAAGGGGCACACCCCCATCGCCGCATCGGTTGATGCCCACGAGTTCCTCGCCCACGTCAACAAGGGAGAGAAGATCTTCCGCGTCAATCTCGATGGCGTGATGAAGGACCAGGTCGTCCTCCTCACCGGCATCCAGTTCGATTGGATGGGAAATAACCCCGTGCACGCCGATTTGGCTCGCGTGGCTCTGACAGACCGCGTGAAGACCCGCGTTCCCCTGCACCTGATCGGTGAAGCCACCGGACTCAAGCAGGCGGGCGCGATTCTGCTCCACCCCACCAACGAGCTCGAGGTTGAGTGCGTGGTGACCGACATCCCCGACTTTATCGAAGTTAACATCGGCACCCTTGATGTCGGCCACGCCATCACCGTCTCTGAGGTGAAGCTGCCTTCCAGCTCCATCAAGGTTCTCACCGACAAGAACCACATTGTGGCCCAGATCGTGATCCAGCAGGAGACCGTGGTTGCCGAAGCAACCGCCGCCGCCGCTGGCCCGGCCGAGCCCGAAGTGCTCACCGCCAAGAAGCCCGCCGAAGGCGAGGCTGCTGCTGGCGCCAAGCCGGCCGCGGGCAAGGACGCCAAGGCACCCGCAGCCCCCAAG
This sequence comes from uncultured Phycisphaeraceae bacterium, assembly GCA_964441555.1. GTDB lineage: Bacteria > Planctomycetota > Phycisphaerae > Phycisphaerales > UBA1924 > F1-120-MAGs238. Next base: position 2,137 of record CAYTYD010000327.1, on the reverse strand, counting down.
AAGTAATCGTTTCCTTCCGCACGCCTCCATCTGTCTGGTTCAACGTCATGAAGCTCATCGTCGGCCTCGGCAACCCCGGTCCTCAATACACCAGAACGCGGCACAATGCCGGGTTCATGGTGGTGGATCGTCTGGTCGCCAGGCACGCGCCGGGTGCCGTCGCCAAGGGTCGCTTCGCCGCGTCATGCGTCGATGCCAATGTGGCCGGTTCACGGTGTGTGTTCATCAAGCCGACGACTTTCATGAATCTTTCCGGACAGTCCGTGGGGCAGGCGGTTTCCTTCTACAAGATCGATCCGGATCAGGAACTCCTCGTCGTCGTTGACGATCTGTACCTGCCGGTGGGTTCGATTCGCCTCCGCCCCGGTGGCGGCGACGGCGGTCACAACGGTTTGTCTGACATTCAGCGCGCTTTAGGCCGGGATACCTATCCCCGCCTTCGCGTCGGAGTGGGAGATAAACCCAGTGGTGGCAAGCCAGCTCACATCGAACAAAAGGACTACGTCCTCTCGCGTTTCACCGCCGAGGAAGAGCCGGATTTCGATCTGGCCCTGGCCCAAAGCGTTGAGGCCGTGGAGACGTTCGTGGCCAAGGGGCTCCCCATCGCCATGAACAAGTTCAACAAGAAGGAATCCAAGTCTTCCTAACGGTTTCAAGTTTCCAGTTCCAGATTCACCAACCAAACCAGTTCAGATCACAGAGATCAGGAGTTCATCAAATGCCCGGTAAACGAGTGTACAACTACGAGTGCATGTTCCTTTTCGGCCAGGCCGCTGGCGCCAACCTTCAGGACGCGGTCGATCACGTCAAGGAGCTGGTCAACCGCTCTCATGGCGAGTTGCTCGCCCTCCGCAAGTTTGACGATCGCAAGCTTGCCTACGAGGTCAAGGGCCAGAAGCGCGGCCTCTACCTCCTGGGCTACTTCAAGGCCCCCAACGAGAGCATGTCGCACTTTGAGCGTGACTGCAATCTCTCTGAAAAGCTCCTCCGCACCATGACTCTGCGCTGCGACCACCTCACCGACGAGGAAATCGCCGCTCAGGATGGCCGCAAGGATCTGGATGCGGAGATCAAGCTGCGTGGTCAGGGTGGCACTCCCGCCGCCGCGGCCCCGGCCGCTCCTGCCGCGGCTGCCGCCGAAGCCAACGCCTGAACATGAAGGGTGTGAATGGTCCTCAACCTGACAACAGTCTGTCAGGTTGTGCCCAAAAACCCTCGGATGGTCTGGTGTAAGGGTCTGGCAACGGAGTAACCTCTGCCTTGTCGGCCACGTCGTGCCTCTTCACCGGTGTCCTCATGGTCATCGGAGAGAGGGTGTCCAAAGGTCATTTGTCACGCAACCCCGAATTGAATTCAAACCAAGGAGAACGCCAATGCCGAATTTCAACAAATGCTACCTCATGGGCAACCTGACTCGCGATATCGAACTGCGTCACACCTCCGGCAATCAGGCCGTGGCGAATCTGGGGCTGGCGATCAACCGCCGCTGGAAGAGCGCTGACGGTCAGGACCGCGAGGAAGTGACCTACGTCGATTGCGAGGCGTGGGGCCGTACCGCCGAGACTCTTGCCAAGTATCTCCAGAAAGGTCGTCCCGTCTTCATCGAAGGGCGCCTCAAGCTCGACACTTGGGAAGATAAGGAAGGCAAGAAGCAATCCAAGATCCGCGTGGTGGTCGAAGGGTTCCAGTTCATCGATTCCCGCCCCGGTGGCGGCGGTGGTGGGGGCCAGGCGACCAGCTACGAGGGTGGCGATGAACCCCGTTACGAATCCGATGCTCCTCGCGGCGGACGTGGTGGCGGTGGTGGGGGACGGGCTCCCTCGGCTCCTCCGGCTTCGGATATCGATGTTCCCTTCTGATTGTGTTGGATTCTGATTTCGTTGGGGCGGCTTCTGGCGTGTAGCCGGATCAACCGCTCCTAACTCAACGCTGCGGTGTCGCGGCGAAAGGACAGCAGATATGTCTCGCAGTCTCAAACTTCTCCTGATTGAAAACGTGGACAACCTCGGCATCGTCGGCGACGTGGTCAACGTCCGCACCGGCTATGCCCGTAACTTCCTCCTCCCCCGCAACCTCGCCACCGAACCCAGCGACCAGTTGGTGAAGGATCTCGCTGGCAAGCGTGCCGAGGCCCAGA
>CAYTYD010000326.1:2779-3582 GCA_964441555.1 uncultured Phycisphaeraceae bacterium | reverse complement strand
AATACAACGCGGATTCAGTTGCGATTTGGTGGCGAGGTGGTGGCAGAGTACACCGCTCAGGCGTTGGTCAACGCACGCACCGCGACATACATCAACGGCCTGAATCAGGTTGTTGGCTTCCGCTACGAGTTTGGTCGGGATCGGGATCCCAGCGTGCTGGCGTTTGATGAAGTGGTCGTGCAGACCCTGCAGGGAAATGCTGTGCAGGAGTACCGCATCGACAATGTGTCGAGCGAGCAGGCGACGACGACATACGCCGCGTTCAATAACGCCCGCGTCCATGGTGCGGTAGTGACATTGCGCGGCCCGGTTGGTGCGACACTTGAACTTGCAGATTTGTACGGTCGCGACATGGTGCGGACGCTTGTGCTTGGCTCTGCGAATGGTCAGGGCTCGGCGGCGGTTGACCGTGGCGATACCGGTCGTCCCAATTTCAACGATGGCATCGGCACCATCCGCATTCGCGGGGCAGACTCGCGAACATCATTCAGCATTCTTGGTGGTGACATCAACTACTTCGAAACTCCACCGGACCCATCGACCTATGAAGCTTCGCAGGGAGGTTTCTATTGGCAGTACACCGCTGGGTTTGGTGGTTATTCCGACAAGTTTGAAGAAGCCGGACACGGCTATCAGCGAGATGAAACCACCATTCACGGTCTGCCCGCTGTGGTCGGCGGCGTGATCTTGGGTTCGCCCTACGTGCGTGATATCACTTCGCCACAAACGTATCGTGGCGCTGTCTTCAGCGATGTGCAGAACCCCGTCGTGACGGGTTTCAATCGTGCCGATCAGGGCGTTTT
>CAYTYD010000326.1:0-2769 GCA_964441555.1 uncultured Phycisphaeraceae bacterium | reverse complement strand
AGCATCGGCAGCGTGATGATCGACGGTATTGTCTACGGCTCGAGCAAGTTCACCGGCGCGGTCGATCAATTCCACGCCACAAACTTGCTTGGCTCGGTCACGGTTGACGGTGACTTGGGCACGATGACGGTGGGCAGCGATTCGGGTCGCTGGTCGGGCGACACCAGCGCGGCCGGCGCCATCGAAATCAAGACCAACAGCCAGATCATCGTGGGCCGCACGCTTGGACAGGTGCAGATCGCGGGCCGCAGCTCCACCGACATCACCGTGGTCGGCGATGTCAATTCGCCGAGCACGCGTCCTCCTCGCGATGTCTTCAATTACAGCGAACGCGAAGGCATCTTCGGCATCGACCCAGCCACCGCACTGGTGGCTGCATGGCGGGCCCAGCGCGGCACTTCGATTGGGCTGGCAGATCGCGATGCAACTTCTCTGTACCGCTCCTTCAATCCCAAGGTGAATTTCGGTGGCACGGGCTTCCGCAACGACAACTTCCTCTTGGCCGAGTACATCGGCAACGCCGGCACTGGTGTGCGCGTGCAGGGTGATGTCTCCGGTGCTGATCCCTTCAACGGCGAAGACGATGTTGACATTTACGCATTCTCCTCGGATGGCTTGACGCCTCTGACTTTGGAAGCCAAGGCCGACAACGGCCGGGCTCTGCTCGTGCGTTTGATGGATGAGAACGGCCGCACACTGGCGAGCACTCGCCAGAGCGATGTGATCGCCGATCTTTCCCGCTGGACGTTTACTCCCAGCGCTCCCGGCACGTACTACATCGTGGTCAGCGATCCCGCAGACTCCGCTGGTGACACCGCCTTCGGCAATATCACCGGTTACACCTTTGAGTTGACCGGAATGGCCTCTGTCACCGCAGGCGCGGTGAGCGTCAGCGGCAACTTCGGTGGCGGCCCCGCGGGCCAAGGCACCAATTTCCGCGCAGGCGTCAACGTGCTCTCGGGCAGCATGGGCATGATGCGCGTGGGTGGCGGCACCACCAATGGTGGCGGCGGCCTGGCCAGCGCCGATGGCTTTGTGAATTATCTGGATCGTCCCACCGATCGTGACCCGATCGATGATTTCCACGATTGGCGCGGCTCAACGATCACCGTTGCCAAGACGCTCTATACCGCGCTCGCAGGGTCTGACATCCTCGATGCCGCTGGATCGCTCGCAACCTCCGTTGACATCATCACCGGTGCCGACTTGGCTCAATTCGTCACCGGTCTGAATCCTCTCGCTGGCGGCCCCGGCCCCAACGATGGCGATGCCAACTACCTGAACATCCGCACCGGTGGTCGCATCGGCACCATCGACATTCGCGGCGGCGTGGGTATGGACCAGGACAATCGAGCCGCCCCGCGCGTCCCGATCGCTCCTTTGCAGTCCACGGTCACCGTGCAGACGGGCCGCAACGGCGGCGATGGCTCGCTCGCGCTCTTCCGCACCGGCTTCCACGCCGTGTCGGGTTCGATTTCGATTCGCACCAGCCCCGGCAGCACCATCGGTGCCGTGTTGATCAGCCAGGATGTCTACGCCGAGGCAGGCGTGACCACCGGTCTGTACAACACCACCAGTCAGCTCTCATCCAGTCGCGGCGTATACCTGAACACGGGCGCTGGCTCTGACGTTCGCTTTGTGGACTTCCCGCGCATCGATACTCCGACAGCGCTGGATTCGTTCGTGCCCGTGATCGTCGGCACGGCGATTCAGCTTGTTGACGATGGTGGCACAACCTACCGCGTCACCGTCGAAGGTAACGACGTCGGCACCGCCGCTGGCCAGATCCGTACCAACGGCATCGACGGCAGCCAGGGTGTCGCCCTCGGACAAATCAGCGTCAACCTCGCTGGTGGTCGCACCCTGCGCGTCGAGGCAGTTGGCCAGGGAACCAATCCCAAGCCGATTTCCATCGGTCGTCTCCGCATCACCGCATCCGATGCCACCTCCTCGGTGATCCTCACCGGCAATATCGAAATCGATGTGTATCGCCTCGATGTCTTCCAGGCGATCGGCACCATCACCAACGACACCCCGGGTGGCGACATGCTCTTTGTCGATGCCAACGGTGTCGACAACGTCTTTGTCACTCGCGGCGATCTTGGTCGCACGCAGGTGAACGCGTTTGGTCCGCAGAATATTGGCGTGCTTCTGGGCCTGGGCGATGCAGGCGGCGGCCAAGGCATCGGCGGTGCTCTGGCGGTTCCCGCCGAGTTCATGTCAGCCCAGTGGAACGGCAACATCGACCGCCCCACCGGCGATACCAACTATCAACCCGGCAACGGTTACGCCAGTGATCTGGGCTTTGCTCTGCATGATCGCATCAGCGGCCTGGTCGTTCGCAGCGGCAACGTCGCCTCCATCAGCGTTGGTGGCTCGGTGGGCGATGTGGTGCTCACGGGCGATGGCGTCACACTCGGTTCACTCATCATCAACAGTGACGGCACGGGCGCGGTCAATCCCAACAACTTCCAAGGCCTTCGCGGCGTGGTCTATGTCAAGGGTGACATCGGCACCATTGATGTCGGTGACGGCATCGCTCCTCTGACGGATTCGCCCTTCTCCTCCAGCGGCATCTTTGCCGAAGACGACATCACCACCCTGCAGTCCACCCGCCTCACCGGCGTCACCATCACCGGCAACATCTTCGCTGGCAACAACGACAGCGTTCTGCCCGACGATGGCCAGGGCGGCACCATCGACCCTGATCCCAACCAGGGACTCGCTCAGGTCATCATGACCGGTGGTCTCATCAACGATGCCTATATC
>CAYTYD010000325.1:0-3627 GCA_964441555.1 uncultured Phycisphaeraceae bacterium | reverse complement strand
GCGACTGATTGGTGTATTGGCTGAGTTCTTTCTGCCATTCGGCAAAGAGGGCATCGGCGACGTTTTCGACATCCTTGATTCGACCCGAAACCTTGGAGGCCTTGGCATCCGCTGATTCGTACGCGCTCTTGAGTTTGTCGTACTTGGCTTCGAGGTCGCCAAGCTTTCCCTTCTGGCCGGTCACATCGAGGAATTGGGCAAGGGCGGATTCAAACTGCTTCTTGGCTTCAACTTGTCCCTCTTTGGCATCCTGCACACGAGCGACGAGCTGATCGCGCTTGGCGATTCCAAAAATGCTTTCTTTCGCAGCAATGGTCGCTGAAGAGCAGCCGGTGAACACCATCGCAGTCGTGGCCAGAATGAAGGCAATCGCAACCGTGCGGCAAGTCGACATGAGTCATCTCCAATGGGTTGAATAACTGTAGCGGACGTCGGGCATAGCTCAGTTGGACGCCTTCGCCGGGCGCCAGAGATCAACCAGCACCATCACGAGCAGGAGTCCACTGGACAAGGCGTACATGGCTCCGCCGGCGACCACTCCATAGATCATGGGCTTGATATCGCCTGCGAACCATTGGCACGCAAGATCCATGAGCAAGCCGAATCCGGAGAGGAAGATCAGGGCCCCCACTCCCTTACGAGACCACGCGGTGCAGACCGCGAGCCCGGCGATGGCAATGGACATCGTGCCTAATGCAAGTGAGTGAGTATGCAAACTTGCGGCGACGATCTTCTTGGGCGTGCGATCAATCTTGCGTGTGAACGCGACCTTCTTCACATCATCAAAAAAGTCCAGAGGTAATTTCTTGGCGACTGCCTGCGTGTCCGGTGCCTTGCGGCTGTGGCACGACAGACAGTTTTTGGCGATCATTTCCGCAGGGGCGTAGTCACCAGCATCAAGATTGTCATAGTCCTCGGCGATGCGGTTGCTGCTGAGCCATTTGGTCAGTGCTTCTTTTGCCTTGGGATCAAGATTCTCGGGGTGGTTGCGCTCCAGCGCCATGAGCAAAGGTGCGCGAGATTCGAGTCCCTGATACTGCGCTTTGACATCGTCCATGGTGAATTCGGGACGTTCATCGCGATTGCCATGATGCCAGAACATGTGGGCTGCGGAGGCGATCAGACCGCCGGAGAGCACGAGCACCAGACAGGTCAGGCCGAGTCGTGTGAGTGCTGGAAGAGAGCGAAGTTGCATGGTCACGTCCTTGTGATAGTCAGCGGGTCGAAGCAGAACTGCGAGAAAGTGATCGCTTAGGCCTTGAGTTCATCGGGGGAAATCTTCACTTCAGAACCCGTCGCCATGGCCTTATTGATCGCGGCGACCACCACGACGTTGCGCAGACCTTCATCTGCCGAACAGACTGGTGCCTTGCCTTCGCTCACGCTGGTGAGAAAATCGGAAAGCCCGTAATAGACTGTGGGATTGGGAATACCGACTCCGTCTTTGAGCTTGCCCTGTGCCGCGAGCTTGGTGGCATCGGCAATCAGGGTGATGCCCTCATCGTTGTGGAACTGCTGGCGATTGGCATACACCTCCCACCCTTGCGTGGGGGCATCGGCCTCTTTGAACATCCAGCCGGCGGTCCAGGCAAGCTTGATGGCGGCGTTTGAGCCCAGGAACTGTTCAAACTTGCCACCGAAGCTGTTGCCCAGGGTCGCGGAATACTGCATCGAGGTGCCATCATCAAAGATGAGCGTGGCTGCGATGGTGTCGGGAACTTCGCGACCGTCCTGATAACTGCGGACTGCGCCACTGGCGCGAACGGCGATGGGATATTTGCCGGTGTACCAGTGCACCACGTCGATCTGGTGGCTGGCGATTTCGCCAGCAAGACCAAGCGACACATCCTTATCGAGGCGCCAGTTCAGCGCCCGGCCACGTTCGCCATCGCCGGGAATGCGCCAACTGGTTTTCTGATTGGCCTGGGCTTGGATGCCCATAAGGTCGCGAATGGCATCGCTCTTGTAGAACTTGCGAGCGAGCTTGTAGATCGGATTGGAGCGTCCTTCGTGACCCACTGCGAACACGACTTTGGCTCCGGCAGCGGCTTTGGCGATCTCGCGAGCATCGGCCGCAGTGTGCGCGAGTGGACCTTCGCAATAGATGTGCTTGCCTGCCGCGATCGCTGCAAGGGCGATGTCTTTGTGCATGTGCGTGGGTGTCGCGATGACGATGGCGTTGACGGCCTTGTTCTCAAGCAACTTGCGATAATCGGCTTCGCCAGCGAGTCCCTGATACTTGCGCAGGCCACGTTGCAGGCGGCTGTCATCTGAATCGCACAGGCCGAGCAGTTTCGCATTCTCGAGCTTGCCAAGCTCGCCCAGGATCGCGCTCCCTTGTTTACCCAGACCAACAACACCAAGGCCGACGCTATCTGCCTGGGTGTTTGTCTTCGCGGAGGCAATTGAGGGAAAGCCCCCAAGCGTGGCAACTGCACCGACTGCGCCCGCAACGCCAGCGGCCTGGCCAAGGAAAGTGCGACGATCGGAGACACAAGCGGCGAAATCGATGATGCTGTCGTTCTTATTCATGAGTCACTCGTTCTGCGGCACAGCCGCGGTAGTGAGGCGATTGAAACCCCTCGGGCACGCACACCCTGGCCTGAGAGGGACCGACGAACCTGGAGGGTCCGTCAGCCGGGCGCATAGTTGACCGTCAAACGCTTCGCGTGTCAAGCACAGACGCATTGATCGCGAGAAAGTGCCGGGAAAACCCGTTTCATTTTCATGAAGCGCCGAACAAATGCTCTGATTCTGCGAGAAAGGGCGACCCTGCCATGAAACTGTGCCCAGGAACTGGCTTTTTTCTGCGAGATTCGTACCCTTGGCCTGCCGCGGTCACGGCTCTGATCCTCTCCCCGAGGGCGCACACGCTGCGCGTGTCGGGAGCCGGGACATTTCCATGTTTGACCGCATTACCGACGGGTTCAATTCACTCCTTCGCAAGGTCAGTGGCAAAGGAACGATCACAGAATCCAACGTTCGCGAGGCGATGGGTGATGTTCGTTCGGCCCTGATCGATGCCGATGTGCACCATTCGGTTGTCGACGAATTCACCGAACAGGTGCTTGCGGACGCGATCGGCAAAGACGTGACCAAGGCGCTCGAACCCGGTCAGGAGATGATCGGGATCGTCTATCACAAACTGGTGGAGTTTCTGGGTGGCACCCCCAAGCTGCCGGGAACACCTGCGCTTCCAGCTCCAGACTCGGGCCTGGTCTTTGCCTCACCCGGTCCCACTGTCATCATGATGTGCGGCCTGCAGGGATCGGGAAAGACCACCACCAGTGGCAAGCTCGCCGGATTCCTGAAAAAGCGCGGCAAGTCAGTGATGCTGGCCGCGGCAGACCTGCAACGTCCGGCGGCGGTGGATCAGTTAGAGACCATTTCCAAGCAAGTGGAAGGGACGCCGGGAAATGCTCGCGTGCTGTTCTACAGCGAACCGACTCGCGTGGCGGAATATGGAAAGGCGGTTGGTGTCGCGGTCGATGTGTGCCGCAATGCCATGGCAGCGGCACGCAAGGCCAACGTGGATGTGCTGATCCTCGACACTGCGGGTCGATTTCACGTCAACGACGACCTGATGCAGGAACTGGGGCAGGTGAAATTTTCGGTGCAGCCCCACCA
>CAYTYD010000324.1:2462-3646 GCA_964441555.1 uncultured Phycisphaeraceae bacterium | reverse complement strand
GAAGTGTAATCGAATTACACTCCCATAAAGGTGTTGGAGCCGGGAGGAGAAAGACCGAAGAGGACAAATCCTAGAAAACCCACGATGAGTGCTGTGGCGATTCCGACGAGGAGTCCGATCGCGACGTAGCCCGCCACGGCTTTTGCACCGTGCGATCGTCGGATGCGTCGAATGTTCATGATCCATGAAGTCGTCGTAACAATCCAGTTCAGCACACCAAAGGCAGGTGCTGATAGCCAAGCCAGCAGCATGATGAAGCGATCATTATTTGTCCACGCGAGTGCGAAGACTCCCAGCGAGAAAAGCAGCGACGCGGCAAGCACGATGAGTGAGGGTTTCCAGACATTGGCGGGGATGATCGGAGTGTCAAGTAGGGGTCTGGGGTTTGATCTGCCGCACTCAGGGCAGTCAATGTAGTTGGCAACGTAAGGCAACCCTGAGAGGTCGTAGCCGCAGTTGTTGCACAAGGGTTTGTCCATGTCGATGTGTTTAGTATTGCTGATCTTGTCGGAATTCAGGAGCTCTTGTCACAATCACTGCGTCATCGGTGGAGTTCGAGTCTCGAGAGTCCGAGCAAAGTGAGCACGATCATCACTCCTGTGCAGGCACCAACGCCAAAGCCAAATACAGTACAGCGAAACACATCGCCAGTGCGAAGCCGACCTTGCGAGCGTTCGGTCACTTTGATGGCTGACAATGAAGCCAGAATCCAGTTGGTCACACTTGCAACAGGAATTAGAAAAAGCGAGAGAAAGCTACCAAACCAAAAGACGCCGCCAGGCACCAGAAAGAAAAGCGTGAGAAGAAGAAGCAGGGGAACAACCAGCACGAGCAAAACGGGAATCCACTCTTTGAGGAAAATCTGCTTCGGTGGCACTCGTCGGAACGGTTGTTGTGGGGCTGCCAGATATGGTCTTGGAGTTGTCTTGCCGCAGCCGGGGCAGTCGACGAATTCGGAAGTGCCGGTCACTGACGAGAGGTCGTGGTTGCAGAAGATGCACTTGGGTTCGCTCATGTCGATCTGGCTTCCCGCGAGGCGTCATTCACAACTTCTTCAACGCATCCACAAATCGATCAATGTGTTCGGTGGTGTGAGCGGCGGAGATCTGGCAACGCAAGCGGGCGTGGCCTTCGGGGACGACGGGGTAGCCAAAGCCGATGACAAAGACACCCAGTTCCAGCAG
>CAYTYD010000324.1:0-2452 GCA_964441555.1 uncultured Phycisphaeraceae bacterium | reverse complement strand
GTCGTGCACGATGATGGGGCAGATGGCCGTGGGCGATTCCAGGACATTGAAACCCGCATCCTTGATCTTTTTGCGGGCGTAGGTGACGTTGTCACGGAGACGCGCCACACGCTCGGGCTCCTTGCGGAGGATCTCGATGGCTTTGCGGGCGCTGCACGCGACGGTGACGGGGAGGGCGTTGGAAAAGATGGTGGGCCTGCCGCGTTGGATGACGAGTTCGATGGCTTCTTTGGGGCCAGCGATGAAACCGCCTGCCGCGCCGCCCAGGGCTTTGCCGAGAGTGCCGGTGAACATATCGATGGGGCGAGAGCCGGGTTCGAGGAGTCCGGCGTATTCGTGCGTGCCGCGACCGAGCTTTCCCATCACGCCGTGGCCGTGCGAATCATCGACGACGAGGATGGCGTTGTACTCATCACACATCTTGCGCATGGTGGCGAGGTCTGCGATGGAACCTTCCATGCTGAAGACACCATCGGTGACGACCCAGATCGCGCCGGTGACTTCGGGGTTGGCTTTCGCGGCTTCGAGGGCCGCGCGGAGGGACTTTTCGCCTTCGAGAACGTTGTTGCGGTAGACGGCTTTGTGGATGCCCTTTTTCACGACGGTGGCGAGGCGGATGGCATCGATGATGCAGGCGTGGTTGAGTTCATCAGAGATGATGATGTCGCCGGGTTCGGCGAGGGTGGGGAAGAGGGCTTCAGCGGCGGTCCACGCGCTGACAAAGGTGTAGGCGGATTCGGTGCCCATGTACGAGGCGATGTCGCGTTCGAGATCGTGGTGCGGGGCAAAGGTGCCGCAGATGAAGCGGACGCTGGCGGTGCCTGCGCCGTAATCCTTGAGGGCTTTGGTGCCAGCCTCGACGACTTCGGGGTGATTGGCTAGGCCCAGGTAGTTGTTGGAGCAGAGGCAGACGACTTCGCCGTAGCCCTTGAGCTTCACAGTGGGGCCCATCGGCCCTTCGATGGTCTGCAGGACTTTGTAGACCTTGTCTTCGTTGATTTTGCCGAGGATGGAGCGAGCGCGAGTGAGGAAGGTGTTCATGTGAAAAACCCTGTGAACGGAACAAGAGTGGACGGACCGATCGTGTCCGGACTGGCGAGGGTACGCCCATTCTTAATCCGTGCACCGGGAGATTGGCAAGAGATGAGCGAATCAGCAGCCGACGCTGAAGAAGGCAACGAAGTCGAGGTAATCGAAGAAGTCGACGACCTGGTCGGCGTTGAAGTCGGCGTTGGGCCCGTTGCCGCTGAACTCGGCGACGAAATCGAGGTAGTCGAAGAAGTCGACGATGCCATCGCAGTTGAAATCGGCAGCGCAGACGACGAGCTCTGCGGCGGAAGAGGAGATGATGCCGCAGGGGCTGGTGACAATGCAGTCGTAGGAACCGGCATCTTCCGGGCGGATGGTGGAGATGGAGAGGATGGGGGTGGTGACGCCGGAGTACTTGGAGTCGTTGGAGAGGTTGTTGCCGGCGCGGCGCCATTGGTAGGAGAGTGTGGGGCTGCCACTGGCGAGGATGGAGAGTTGGCCTGTGGAGTTCTGGCAGAAGCGTGTGGCGCGGGGCGGGGCGATGATGATGGGGCCCTGGCGAAGTGTGAGGCGGGCATCGATATTGGCCCAGTCTTCGACGTAGTCGCCGTTGTGTTCGACGCGAATGGTGAGGCGATCTCCGGGATTGAGGGTGATCTCGCTGGGGATTGAGGCGTTGGCGGTCATGCTGCCACTGTTGGTGTAGGGAACGAAAGTGGGGGAGATGAGCGTCGAGGTGGTGTTATTGAGGGTGAGTTCGGCGGTGACGAAGATGCCGTTTGAGAGATTGCCGACGATCTCAGCTTGCACCTGTAAAGCGGAGAGGAAGACAGTGCGTTGAGGAGAAAAGACTGCGATGGAGTCTTGTGAGCTGCTGGCACCGGGGTGCATCATGATGCCGGTGAACGAGGGAAGTCGGTCGTAGAAACTGTTTTCGTTGATCTGTGAGTTTGGCGAGAAGACAGGGCCAGCGGTGGGGACGCCGAAGGCGAGATCAGGCCGCCCGAAGAAGCCGGGGGCATTGACTCCGTTGGGGTAGTAGCCCACCAGTGGTGAGTTGCCGAAGGACTCCATCCAGAAAGACCATGCTGCGCCGGCGGGGGCTGGCTGGCCCGGCGCTGACACCTTGATGGCGCGATATCCATCGACGAGGGAAGTCTGGGTGGTCGTGGTGCACTGGGCGTGAGCGGCGGCAGACAGTGCGAAGATGGGAGCGAGGGTGGTGATGAGATGAAGTGTGGAACGCATGAGGGAGTCCTTTACGAGGAACGTGAATCAGCAGCCCTGTGCGAAGGCGGCGACAAAATCCAGATAATCAAAGAAGTCGACGACGGTGTCGGCGTTGAAATCTGAGCCGGGTCCGGAGGCGGCAAACGCGGCGACGAAATCGAGGTAGTCGAAGAAGTCGACGACGGTGTCGTTG
>CAYTYD010000323.1:1531-3664 GCA_964441555.1 uncultured Phycisphaeraceae bacterium | reverse complement strand
CGAGCAGGAAGTCGGCCTCATTCACGTCGACGCCATCTATTCCCCCGTGCAGCGCGTCCGCTACAAGATCGAGGAAACTCGCGTCGGTCAGCGCACCAATTACGACAAGCTCACCATCGAGATCTGGTCCAACGGCACCGTGACGCCCGAAATGGCGCTCGTCGAGGCCGCCAAGATCATGCGCAAGCACCTCAACCCCTTCGTCCAGTACTACGACATCGGCGAAGACCGCGTCAGTGAAGAGGCCTCGGCCGCAGCAGGCGTCGATGACGAATTGGTTCGCAAGCTCGCCATGCCCGTCGCCGATCTCGATCTTTCGGTTCGCGCCAGCAACTGCCTCGAGTCCGCCCGCGTCGATGCGGTCGGTCAGCTCGTGCAGCTCACCGAGCCCGAACTCCTCAAGCTCCGCTCTTTCGGCCGCACTTCACTCCGCGAAGTGAAGCGCAAGCTGCAGGACATCGGTTTGGACCTGGGAATGAAGCTCCCCGAGGGCTTCAGCACTCCCAAGCCCGAGATCCCCGCCGGTCTGTAATCACCCCGAACTTTCCCCGTCCTGATCTACCGATCAGGGCGGGTCTTCTCGAAAATCCACGAAAGCACCCGACAGGGCGGGCTATAATCTCGACCCTGTCTGCGCCGCCAGAAACCCTTCCGGCGGCCCGCACGCAGTTTCCCGTCCCCGCCAGCAGTCTTGAAGCAGGCACCAGGGCCGGTTTTGGAGTTTGATCATGCGACACGGCCGCGCCGGATACCGCCTTGGACGTACCACTGCTCACCGCGCTTCGACGCTGCGGAACCTTGCCACCGCTCTCTTTGAGCATGGCCAGATCGTCACCACGATTCCCCGCGCCAAGGCCGTGCAGCCCATGGTGGAGAAGATCGTGACCCTCGCCAAGCGCGGCGACCTCCACGCTCGCCGCCTCGTCATTGCCAAGCTCGGTGGTGATAAGCAGGGCTTCACCTGGCTCTACACCAACAAGAAGGCCACCGACGCCGAGAAGTCACACGTCAACAAGCTCCGCGATCGCGCTGAGCAGTTCTTTGATATTCCCAAGAGCGAAGAGGTCGAGCGTAACCGCTACGGCGAGCTCCGCAAGGCCCCCAAGGTCGTCAAGCACATCTTCACCAACGTCGCGGCACAGTTCAAGGACCGCGCTGGTGGCTACACCCGCATCGTCAAGCTCGGCAAGCACCGCATCGGTGACGGTGGTGAGCTTTGCGTTCTGCAGTTCGTCGGCGCTGAGGAAGGCCCCGAAATCGGCGGCCGTCCCAGCCGTCGCCGCAAGATCGCCGACAAGCGCACGGCCTACGCCGCGTCGCTGAAGAAGGCATAAGCCGCCAACTCACTCTGAATCCAAAGAACCCCGGGTGTAACGCTCGGGGTTTTTGTTTGCGCCGGTGATGCATGGTTTGACCTCGTCACAGTCTCCTCAACCCCATCAGATGAGTGGGAATTGGGCGTGCCGGAGCGCAAACGACAGAATCCAAATATTTACCTATCAAACCGGAACTGGGCGTACACCCTATCCGTAAGGACTCATACGCACGGCACTCGCTCGTGCTTTGAGACTGGTTGCACATCTGAAAGTCGTGGGGAGGGGTTGCATGTCTCTATTGGCAGCGTTTCATTGTCGTGCAGTGGTGGCCATTCTGTCGGCGCTGATTTCCCTTGCGTGTCGCGCCCAGAACTGTGAGCCGCAGTGGCTGCCGGGAGAGGGTGTGCCTGGTGTTGGTGGAATCGGATCGAACGCTGTTTACGCGATGACGATGTGGGATCCTGATGGCGAAGGGCCGCAACAACCGCAACTTGTTGTTGGTGGCGCATTCACTCTCGCTGGTGAAGTTCAAGCAAAGGGCATCGCACTTTACAATCCGTCCACCGGAGCTTGGTCTCCGCTGGGTGCTGGCTTGATAGCAGATGTTGGTTCAGGTTTCGTACGAGCTCTCGCAGTACTTCCCAATGGTCATCTCGTAGCGGCGGGTTATTTCACTACGGCTGGCGGCACGCTCGCCAGAAACGTCGCAATCTGGAACGGCTCTTCCTGGGCTCCGCTGGGAACAGGATTGAGTGACCCGGTGTATGCTCTCACAGTCCTTCCCAATGGGGACTTGATTGCAGCTGGCAGCTTTTAC
>CAYTYD010000323.1:0-1521 GCA_964441555.1 uncultured Phycisphaeraceae bacterium | reverse complement strand
TAGTAATTTCACACGCTGCAGTGTCGCAATCTGGAATGGAACCTCTTGGACTGCCCTGAGTGGCTCGAACACCGTTGCGCAGTCACTGGCGGTCCTTCCAAACGGTGACCTCGTGGCAGGCCTCAACGGTTCCTTGCGCGTCGGACGCTGGAATGGTTCAACGTGGTCATCGATCGGTTATTCCAAACGTGTGTTGTCACTTGAGGTCCGTAATGATGGTAATTTGGTCACAGGGTGGTTCGATCCAGCAGACCAAGCTGGATGGATCGGTGGCGTCGATTGTTGGAATGGATCCACATGGTCGAGCATGCTTCCGTCCGTCCTAAATGGGAAAGTGAATTCAGTCGCCGAAAGTGCGAATGGTGATCTATTTGTCGGGGGGGAATTTACGAGCATGGGTAGTGACATCACAGGTCCAATCCTTCGCTGGGATGGAATTGCGTGGTCTGCGATTGGTGCTGATGTCAATGGGTCCGTGCACGCTCAGCAGGTTCTTCCCAACGGCGACTTGGTGGTTGGTGGGAAGTTCACATACGCTGGTGGCGTGGCGGTTGCATGCATCGCCCGCTGGAACGGAACTTCATGGGCCGCTCTTGGTTCAGGATTGGTCGGCCCTGCAGCCACGTTTACGATCTCACCAGATGATGACTTGATTGTCGGCGGAAGTTTGATGGTGGCGAGTGATACGTCGCTTGGATATGTTGCTGAGCTAGCGGACATCTCTTGGTCATACATTCATTTGGGATTGAATCAGTCAGTGAATTGTCTCGCCTTTCATCCCAACGGTGACCTTGTCACTGGCGGCAATTTCACCACAATCGGCAATGTTGCTGCTAATCGAGTTGCTCGCATGAATGGCGCCGCATGGTCACCGTATGGCTTAGGCATGAATCAGACCGTGCGATCGATTGCTTTTTTGCCTGAAGGGGACACGGTAATTGGTGGCAGTTTCACGGGCACTGGCAATGCCACTGTTTATCGGCTTGCTCGCTGGAATGGAACGGCGTGGACACCGCTTGGAGCCGGGATGAGTGCCGCAGTGCATTCGCTTGCGGTGTTTCCCAACGGAGATCTGATCGCTGCGGGTGAATTCACAGTGCTCGACACCGGTCTCGCTGCCAGGCGGATTGCTCGCTGGGATGGATCATCATGGAATGTGTTAGGCTCGGGTTTTGGTAGCCCGGTGTACGCGCTGGCGATGCTTCCCAATGGGGATCTAGTTGCTGGAGGGAGCTTCGGCGTCGCGCGATGGGATGGCTCGTCTTGGTACCCGCTTGGAGCAGGCATAAACAGTTCGGTGTACGCACTCGGTGTGTATCCCTCCGGCGACCTTGTCGCCGGAGGTGATTTCACGATGGCAGGTGGCATCCCTGCGAATCGCATCGCGCTGTGGAATGGCTCTTCGTGGTCGCCTCTCGGGTCAGGACTGAATGGACCAGTGCGTGCTCTCGCGGTGATGTCTAATGGAGATCTAGCGGTCGGAGGAAGTTTCTCGACCGCAGGTGGACAAGTGTCAACCTA
>CAYTYD010000322.1:0-3694 GCA_964441555.1 uncultured Phycisphaeraceae bacterium | reverse complement strand
AGGTTGACCACAAGGGCTATATGTGCGACCGCACGCCCTGGGGCGTCAACCTCGTCAACGAAGTCGCCTCCGACCGCTTCAAGCTCCTCTACGACATCTACCACATGCAGATCATGGAAGGTGATGTCATCCGCACCATCACCGACCACGCCAAAGCCATCGGCCACTACCACACCGCCGGCGTTCCTGGCCGCCGCGATCTGGATGACAAGCAGGAACTCAACTACAAGGCCATCTGCGAGGCCATCGTCGCGACTGGCTACACTGGCTACCTCGGCCAGGAGTTCATGCCCAAGGCCGACCCCGCCGCCGCGCTCGCCGCGGCAGCCACGATTTGCGATGTCTGATGATCGCCGGCTGATCTATCCCCTGTTCATGTCAAACCGCTCGCGCGTCGTGCAATACGTCATCCCACCCATGCGACCGATCGCATCCAGTTGACCTGCATCAATGTGATGCCGCGCGTTCACCAGCCCCTCTTTGGCCCACACCCCCACCACCTCACCAATCACCATGTTTCCCCCCGATGGAGCGCCCGGGTTGAACTGAATCACCTGCATTGTGCGGCATTCATACGCCAACACACACTCCGCCACCCTTGGCACACTCACCCGCTCCGACGCCACCGTCCCGACCTTGGCATACTCAAACTCCGATTCCCCGTAAGGCAACTCTGCGGCGCTCGCCGACATCGCCCCTGCCAGAAAGTGACTCACCATGTTCACCACAAACTCCCCCGTTCCTCCATCCGCAGCCAGTCGGGCATTTTGCAGCGTGTCTTTCATGCTTCCATCCTCGCGATTGGCGGGACAAAAACACAGCGTCATCGGATTGGAAGAAATTCCGCAAAAGAACGAAAACGGAGCCAGGTTCAGCCGCCCATCCGGCGAACGCGTCGAAACCCACGCAATCGGTCGCGGCACAATGCCACCAATGAGTAGCTTGTATCGATCTGGTTGGGACATCTGTGCAGGATCAAAGTGCATCCACAACCGTAGTGAATCTCACGCACGCGTGAAACACCGGATACCCCTGCTACTCTTGCCTCGTGCCCCGGTAGCTCAGTTGGATAGAGCAGCGCTTTCCTAAAGCGCAGGTCGGTGGTTCGACTCCACTCCGGGGTGTTCTGTGAGCATTGTCGGCATCATTCCCGCTCGTCTTGCGTCCTCGCGTTTACCCCGCAAGGTTCTCCTGAACCAGACGGGAAAGCCACTCATTCAGCACGTGTGGGAGGCGGCTCGCCAGGCACGCACCTTGGATCGCCTGATCCTCGCCGTGGATACGCAGGAAGTTGCCGATGCTTGCCACCGTTTCGATGCCGAGGTCGTCATGACCCGCGTCGATCACACCAGCGGCACCAGCCGACTGTCCGAAGCTGCTCACGCTCTCAACCTCTCCGCATCCGACATCGTCGTCAATGTCCAAGGTGATGAGCCGGAAATGGATGCCGGCGCAATCGATGCCGCCGTGACCGCCCTCAAGGCAGCCGATGCGTCCGTGCCGATGGCCACCATCGCCTCCCCCTTTGCCGCGGATGAAGACCCGGGCAATCCAGCGATTGTCAAAGTTGTCACGGATTGCCGAGGACGTGCGCTGTATTTCAGCCGCAGTCCCATCCCCCACCATCGTACCGGAGGCACCGGCGAAGCCGGTCTGCTCCGTCATGTTGGCCTGTATGTCTACCGCCGCCCCTTTCTGGATGCGTATCAGAACCTCACCCCGACCCCGCTGGAACGCACGGAAGTTCTCGAGCAGCTCAGGGTTCTTGAACACGGCTTTGCGATCGCCGTCGCCATTCATTCCTGCTCCAGCCAGGGAATCGACACCCCTGAGCAATACCAGGCATTCGTCACTCGACACGCGGCACGTCACAACTGACATGCCCCGCCACCTCCCCATCAACATCCTCTTACACTGGGCTCCATATGCCGAAGGCCAAGAACTCCACTCGTGTCTCCATCCTGATGATGTGCTGCGGGATTGCCGCTGCAACGCTGCTGATGTCGTGCTCATCCGGCCCGAGCCAGTCGCCCATCACCGACATGCGGAATCCTGCCCTGTCGGAAAATGCCCGGATCGAAGCCATGGAATCCGCGTGGCAGACTTCCAAGGTTGGAACACCCGATCGCGAGATGGCTCGCAACGCCATGAAAGACCTGGTGTGGTCACCAGCCACTCCATCTCAGCTTCGCATCCGCATCGTCGGCAACCTGCTTGATAGCCCCAATGCCGAAGAAGCCGCGGATGCACGAGAGATGGCCAAACTGATTCTCCCGCGCGAGAAAAGCCGCCAAATGGTGACGCTCCTCTCTGATATTGCCGGCACGCGCGGATGGGATGATTTCGTTCCACCCCTGATTCGTTCCTACAGCCGCTGGATTCCCGAAGTGAAGGATGCTGAGCGGGCCGAACGTGTTGCCTTGGGCAAGCTTTCCAAGGGCAGACCCATCGAGCACATGGTCTTCGATGCCTTCGTCAATCCTCCCGAGGCGGAATCCACGTATGGCATGAATTGGCAGGAACGTCTTCGCAGCGATGCCTGGGACCTCCTCGGTCGCCTCGACGCTGATGGCTCGATGCGCATCGGACTCATCACGTCTCTTGACGCACCCGGCGTTGTCAAGGCCGACGACCACGTCTTGCAGACCATCCGCGCATGCTTCAAGGATTTGCGTGCTATCCCGCTCACAGGCGATGAACTCAAGTGGGCGATGCGCCTGCGTGATGAGAAGATCGCGGAGAATGCGACGTGGTGGTCAGTCGTGCGTGGTGTGGTCTCGGGCTTGGATTTCGACCGCACCGGCCCCTTGGCGCTGCGCCACGCGGAGCCGATCCGCTGGGCCGGGCAACACCGCAGCGAATGGCTGAGCATGACCCGCGCGGAATTGAAGAATCTCCTGAGTGAGCGGCTGAAAAGCCGCACACTCAATGTGCGCTCAGCAGAGCCGCCACCGGTAGGCCGTCCTTACCGGGAAAGTCTCGATGCCTGGGACGACCGCCTCCGCTGGGGAGATCTGCTCTCCATGCTGGTCATTGACGAGGCCCTGCAGGAAGCCAACATCGCTCCGGCACTGGCGCGCTTTGCAGAGCTGGACCGCAAGGACACCACCACCGAATACGGCGGCATCATCAGGGAATCGACCGCGGCAGAATCGACGGAGAATAACGCTCCGAAGTTCATCACTGTGCTGTATCCGCCCCGCCCCGGCCAGCGCATGGGCGATACCCAGTTCATCGCCTCGGACGACATGGTCGCCAACAGCGATCTAGCCCTGCTGCACTTTCACTTCCACGCACAATCCACGAGCAATCGCGGCTATTCAGGGCCGAGCTTCGCTGACCTTGAATACGCGCGCCGGTATGGCCGCAATTGCATTGTGTTC
Organism: uncultured Phycisphaeraceae bacterium; assembly: GCA_964441555.1. Taxonomy (GTDB): domain Bacteria; phylum Planctomycetota; class Phycisphaerae; order Phycisphaerales; family UBA1924; genus F1-120-MAGs238. The sequence goes on along the minus strand of CAYTYD010000322.1, from coordinate 311 downwards.
ACCTCAATCGCTGAAGGCGTGCTGGGCATCGATTACTACCAATCCAACTTTGCGGTGATCGATCTCGGGCAGATTCCGCAGAATCCGACAAAGAAGTGACGTCACGATTGCCGGCAGCAAGTCACACTGCGAGAGGTCATTTCGATATTCACAGCGCTGATCACCCACACCTTGCGATGCTCACCGCCCGAGCGAATAGCCTGCACAATCGGCTGTACGGCTGCAAAGTTCACTCCGTCTGGGTGTTGAGCCATCGATCGCAGCGTGCGCCAAAGCAGCCAACGTACAGATGCGGCGGACTCGGCCTTCAA
>CAYTYD010000321.1:0-3725 GCA_964441555.1 uncultured Phycisphaeraceae bacterium | reverse complement strand
TGCGCTTGGCTTTTTCAATGACCATCTCCGCCACCTGCACGTGGCGAGAAGAATGCTCATCAAAGGTGCTGGCGACGACTTCGATGTTGGGGCCAGAGCAGTTGCGCTTGAAGTCAGTCACTTCTTCGGGGCGTTCATCCACCAGCAAAACGATCAGTTTCACATCTGGATAATTACGCGTGATCGCCTTGGCCATCTTCTGCAAGAGCACCGTCTTGCCTGTACGCGGCGGAGCGACGATCAAGGCACGCTGACCGAAGCCCAGCGGAGCAACAAGATCCACAACGCGGCATTCGATCTCATCCGGCGACGACTCCAGCACGAATCGCTTTTCCGGGTGGTGAGGCGTCAGATCTTCAAATAGACGCAAGCCATGGGCCTTCTGCGGTGGCTTGCCGTTGATGGTGTCCACTTTCAGCAGGGCAAAGTACTTCTCACTCTCCTTGGGTGGGCGAACCACACCCTTGACCGTCATGCCGCGGCGGATGCCCCACTTGCGGATCAACCCTGGCGCGATGTAAATGTCATCTGGCCCCGGTTGGTAGCTCTGTTCCGCACTGCGCAGGAAGCCGAAACCATCTGGCATCATCTCCAGCGAACCCTCGCCGATCATGATCCCCTGCTTCATAGCGCGGGCTTTGAGAATCTTGAATATCAGATCCGCCTTGGGAAGCGAATCAAAATCGGTCAACCCTTCCTTGGCTGCGACGGCGTGCACTTCTTCAGCGCTCATCCGCTGCAGATCACCCAAGCTCAGTGCATCTTTACCAAGAGCTGGGCTCTCGCGCATCACACGCTCTAGCTCCTGGGCTTCCCGCTCAAGCTCTTCATCGCTGGGCAGACCGAGCTCGGCACGCGACAAGCCGCTGCGCATGCTCATTCCGACCGGGGGGCCATCACCCCATCCCTTCATACCACGCTTGCGCTTCTTAGCGCCGCGGCGATACGCATCACGATCGGCATAGGGATTCCGTCCCTGATAGCGATCGTTGCCATAGCCACGATCATCACCGTCGCCACCATCATCACGCTGGTCGCGCATCCCTTCCCGCTGGCCATCGCGCGGATCCTGACGGGACTCATACCGGGTGTCCTGACGCGGTTCTGGACGAGATTCCGGGCGAATTTCGGGGGCAGGCCGAGACATCGGACGTGGCGCTGGGGAGGGGGCGGCCGGAGCCGGAGGAGCCGGGCGGATGTCTGTTGAATCAACCTTGGGGGGCTCGCGGCGTGGACCGAAACGACCCTTCACACCCGATGAACCCGATGCACCTTTGGAATCCATGAATCACTTCTCCAGTCCGCAGAAGCACAGCACGTTTGGCTGCCACTGCGGAACACCAGCGTCAGAACGACGCACACGACAGGCAGACTTGCCCCGGGAACACAACCCCGTTCGTCGCAATCAACCGTCCGCGGCACTTCTGCCACGACGATCAGTAAATACCCAGCCGCACACTTGCCCACACAATTTGGTTCAGATTCGAAGATTGCATGCCGCTTTCAGATGCGGTGGGTTCATGTGTGCATGGCTTGAAGGTGTGCCGCGAACCGTGACCGACCGGACAATCCGGACCATGTGATCCTGACTTGCCATGTCGACAAGCACGTATCCGACAAAATCTCTTCATGTGCCAGTTTGGCCCAATGGACACGACCCGGAGTTCCCGTTGGGTCTTGCCAAATCAGTGCTCATTGTGCGTGAGGGGGACTTGCCCCAACATCCGACTATAGCACTATCGGCCAAAGCCAGCAGCCAGATCAACCTTTCTACCGAGTCGTCCCCGGGCCCGTTCCTGCCCCTGTCGGTACGCCACGACGGGGGGACATTTCTCTGAAAAACACTACCCCGTCATAGGCCATTGGCCATTTCAACTCCACCAGTGTCGCGGCCTGTTGATCCATGTACCCCGGCCGCGGCACCATCAACCAGTGACCCGCGCTGCGGCATGGTGTCAGATCAAGAAATCCGCGTTCTATGCCCATCGTGCCGCACGCCTCTTCCAGCGAGCCCGCGGCGGGTGTTGCGTACTCAATCGGTGGATTGTCCAGCCACGACCACGTCCCTTGAAACCCCACCATGCCAATCGCATAGACCTGATCCGCCAGTTCCTTCTTGATCTGAGTACCCATCGACACACGTGAACCAGCAACTTCCGTGCCGCTCGGTGAACATACACTGATGTGCACGTTGTGAGCCCAGACCATCACCTTCTTTCCCGCGAAATGCTCATTCACAAGCCAAAGCAGATTTTCGGCATTCACCTGTTCGCGCAAGTTGTACGCCTCGATCATCTTGGCATCATCACGCTGACTGCTCCCTTGCACAAACATCTCCATCATCTTGGTGAGCTGTGCTTCGCTCTTCAGGCACTGCGCACGAAAGCGATACTCACGATTCGCGACCCCCAAGGCGCCAGGATCCTGCGCTGCATACCAGTCGGCGATGGGTTGAGCCGACGCACGTAATTCACCAACAATCCGCTGCTGCTCAGCCGCAGGGTCTGGTGCCTGCGCAATATTGGCAGCATCCGCCACGGCTCGCCGGGCGCGGCTATGAACTCCCTCATCGAGTCCTGCCGCATCATCGATCCATTCCAGATAGGTCGGCCAGCGATGCCAGCTGGCGGTGCCTGATTCCTGGAGATCAAACCCTGCCATGACCAGTGGTCGCGAAGTGGCCTTGGTCGCCCTGGCGTATTCAAACAGGGGCAGTGTCTCCGCACTCAACGACCAGTGCCCAAACACACCTGTGCGGGCAACCTGCACGATCGGCTTCTGCTTCTGCAACTCCTGATCCATCACGGCGCAATCAAAGAGACCAGATTCCCAGATCAGCACATCAAATCCGTGATCGCGGTGAAGTCGCTGAACCAACTCGGCCTTGAACTCAAACGCCGCGCCGTCACCATGAGTCAATTCACCCAGCATCACCACCCTGGAATTGCCGATCGCACGCACGATCACTGCGACGGTGTCCTCATTCAATTTTCCGCGAGGAATCTTGTGCACGTGCCGCGTCAACCAGCTACTGCGATCATCAAGACTCTGCACCTGCTCAACGCGATTTTCATCCGGTACGAGAGCGCAACCACCCAGCAGTGCAAGCCACGCCCCGGCAATCGCAAAGCAAACTTCATGCCGCCGCATGGTGCACCTCCCGGTACTGACCCGTCAACTCACGTACGCGAAACACTGGCACGATTCGCTGCCAGATTCAGCAACTTCGCGGCTTCTATTTGCAACTGCTCGATGCTCACACCATTCCCATTGGCAATCACAGCGTGACTCGCTTCGCGTTTCTTGTCGAGTGGCCACTGCGCTGCCTCACGCTTCTCAAACTCCTCAACGCTCCATCCGCGCTTCTCCACCACGCGCTGCAGCCGCTCCGCCTTGGGTGCGTCCACAAACACCACATAATCACACTCGGCGGCAACTCCTGCCTCTAGCAAGAGCGGTGCATCCACAATCACACCCAGCTTGCCTTCCTGCCGCGCCTGCGCGATCGCGCTGGCCCGCCCGGCTTTTAGTCTTGGGTGTATCAACCCCTCCAACCGCTGACGTTGGCTGGTATCGGCAAAGACGATCGCCGCGATCTTCTTGCGATCCACCTTGCCATCGATCCCGAGAATGTCTTCCCCCCACCACGACACCAGCACATCCTTCACCGCGGGCTCGTCTAACTGCGCCTTGGCCGCCACATCTGAATCCAGCACAACGCATCC
>CAYTYD010000320.1:0-3760 GCA_964441555.1 uncultured Phycisphaeraceae bacterium | reverse complement strand
AAAGTCGATGGCGTCCTGCGTGTCGAATGTCGATTCGAAAATCGGAGTCAGGCCAGACACGTTGTAGACACGGATATTCTGCTGCGTGCCAGTCTCAGTGATGACATATGCCTTGCCACCGAACACCTTCATCTTGCCGATCGTTTCGCCCACTTCCAGACGACCGGTGCGCAAGGGGCTTGCTGCGTTTGAGACATTGTAAATCTCAATCGCGCGGGCGCTCGAAATGAGCACCCGATTCGAGTCGATCGAAGTGACATGCGCCACCTCGCCGCCCAGGCGCGAAGTCACCGCCGGCGTGCATTGCCCGTGTACGTGCGCTGCACCGCAAACCATCGCCACAAATACCCAACTGATGCGAGGAGACGAAAAGTTGTTCAAGGTCTCTCCAATGACAAAATGCGACCGCGATGCGCATCGCAGAGAACTCCACACCGAACCATCATATAGATGGCGAGATGGCCACGCAACAGAATCGCGAGTCTCCCATTTTGCCTGTTTTACCACGTTTTCAACGGGTTTTTCAATCGACCGCGAAAACTTGATGCCTTCGCGGACAGGCGGCACTGACCCATTCAGCATGTGTTTACGTGCCACTGACCGCAGCGAACGTTGGGGGTTGTGCGGTCAGTGCTTATTCCAGCCCGCACGGCTGTCATGAAATAGGCAGGGGCAACGCCCCTGCACAACACCGTCCCCTTCACCTCGACCCTGCAAGGGTCGCACACAACTACCCCTCACTATCCTTTCCGATGCCCCTCTCCCGCAAACTCCTCCTCCGCCTCTCCCTCGCCGCGGGCATTCTCTGCCTCGCCACTCTCACCACCGCCATCCTCTGCGATCGCTGGGTCGCCTCCTCCACATCCTCTCTCATCCATCGCGACTCCGCCACTCTTCCCGCCCACGATGTCGCCCTCGTGCTCGGCGCCAACCCCCTCACCCAGGGTCGCCCCAATCTCTTCTTCACTGCCCGCATGGATGCCGCCGCCCACCTCTACACCAATGGCAAGGCACGCCACTTCATCGTCAGTGGCGACAACCACACCGCCGCATACGACGAGCCCACCGCCATGCGAGATGCCCTCATCTCCCGCGGCATCCCCGCCGCCGCCATCACCCTCGACTACGCCGGCTTCCGCACCCTCGATTCCGTCCTCCGCGCCCGCGATGTCTTCGGCCAATCCCGCTTCATCATCATCTCGCAGGAGTTCCACTGCGCCCGCGCCCTCTTCATCGCCAAGGCCAGCAACATCGATGCCGTCGCCTACCCCGCCGCCGATATCCGCGGCAAGGCCGGCCTCACCGTCCGTGCCCGCGAAACCCTGGCACGCACCCTCGCCGTCCTCGATACCCACATCCTCAACACCTCCCCCCACTTCCCCGGTCCGCCCGAGCCCATCCAACTCGCAAAGAATTAATTCGACGTTGCACGAATCCTCCTCATGACGCCTCAGCTCTCGCGCACTCCGCTCAACTTTGGTCAGAAACATGGATTCTGATTTTCAACAACAGACAGCCGAATTCACGCGATTGTCCGAGCAGGGATACACCGAATTGATTGCTGTGCATTTCCACCAGCGATGGGATGATGCGAACACACGCTACATGCGTGATCTTGAGATTCACTTTGCCAAACATGATGCCGATACGCACTCCTTTCGAAAGTTCTTTGATCAACTTCCAGACTTTCTCCAACTCCGCCTGCACAACGTTCAACAGCTGCGATTTGAATCGCCACGCGGCCCGATGCTTGAACTGCTGATCCGCGAGCCCACTCGACAGGAAAGCATTGTTGGGCCAATCTGTTTCTACACGCTGGATGAAGATGGCTATGACAGAGACGGCCCATTCTTCTGTTTGTGCGATTCCTTCGAATGTTCACTAATCAAACTATCGTGAGGACAGGTGGCACTGACACATCCTGTATTTGATTTCGTACCACTGACCGCAGCGACCGTTGGGGGTGGTGCGGTCAGTGCGTATTCCGCCCGCAGGGCTGCAATGAAATAGGCAGGGGCAACGCCCCTGCACAAGATCGCCCCTTCCCCAACGACCATGCAAGCGCCGAACCTGTCTCGAACGCGCCCCACCACCCCATTTGCCACAAAAACCCAAATCGGGTACCGTGCCCACACACCCTCATGCTCTGGAACAAAGAAACCTTTCAACTCCGTCTGATGCTCGTGGTCGCGGTCCTCTTCATCATCTCCGCCGTGAAATCCTGCGAGGAGATCCGCTACACCATCTTCGGCAAAGAGACAGTGGCGACGATCACCGACGTCAAGCCCGTTATGGGCCGCCGCAGCGGGTCGTCGGGCCAGGTGTCGCTGACGTACACGTTCGTGGACGAGGGCACGAAGCGCACCGAGAAGGACCGGGTCTCGAGCGAGTTCGAGCCCTTCCAGGACGCGGCCGGGCAATCGGCGGTCGCGATCCAGTACATCCCGGGCTCGCCCGACGCGTCCCGCATCCCCTCAGCCGGCCGCTGGATCCTGATCGGCCTCTTCTTGGCCGCACTGGCCGCGCTCACCGTCGTGACGGTGCGTTTCTGGAAGGAATATCAAGCCCACGAGCGCCGCAATGCGAGGAACAACGCGGGGTGGTAAACACTGAACGGTTCTATTTTTCGCCCTGTTGCTTGCGTTTCTTTTGGTCGATGATATTCTGGAGCATTGCCGTAGCACTCTTAACGTGTTTCTCGGCTTCTCTTTCATCCCAGATCGGGAATTCGTAACTAATGAAATCCTGCCTCATCCTTAGCTTCTTTGAGAGCAAACTGACGTTTTCTACACTCTGCGCACACAGTGTTTGCCAAACAACTTCCTTCTGTTCGAGGCTTTCAACCTGCTCGAAGTACATTCCAAGCTTGCTACGAAAGTAGTCCAAATCTGGGTAATGGGGGTACCAGTAAGCCTTAGCCGCAAGTTCCATGAATTCCTTACTAGACTCAAGTAATTCAAGGCGATGAAATGCCGCTCGGGCTCGATCAAGCCGCTTACCGCGGCGTTCTTTTGCGAACTCGAATTCTGATGCAGACGCAATGATGTAGTCCGTATCACCCTCAATAAGCGCATGAATTGAAGACAGAAACTCGGCCCAGGCTTCGATCAGGATGGGATTCATGTTTGTCATGTTTTTCCAATGTCAGATCCGCTATTCGAACTATTGTAGTGTAGAACACACTGCACTAGTTCGTGCTCAAAACTCAGTGGCAGGTGGCACTGAGCCAACAGGTGTTTGTTCTCGCGCCACTGACCGCAGCTTGGTGCGGTAAGTGCGTACTCAGCCCACAGGGCTGCAATGAAATAGGCAGGGCAACTCCCCTGCACAACACCGTCCCCTTCACCTCGACCCTGCAAGGGTCGAACTCTTCAACGCATCTCCGCCCGTGAAGCGAGTGTTCACTGGTCGCCTGAACATCAACAATTCGCGGCATCGCGCAACCTCATGTGAACCACTTCTCATGAGGCCGCTTCAGCGGCGGTACAGCGCATGCCGTTCTACTTCCGCTTCCTCTCCCCACTTCCTTCACATTGTGCCGCGAGGATCGCGGCATATGAAATCAGCCGCTCCCGCCTGCCTGCCTTTGCCTTCCCCCCGTGTCTGATGCCTGATGCCCCGCATCCGGTATTTGCCTCCCCCTAGTGCCAAGTGCCTAGTCCCTTGCCTTACTGCCTTTCCTAATGCCTAACGCCAAGTGCCTGCCATTCCTGCACTTATGAATTTATCTCACAAAACCCTATCAAACCTCTTGCGTCGC
>CAYTYD010000319.1:0-3763 GCA_964441555.1 uncultured Phycisphaeraceae bacterium | reverse complement strand
AGGCCGCCTCACCGCCCGTGAACGCGTCAGCAAACTCATCGACCCCGGCTCCACCTTTCAGGAATACGGCCTCTGGGCCGCCTACGGCATGTACGCCGAGCACGGCGGAGCTCCCGCGGCAGGCGTGGTCACCGGCATCGGCATGGTCCACGGTCGCCCCCACATGATCATCGCCAATGACGCGACCGTGAAAGCCGGCGCGTTCTTCCCGATGACGTGCAAGAAAATCATCCGGGCCCAGACCATCGCCCAGATGGCGCGGCTGCCCCTGATCTACCTCGTCGATTCCGCGGGCGTCTTTCTGCCGTTGCAAGAAGACGTGTTCCCGGACGTTGATGATTTCGGCCGCATCTTCCGCAATAACGCCGTGATCAGCGCGGAGGGGATTCCCCAGATCGCCGCGATCATGGGGTTCTGCGTCGCCGGTGGCGGGTATCTCCCCGTGCTCTGCGACACCCTGCTGATGACCGAGGGGAGCGGGCTGTATCTGGCCGGACCGGCACTCGTCAAAGCCGCGATCGGTCAGGAAGTGACCGATGAAGAACTCGGCGGCGCGAGCATGCACGCCAGCATCAGCGGCACGATTGATTTCCATGAGAAGAATGATGAGGCGTGCCTGATTCGCGTGCGCGAGTTGGTGGGGAAGTATCGATCGGCAGAACTGGGTCGCGTCAGCGCGCAATTGTCTCGGTTGACGCAGTACACCGTGCCACGTGAAAATACGTTCACCTCGTGGCATGAACAATTGAAGAAACAAGCCAAGACCCTTCTGACAGCCAAGGCCGGGACACCTGAATCTCTTGATGAATCCACAAAGCAGATTGTGGAGGAAGAGATTGCGTATCGCCTGGAAACACTCGCAGACGAAACGGCTCTCCGCGAACGCGCCCAATCTCCTGATCTTCTCAACGCCCTCGAACGCTTGGTGACCCCAACCGCTCGCGCCCGCTCAACTTCTTTCCGCCCCGGCGAAGACCTCTACACCATCTTCACCGATAAGCCCGGCACGCAATATGACGTGAAAGACCTCATCACCTGCATCGTCGATACTCGCGCTGAAAAGAGTGCCGATGGCAAGGAATCCCTCGCCCCCGATTTCGATGAGTACAAGGCCGATTATGGCCAATCCATCGTCTGCGGCTATGCCACCATCGGTGGCCACCCCGTCGGCATCGTCGCCAATCAAAAGAAACTCGTCACCAGAACCATGCCCGGCGGCAAGACCGGCCCCACCAAGGCCGTGCAGATGCCCGGCGTGATCTACGACGACAGCGCGGATAAATCCGCCCGCTTCATCATGGATTGCAACCAGCGCAAGATCCCCATCATCTTCCTGCACGATACCACCGGCTTTATGGTGGGCCGCGACAGCGAGCAGGGCGGCATCATCCGCGCTGGTGCCAAGATGGTCAACGCCATGGCCAATTGCATCGTCCCCAAGATCGTCGTCATCACCGGCGGCAGTTACGGCGCAGGCAATTACGCCATGTGCGGCAGGGCCTTTGACCAATTCCTCTCGTTCGCCTGGCCGAATGCCAAGTGCGCTGTCATGGGTGCCAATCAGGCCACCGGCGTCCTCACCACCATCGAAGAAGCCAGCCGCAAACGCAAGGGCGAAACCATCGATCCCGAAACCCACAAACAGATCTATGCCGCGATCCATGCTGGGTACACCGAGCAGGCCGACATCCGCCACGCCGCTGCACGCGGCTGGGTCGATCGCATCATCGAACCCCACAAGACCCGCGAAGAATTGATTGCAGCACTCGAAGCAACGAGGGAGTGGAATTACGCCCAGCCCTTCAAAACCGGGGTTTTGCAGACGTGAGTTGGCGATCTGTAACGCAACCTATACTGCGAGACGAAGTATATGCAATCCGACCACAGATACACAGACCCTGCAGTCGAAATCTGCAACCGGGACCCTGAAAGGAGACTCCACTGGACCACGATATACGGACGCACACGACAGTTACTGCCATGCGACCAAAGCTGTCTTTGCCCTGACATTGCAATTCATTGCTGGAGAGTAATTCATGACTTATGTCCATTCTGCTATGCAGTCATTTATCGCATGTGTTTCGCACACTCCAGCTGTATTCTGAAATCTGATGCATTTGACACTGCTCGCTTCCCCTTTGTACTTCATGTGTGTAATCCGCAGTATGTCGATGAAGGAAGGGCAAATCGGTATTTTTCGTGTCCGAGGCATCAAGTAAGCCGCAATACCTTGTTTGTGTTAGCGTCTGGATTCCTACCACGCGGTTTTGTATTTAAGAAGTGGATTGCAGTGGCGGAGTCAAGCGGGAACGCTAGGGCACTGTGCGTTCGCGCTGACAGCCCGGTTGAACCAGGTTCAATCTGGATAGCAAAGCAAGAGGGAAAACTCACATTTCTTGTCGCGCACACCCAGCAACACGTATGCTTTTATGACATTGGAGTTGGTAGCGTAGAGCAGCAGCAAAAAATTTTGCTTAAAGCACAAGAAGCAATGCAGCTTTTGATGCCGTACAAGCGACCAGATGAACGTTCAATAGAAGATTTGAACCAACTTGCTTGTGAGATTCGCCAACTTTCAGACCTCGCGAGCATCCGAAGCTTTGCCGACTTTAACAACCTTATGGATATCGGCGACTACAAGGATTGGCTCGCAAAGAGGATGCCCTCTCGATGTCGGTTTTTGGCCAAATGGAGAGACATTAAACCAGAATTAGTTGTGAAGCGGCTAAGTCAACTTGGATGCGTCATTTGCAAGTCCTCTGAAAACGGAACTTCACTTGCAATAATCGGTCCGCCACCTGTATCTCCACCGGAGACCCCTCTCTCCCCGTACTACGACTAGTATATCTGGTCTATTTGCGTGAGCTCCGTAGTTTCGTAACTTTAACGTGTTTCTTCCAAGTGGGCTGCAAGGCATAATCAGATAGCTGTGCGTTGAATTTTGTCCACTCCGTCATTGATCCCAAAGATGAATTGCTATACTTTATCAAGTGAATGAGCCGCTGCCGAGATGATTAACCACTATTAGCATTACATCGGAAGGTGTTCCCTTGAGCAATTCATCCGACTCTTCATCTCCTGACTCACACAAACCAACCGTTTTCCGCCACGAACAACCAGATCATGACATCACCAGCAGCGGAACCGTCTATCTCACTAAGGCCCAGATGCAGGCCATCGAAGACCACGTCGGCAAGTACATCGGCGATTCGCCCATGGTCTTTCACGAGATCGTTTCCGACCAGCTCCACATCGACATCCTGCATGTGCCCCCCACCGCCGACCAGCCCTTTCACACGCTTCTCACGATGGGCATGAGCGCGATCCCGATGACCGTACCGGACGGTTTCGACGACCCCGACCGCGCGGATCTCGTCATCATGCTCCCAGCCCACTTTGCTGTCAGTGCAGAGGCCTTTGAAGATGAGAACAACTACTGGCCCATTCGCGGCCTCAAAGACCTCGCGCGGCTTCCCGTGAACTGCGATTCCTTCCTCTGGTTCTTTCACACCGTCCCCAATGGCGATCCACCCGAACCCTTTGCCTCTCGCACCCCATTCGTCTGCTGGATGGTCATACCTGTCTCATGCTTCGACGAGGCGTTTCCAAACCTGACGATCAAATCCGGATTCCTTGGCCGCAAATCCTTCACCATGCACTTCATGCAGATCGTGCCCCTCTTCAAAGAAGAGATGGAATACCACTTGGAGCACGGTGCCGAGGCGCTCCTCATTCGACTCGAATCCGCCAACATCGATCCTGT
>CAYTYD010000318.1:0-3764 GCA_964441555.1 uncultured Phycisphaeraceae bacterium | reverse complement strand
GAAGTTCTCGATGGAGCCGCAGCAGGCAAGGTCGAGGCACTTGGCCTTGGGCATGTGCAGTTCGGGCTTTTCCTTGCTCGGGATGTCGAGGAGGACGACATCGCCGAGTTCCTTCATGGCGATGGAGCGGGCGCATTCGCCGCCGATGTTTCCTGAACCGATGATGCTGATCTTGGGGCGACGAGGCATGGGAAACTCCTGAATATGGACCTGAAAATGGGTGCGATGTTAGGGAGGAAATGGCCCCCGAGGAAAGGGGAATGAGCCGATAGAAGGGGTATGTCCACTGTCATGCCAAACCCTCGATTCGACGCGATTTCCGGTTCTGAAACCGCCCAGCAGGGGGGTGTGAGTGGGGGCATGGGTGGGGGTATGGGTGCGGCACCGCCGCCGACCCTGACCAAGATCGTGGCGACAATCGGCCCGGCGAGTGATTCGCCGGAGGTGGTGCGGCGGCTGATTTTGGCCGGAGTGTCGATCTTCCGATTCAACTTTTCGCATGGTGATTTGAACTCCCACGCCAAGCGGTTGATGACGGTGCGGCAGGTCGCCGCGGAGCTGGATCGTCCAATCGCGTGTTTGGGAGATCTGCAAGGGCCGAAGATCCGAGTGGGCATGGTGCCGGATGGCGGGTTGATGCTGGAGCCCGGGACGGATGTGCTGCTGCGCAAGGGCGTGCCCCTGGCGTTTGTTGAGAAGGGTGAGAACGGAACTTCATGCGTCGTGTTGCCTTTGGCGTATGAGAAGTTGGTGGATGAGGTGGAGCCGGGGCACAAGGTATTGATCAACGACGGGTTGATTCGGATGGTGGCGGTGGAGCGGAATGCCAAGAAGGGGGAGTTGAAGTGCCGTGTGCTGGTGGGGGGATTGGTGACGAGCAAGAAGGGGATTAATCTGCCGCAGAGCACGCTGAGCGCGGCGGCGATTACCGAACAGGATTGGAACTGTGTGGAGTGGGCGGTGGCGAATGGGCTGGACTTTTTGGCCCTGAGCTTTGTGCGCAACGCGGCTGAGGTTTTGGAATTGAAGGAGAAGCTGGCGGGGATGTGCTCGCGCAGTCCTGATATGGATCCAGCGCATGAGGGGTTGCAGATTCAGGTGGTGTCGAAGATCGAGAAGCCAGAAGCGCTGACGAATCTGGAAGCGATTGTCGAGGCGAGCGACGCGATCATGGTGGCGCGGGGTGATTTGGGTGTAGAGATGGATGTGGCGCGGGTGCCGGTGGCGCAGAAGGAGATCATCGCCTGCGCGCAAAGTTGGGGCAGGCCGGTGATCGTGGCGACACAGATGCTGGAGACGATGATCGAGAACGCGATTCCGACGCGAGCGGAAGCCAGCGATGTGGCGAACGCGATTTTTGACCAGACCGATGCGGTGATGCTGAGCGCGGAATCGGCGAGTGGCAAGCATCCGGTGCTGGTGGTGGAGACGATGAAGCGGATCGCGGCGGTGGCGGAGGAGCGGCTGGCGAACTTGCCGCAGGTGCCGAGCCCGCCTTTGAAGGTGATTCAGAAGCATTATCCGACGGCGGCATTGGCGCATGGTGCGTGGCACATTGCCGCGGATATGGGGGCAAAGTTGATCGTGTGCTGGAGCCAGAATGGTGGAACGGCAAGGTTCTTGAGTCAGACAGGGTTTCGGATTCCGATTCTGGCGTGCTCATCGAGCCCGAGGGCGACGCGGCGGATGAATTTGCTGCTGGGCGTGATGCCGGTGTGCATGGAAGCGCCGGCGACACTGGCGGAGTGGAATGTGTGGGTGGATGCGTATCTGTTGTCGCACGGGTTGGTGGCGCGAGGTGATCCGATTGTGCTGTTGGCGGGACGGCCGCTGGGCCGGGCCAAAGCGACGAACACGATCGCGGTGCACTTTGTGGGTGAGAATGAGCGGGGGTATCGGGCGCATAAGTAGGAATTCGCTGTAGCTTTTGATTGCAGCATGTGGGTCCTGCCTCACTTAAAGAGCAATGTGGTTTGGAATTGACGTCATGAGCCAGAAATTGAACTCAACGCGGTAAAGTTCTTGGAGAGGATTGCGATTGAGCAAAGTGAATGCGCAACCACAAGGATACGTGATCCAGGGCATCGAGCTGCTTGGCTTGTAGCTTCAGACATTCTTCGGTATATTGCTGTCAGCACAGTCGTTCAATCGAAGTGCGGGAGGCCGAAACATGTTTGATTGGCATTGGCTTTTTACACAAGAGGCCCAGGATTATGCCAAGATTGTCGGGGCAGTTATTCCGGCTGCGTCCGCATTGCTTGCTGTTGCGACGCTTGTTCATGGACTGCGCATTTATCATAAATCAGTTTTGGACAAGAACACAGATATATCGCTCAAGATTGAAGAGAGTTACCGCAAGGAACTTGGGACGCTTCTCGCGTGCGAATATATGCCGGAGTACAACCGGTCCTTTCTGCCAGCGCTAAACAAATCGATCCTAGCGTGCCAGCGACGCTTGTTGGACAGCGAATCGGTTGATTACTGCTTGGAGGAGTCTTTTACCAAAGAAGAATCACAAGCTATTGACAGGATTGAGTCAATGCTACGTCATTTCTTTCATGCAAGCATCACCGCTGAAGCGAACAAGTCAGTGCGTTCGCTGCTTGAGTTGCACAGGTATTATCTCGCATTGTTTGTGCGAGGAGAGCAGCCGAACGCCGCAAGAGCGGATTTGCGCGACTACATACAGGTATACTGGCCTGCAGTATTTGAATGGGGCTTGGCATTGCAGCACGATCGTCCTTGGTATAGGCGGTGGCAGGATCGTTCAGATCCACTTGCTGTTCATCGGGAATCGGTCGAGCAAAGAGCATTTGAGTTACACGTGATTCGAGCTGCCTCGGGTAATGCTGGGTCGCCTGATGTTGATTGGCGCGAAGCAGAAACGGAGTTGCGGAGTCGGGTCAAAGAGCTTCTCGCGACTACGGAAGCCCGACGGTCGGACTTTCGAAAAGCAATGACCGAGATTCGAAACGAAGAGCGATTGCAAAGCCGATGGATTAGCCGCCCCTACGGGAAGTGGAAGCAGCGTCGAAGGGTGTCGAAGGCAGCCCGCACGAGAAGAGAGACCGTTGTTGTCAACGACGGGTAGTGTGATTCAACAGGTGAAGATTTCAGATTGGTGGTAGTTCTTGATGGGCTTCCTCAATGTGTGCAACAATGCCGCATGAGCAATGTGCAAAAGGTCCATCGGCGTGCCGCGGTTTTGTCGATTGGTGATGAATTGACGTTGGGGCAGACGCTGGACACCAATAGCAAGTGGGTGAGTGAGCGGCTGATGGATCTGGGGATCAAGCCGGTGGAGCACGTGACGGTGCCAGATGATCTGGAAGCGCACATTCGCGTGCTGCTGCGGCTGGCCCATGAAGTGGATGTGATCATCTCGACAGGGGGCCTGGGGCCGACGGCGGATGACCTGACGCGGCAAGCCGTCGCGGCGGCCAGCGGTGATGTGCTGGTGGAGGATGTGATCTCACTCGAAGAGATCAAGGCGGTCTTTACGAATCGCAAGCGCGAGATGCCGGAAGTGAACCGGGTGCAGGCGCTGCGGCCATCGCGGGCGCGGGCGATCAGCAATCCGCATGGGACCGCGCCGGGGATTCACGCCGTGATCGGCGATGTGGATGTGTTTTGTGCGCCGGGGCCGCCGGGGGAGTTGTTTCCGATGTTTCGGGAGAGGATTTCGCCCCTCTTGAGGCCTGAGGCGGGGCGACTGGTGCGGACGCGGATCATCGGGTGCTGCGGCATCGGGGAATCGGAGATCG
>CAYTYD010000317.1:0-3774 GCA_964441555.1 uncultured Phycisphaeraceae bacterium | reverse complement strand
TCGATGAACAGGACATCCCCGTGCTGCAAGGTGGAAAGGGCCGCCACCAGGTCCATCGGTTTGGCCAGGGTCGGGCCGGATTCCAGCCGCACCCGCGTCCCCATCTCGCGGGCGATGACGTGGGCAAGGGTGGTCTTTCCCAATCCCGGTGGGCCATGCAGCAGCAGGTGCTCCATCGCATCGCCCCGCATTTTGGCGGCTTTGAGGGAGATGGTCAGTCGTTCGATGAGTTCCAACTGGCCGACGAATTCACCCAGGGACTCTGGGCGCAGCGAATGCGACAGACGCTCATCTTCGGGCGTTGTCGCGGCTGCGGTCAAGAGTCTCTCAGTGGCCATCCATGGTCCCCTTCAGACTACATCGTTGGCTTCCATCTTCGGCTTATTTGGAGGGCTCTGGCGTGGCTGGGGCTGCGGGCGCATTTGCCGGGCGGGCTGGACGCGCGGGGCGATCCGGACCACCTGACTCAGTTCCATCAGGGCGCCCGGCGAGGGAGTCGTTGACGCGGTTGGGATTGACACGCCGCTGCGGACGTGCCCCTTCCGGGTTCCGCTGCGCCCGGGGCAACATTGATGGCGCGCACGCCAGGTTGTACGCCGTCACGGCTGAGCAGGTGCTCGATTGTGTCAGATACTCGGGAATCGCCAGGTCCAGCCGGTCATACTGCGTGTGCCAGCCGTAGCCGTAGTCCGCTCGGCCAACTTCGTCCCAGAAGAACCCGGGCACACCCACCGCGTTGAACGAAGCGTGATCGCTGGAACCGTGTGTTTGAATGGTGGGGCCGGTGGGGCGAATGTTGACAGGCATTTCCGGGAAGGCCATCGACACGGGCGCGGTCGCCGCGGCGAGGTACTCCACCATGTTGTCGGCGCAGGGAATGCCGCCCTGGTAGTTGGTGCCGCCATCATCGACGAAACATGCGGAGACCTTGCCCCATTCGTCCTTGATCTTCTGGACGTAAGCGCGAGAGCCGTGGAGGCCCTGCTCTTCGCCGGACCACAGGGCAAAGCGGATGGAGCGTTTGGGCTTGGCACCCACGGCAGTCAGGATGCGGGCGGTTTCGATGGTGACGCTGGTGCCGGTGCCGTTGTCGGTGGTGCCGCGAGAGCCGGGACCGTCCCAAGAATCCATGTGTCCACTGACGATGACAACTTCGTCTGGGAGTTCGGTGCCGGTAAGTTCGGCAACGACGCAATAGACGGGGAAGGGGCCGGGGATCATTTTGTTGTCGAGGTTGAATTCGGCTTCGATGGATTCTTTGGCTTCAATGGCCTTGACGAAGTAGTCGTAGTCGCTTTGGCGGACGGTGACTTCGACATCCTGGGGCCAGGTTTCGGGCTTCTTGGGATCGAGTGTCATCCAGCCGCTGGTGGCGCCGGTCCAGACGCGCTCATCGCGGGACTGAGAGATGAAGCCAGCGATGCCCTTGAAACCGACGCGCACTTCGAGGGGGAGGGAGTCGGGTGATGCGCCCTTGGCGAGATCTTCGCGGGCTTTGGCACGCTGGTCGAAACGATCGCGCGAGCTGGTGCGGACGCCGCGCTGACCTGTCGCATTCGGCGGGGGAAGGAGGATCCATGCGCCTTGCAGGGAGTCCTTCATGGCGGCGTATTCATCTTCCGTCGTCGGCTGCTTGAAGACTTTGCCCTTGGCCGGGCCTTTGGTGCCGGGAGTCCAGGCGAGGGTGGAGAACTCGAGCTTGCGGGGTTCGCCGCCGGCTTTGAAGGCCATGCCAGTGCTCGGGCCGCGGTCAAATCGAACCGGAATCGGTCCCCATTCCACCAGTTCTGCCTTCAATCCCCACGAGCGGAAAAGGGCCAGTGTCCATTTCGCGGTGTTTTCCTGCGCAGTCGAGCCCGTCAGGCGCGGGCCAAAGGTGTTGCAGATGTAGCTGAGAGTCGCGAAGGTCTGGTTGTTGTATTGACCCTCAGCCAGGATTTTCTGAATCGTCGCGGCATCACCCATCGGGATGTTGGGGACGGGGACGCGCTCGCCATTGATGACGCAGAAGGGTTCACCTTGGGCGACTTTGGGGAACTCGCCGGTTGCACGCTTAGGGCCTGCGCCGCCATCGACCAAGCCGCCGCCGGTTGGTGCTGTGGCTGTGGGGGTCTTGGAATTGAGGAAGGTTTCGGGAGACTTCACCAACGCGGCGTCTTTGGGACTGCCAGAGACGGTGCTTGATCCTGCGGTCGCGCTGGCCGAACTGCCGCTGGTTGTGGTGTTACCGCCACTTTGGCTGGACTGGCAACCGGCGAGCAGGCCGACCATCGACACAGCCGACACAGAGGCCAGCATCAATCCCGTCGTCATCCAGGCATTAGCGCGCATGCAAGAAACTCCATGTTCCCGGCCCAAATCGGACCCTTTCGGACTGCCGGGGGTGGGCAGCATATCACATTCCGGTCGGCGCGCGAAGGGGGAATCATCCCTACATCAATTGGGGGTCATACTCCGATGGTGATTGCCCGGAAAAACCCTGTGATTGGCTTGAAGACTTCCGCGCCGGATTCGCTGTTTGCGGCGATGCAGAGCACGGCCCGGGCCTCGGGAACGACGACGACCAGAGATCGATGGCCGGGGCGTGTTCCGCCGTGGGACAAGCTTCGAGCATCGGTGCCCTTGTGCAGGTGCATTCCGAGGGTGGCGGTCGCGCCGGCGAGGCCGTGGGGTTGAGGGGTGAATTGCAACTGCGAGAGATCGGGGGGCAAGAAACCATCGGTGAAATGACAGGTCTGCAAGCCGCGGCAGACTTCTGCGGTGGAACTCACAAGGCCGGAAGAGGCATGGCAGACGCTGGGTGGTGAATCCAGAAACCCGCCGTCTTTGTCGTGATCACTTGCCAGAGTCTCGCTGCTTTGGTGGAGCTCGCGCTCAAACCGACTCGATGTCATACCCAGGGGTGTGAGCACACGCTCGCGCATCAGTGCTGGAAAATCCTGCCGCGTTCGCTTTTCCACGACGACCTCGGCAAGGGCGTAATTTACACCTGAATAGCCGGGCTTTGTTCCCGGGTCAGACTCAAACTTCAGTGATGTGCTGTTGAGCCACATGTCTTTGGTTGCGTTGTGCAATCGAGGCGGATTGAAATGGGCCAGCCCCGTCGTGTGACTGAGGAGATTTCGCATGGTCACGCCGTGTACACGCTGGCGATCCCGCTCATTCAGATGGTTGAAGAACTCTTCGATTTCGGCGTGCACTGATTGATCGAGATTCAAGACTCCGTCTCGCACCAAAGCCAGCACTCCTAATGCGGCCAAGGGTTTGGTGACAGAGCCCAACCGAAACAGGGTCGATGAGTCGACCGGCACGCGTGAGCGCGTGCAGGCGAGGCCGAAGCACAAAGTTCGAGTCGCACACCCGCCGATTGAAAAGGAAACCTGCACTCCTGGAGTGCGGTGTTGGTGCATCAACTCCGGCGTGTTTCGTCGCAGGGCTTCTTCGAAGCGCAGCATCCCCAGCCGCGGGTGTAGCCGAGCCACCCGGTCGATGACACGAGACAGCCACCGATCCCCACGAGTGTCATTGGGGGAGGGGACGGCGGTCATTCAGCATCATCCATTCCACTTGCGATACGCGGGGCCGGAGTAGAGGGAGAGGGGGCGGATGATGCGGTTGTTGGCGTGCTGCTCCATGATGTGAGCACACCATCCGGTGATGCGGCTGGCGACGAAAATGGGGGTGTATTGCGGCACTGGAATGCCCATGGTGAAATACGTCATGCCGCAAGGGAAGTCGACATTGGGGTGAATGTTCTTCTTGGTGAGCATGATC
>CAYTYD010000316.1:0-3784 GCA_964441555.1 uncultured Phycisphaeraceae bacterium | reverse complement strand
GCCTCCGGCGGGTAGTGGGTTCATCAACATCCGCAGTGTGTCGCTGACGCCGGTGGATTAGTATTCCACGCGAGATGGCAGTCAGCAATTCTCTGTATTATGACCCAATGAGCACAATCACCGCGAAATCTGTACTGAACGATCGAGACTATCGCAACTACAGAAACATTCGCGCCTGTGCAGTTCTGTTCATCCTCATTGGAGTGCTGTTTACTCCAGCAATTCTCCTAGCCGTTACAAAATTGGGTACGCCTTCAGATCCCAAAGACCCACCTATCGCCGTTTTCGCGGCCATGTCGCTCCTGGGAATTTCTGGAATAGTTGGCGGGCTTGCCACACTCATGCGAAAGCGCAATCTGGCATGGTTGATGTATGGGATGGCAGGAATATACCTATTCGCAATTCCGATCGGGACTTTGCTTTCGATCGTGGTGTTCGTGGGTTTGAATCGCTACCTCAAGAGCATCGAACAACTTGAGCAAGCCGGACTTTGATTCAGTTGCAGACTTCTACAGACTTTGTCCGTACCCTCCCCGCCCATGGATGGTCCGGTTCAATCTTCACATTCTCGCGCCGCGGCACCCCTGTGGGCCGTCAACATCTTCTCGTTTCTTTCTTCATTTGGCACTGGCATCGTCACCTACGGCATCACGCTAATCGCCAAGCAGGCGTACGGCTTCACGCAGTTTGACAACTATCTGATGGCCGTGGTGATCGGCATCACCTACATCGTCGGATCGCTTGCCGCGGGCCCCCTCGTGCGTGCGCTTCGGATTCGATTTCCAGATCTTTCCGATCGTGCCGTGCTGGTGTGGCTGATGGGATTGATGGCAGTTCTGTGCCTGATTCCGCTCGGGGCCAAGTTCGCATCGATTGATTCATCCTGGCCTCTCTGGCTTCTCGTCACGCTGTACTCGCCCCTCACCGGCATTCTCTGGCCGGTTGTCGAGTCGTTCGTTTCCGGCGGCCGCAGCGGTCCCACGCTGCTTCGCTCATTGGGCATCTGGAACATCGTGTGGTCATCAGCAGTGGTGCTGGCAAGCTGGGGAATGGGCCCGGCCTTGGAACGACACGCGGTCGCGGCACTTGCCGTGCTGGGAGCCATGCACCTCTTCAGTTGCGCGGTGCTGATTCCCTTCCCACGCTTTGCCCCGCGGCACGAAGCGGAAGCTCACCAAGCCGCCCAGCCTTCTATCTATCGCGACCTGCTGACCACCTTCCGCATCATCATGCCGGTGTCGTATGTCATCTCCAGTGCCCTTGGACCATTTCTCCCCTCGGCGATGGAAACGCTTCGTATTCCGATTGCCTGGCAACCGATTGTCCTCTCCGCATGGCAGCTCCCCCGCATGCTCGGCTTCATCGCGCATCAGGCCACGACCAAGTGGCGAGGCACATGGGTTCATCCGATCGGTGGCGGCATCATGCTGCTGGTTGGATTCGTTGCCGCGATCCTGGCTCCGAGATTGGCTGGAAGCCCGGAGGGGAACGCCACCGGCACATGGCTGCTGATCGGGGGCCTGACAATCTTCGGAGCCGGCATGTCGTGCATCTACTCCGGCGCGATCTACTACGCCATGAGCGTCGGCAATGCCGAGGTGGATGCCGGGGGCATGCACGAGGCCCTCATCGGAGTCGGCTACACCATTGGCCCCATGATCGGGCTGGTCCCCACCATGCTTATTGATCGAGGTCAACTGAAACCGACCGCCTTCGAGCCGGCGGTCCTGATCAGTACCGGGGTGGTGGCGGGGATCGGCATCGCCCTGGTCGCCAAGGCCATAACCAATCAACACCGCAAAACTCATCTTGAATAGGCCCTCCTGAGCCCCCCAAAGGGCATTGACCGGCACCTTCAACGTCCTCAAACACAACCCAAGAAACATCGGGGCGGCCTGCACCGGCCCGATATCATCCGACAAGGCCAGAATCGCCGGAAACGCCCGCAGGGGCGAAAAACACGATCCGATGGTGTTTCTGGACCGAAACCGCCGATCTGCGCATCTCAGTTAGAGATCGCGGCGGCCTCGACCCACCCCATTCGCACTGGCGTAGTGACGAAGGGGTTTGACCGGCCGAATGTGCCGCCTGGGAGTGTGTATGACCAAGCTGTTCCGTCCCTCTCTCATCAATCTGGCTCCGACCGCCTTGGCGCTATTTGCCCTCAGTGGCGGCTGCTACTCCGCTTCCGCCCAGCAGGCGACCACCCAACCAGCATCCACCACGACGACCTTGTCGCTCACCGACTGGTCAAATCAGGTGTGGACGTCTGGCACCACTCGCGATGGCCAGAACCTCTCGGCATTGCTCACGGCAACCCCGGCTGATGCGGGGAGTGCCGTCGTCACTCAGGCCAAATCGCTCGCTGACAACATCGCCAAGCGTGAAATGGATCGCGCCAAGCGCATCGCCGAAGTGAAGGAGGAATTGGACAAGAACCTGCAGAGTGACGCGTCCGATCTTTCCATTTCCAAGGCCTTTAAGTCTGCTCTGGAATTGCAACTGCTCTCTCTCGACAAGACCGAGTTGATGAAGCAGGATCGCATCAAGCAATTGATCGACAAGGGCGATGCTGCGGCACGTGCTGCTGAGAATCGCGGCGACTGGCTGATGGCTTCCGAGTTGTACGCCCGCCTGGATGCCCTTTTGGATGACAAGGGCAGCTATCGCAAGGATGCGGAGCGTCAGGGCCGCCGCCTCGCCATGCTCCGCATGTATGTGCCTGCCAAGTTGTGGCAGTTGCGTAATGAGCGTGCCAAGCTGGAGAAGACCAAGGAACTGCCCCCGTACAACCCGGCGGGAGACGATTTCAAGACCAAGTTAGCGGATATTGATCGCGCCATGACTGTGCGCGCGGTGATTCGTGCGGCATCGCGGCATGTCGAGCAACCGACGCTGAACCGCGTCGTGGTCGATGGCGTCGAAGCCCTGCGCACCATGACAGAGACACAGGATCTCTTGGACGCCTTCCCCGGCTTGGCTGATGACGCCGCCCGAAACGCCTTTGTCAAAGCTCTGGATGCAGAGATCACGGGACTGAATCTGGCTAAAGCCGACATTAGCGCCGAGCGCATGGATTCACTGCTGGAACGGATCATCACCGCCAGCAACAACTCGGTGAAGATCATGCCGCAGGCGATCTTGCACGAGTTCGGCAATGGCGCCTTCAGCCACTTTGATGAATTCAGCGCCGTGATCTGGCCGGATGAGATGGGTCGCTTCCAGCGTGCCACTGCTGGCAACTTCATTGGCATCGGCGTGCAGATTGAGTTTGATGAGCTTTCCAATGTCAAGGTCTCCACGCCACTCGAAGGAATGCCAGCGCACAAGGCCGGCATCCGCGCGGGCGATGTGATCAAGAGTGTGAATGGACAGGCCCTCTTTGGCATTTCTTCGCTCGATCAGGCAGTGGAACTCATCACCGGCCCGATCAACACCAAGGTGACACTGGGTGTGGAGCGTGAGATCGCTGCCAAGGATGGCGCTGAAGCCAAGAAGATCGACTTGAATTTCCCCCTCACGCGCAGCAAGATCGAAGTGCGGACGGTGAAGGGCTGGAAGCGAGCCAGCGATGGCCTGACTCCGGGCGCCAACGAATGGGATTGGTACATCGATTCGGCCAACCGCATCGGCTATGTGCGTCTCACCCAATTCTCTGACAACACCTCGCGCGATATGGATCGCGCGCTGGCACTGATGAATAACGCGGGTGGCGTCAAGGGACTGATCCTCGATCTGCGTTACAACCCGGGTGGCTATCTGGAGCAGGCGATCGCCATCAGCC
>CAYTYD010000315.1:0-3790 GCA_964441555.1 uncultured Phycisphaeraceae bacterium | reverse complement strand
AGTTCTTCCAGCAGGGCGTCATGCCTTCTTTCGACATGGCCACAGGCAAGATCCTCCTCGCAGCCAAAGATGAACTCGCCACCAATCCCGATGGTCACGGCGGTGCCATTCGCGCTCTTCACGTCAGTGGCTCCATCGCCGACATGCAATCCCGAGGTATCGCCTATCTCTCCTATTTCCAAGTCGATAACCCCAGCGTCAACATCGTCGATCCCATCTTCCTCGGCTTGCACGCCGCCGCTCCCGAATCCAGTGGCGAGATGTCCAGCAAAATGGTCCGCAAGGCCGGTCCCGACGAAAAGGTTGGTGTGTTTGTGTCCATCGATGGGCGCACCCAGGTCATGGAATACTCCGACATGCCTCCGGCACTTTCCAAGGCCACCCTTCCCGACGGCTCGCTGAAATTCCCCGGCGGCTCCATCGCCATCCACATCATCAGTGTCGAGTTCCTTTCACGTATGGCCAGCGATCCGCGCTTTGCTCTCCCCTTCCATCGCGCTGAAAAGAAAGTTCCGCACATCGACCTCACCACCGGCAACATCATCAATCCCGAAAAGCCCAACGCCGTCAAACTCGAAAAGTTCATCTTCGACGCCTTGCCACTCTGCGAAAAATCCCTCGTCTACGAAACCGACCGCCTCGAAGAGTTCGCCCCAATCAAAAACGCCACGGGCGTCGACAGCGCCGAATCCAGCAAAGACCTTCAATCCACCCGCGCCGCACGCTGGCTCGAATCTGTCGGCGTCAAAATCCCCCGCCATTCCAACGGCACAGTCAACGCGCTCATCGAACTATCCCCACTCACCGCCATCGCCCCCGAAGACCTCAAATCCAAGGCCAGCTCCATCAAGATCGACCCCGGTGCTCGCGTCACGCTGTGATTCCCATGTCTACTTCACCGCCCAAAGTCCCCGGTGTCAACGACCGCTTCGCTCAGTTCCCTTCCGAACTGGCCGCGAAAGTGCGCACCATGCGCTTGGGCGCATCCTCCATCCCGACTCTTCTCGCCCATCCGGATTGGAAAACCCCCGCTCCCGTCATGATCTGGCTCCACGGACGCACCGTCTCCAAGGAACTCGACCCCGGACGCTACCTCCGTTGGCTTCGCGCTGGCATCGCCACCTGCGCCATCGATCTTCCCGGTCATGGCGATCGCTTCGATGAATCCATGCAGCGTCCCGAACGCACTCTCGACATTCTCCTCCAGGCAGTCAGCGAAATCGATCAGATCACCACCGCCCTCGCCAGCCCCCACTTCCGCTCCTGCTTCGACCTTTCGCGCATGGGACTCGGCGGCATGAGCGCCGGAGGCATGACCACCCTCCGTCGCCTCTGCGATCCGCATCCATTCACGTGTGCTGCAATCGAGGGCGCAACCGGCTGGCTTGAGGGTCTCTACTCCCCGCAAACAACCGGCATGCCGATGCGTTCATCCACACTCCCGCAGCACCCACAAGACAAGATCGCGGCACTCGATCCCACCCGTCGCCTGGGCTCCTTCAAACCTCTGCCACTTCTTGTTCTGCATTCCGAACAGGATCAGGTTGTCCCCTGGGCTGGCGTGCGTGTCTTCATTTCAAACCTCAAAGACACATACACCGCCACCGGCGCAGATCCAGCACTTATCGAAGTCAAAACCTGGCCAACCACCGGCGCACCGCAGGAGCACAGTGGCTTTGGTCGCGTCAGCGCCGAAGCCAAAACCATCCAAACCGACTTTCTCTCGCGGCATCTACGCGCAACACCCATCGGGGCCTCCGCATGACTCCTCGCCTCATCTCGCTCTGCATCTCTCTGCTGCTGGCATGCGTCACCATCCCTTCGCTGGTTGGTTGCGCTGTCAATCGTCCCACGCAGACCACGGCCGAACTCGAACGCATGCGCGTCGAGCGGCTTCGCGACATCGACAAATACCGCAAAGTCACCCTTGATCGGTACGTCGAGCGCATGAAGATTGATGCCGATGCCTACCACGCTGGCATTGACACCTACCCCACCTTCGACATTCTCATTCTCTCCGGTGGTGGCGATTACGGCGCCTTCGGCGCTGGCTTTCTGCAAGGGTGGGGTTCCGTTAAAGACACCATCATGCACCGCCCAACCTTTGATGTCGTCACCGGCGTCAGCACCGGTGCACTCATCGCGCCTTTCGCCCTGCTGGGCGATGAAACTTCTTACGAACGCATCACCAAGCTGTATCGCAACCCCAAATCAGATTGGGCTTCACTCAAAGACATCTTCTTCTTTCTCCCCGTCCGCGAATCCTTCATGAGCAATAAGGGCCTCCGCCGCGACCTTGAACGCGAAGTCGATGCCGATGTCATTCGCCGCATCGCCCAGGCCGAAAGCGAAGGTCGGACCCTCTCCATCGGAACCACCAATCTGGATCTCGGTGTCCAACATCCGTGGGATTTGACCGCCGAAGCACGCAAATTTGTCGAGCGAGGTGTACCGGGACGTTTCTACGACATCCTCATGGCCTCTGCAGCTATCCCCGCGGCATTTCCTCCCGTCGTCATTGATGGCGCGCTCTACGTCGACGGTGGCACCACCGGCAACATCCTCTTCCTGAACGTCACGCATCCGGACGATTCGCCCCTTGGAGTCTATCAGAAGCGCTTCCCCGGCCAACCCACGCCGCGCTTTCGTTACTGGATCATCATCAACAATCAGCTCGGCGCCGAACCCCGCATCATCCAGCCCACCTGGATCAGCATCACCGAGGCCAGCGTCTCCACCGCCATCCGCGCCAGCACCCTGGGCTCTCTCCGCCAGGTCATGCTTCAGGCCGAAGTGCTCAGGCGACAGAATGTCGAAGTCGAGTTTCGCTACGTCGCCATCCCCGACTCATGGCGACCACCAAAGCCCGGCATCTTCATCAAAGAGACCATGGAGTCTCTCGCCGACTTGGGCATGCGCATGGGTGCCGATCCCAAATCATGGGAATCTGACCTCTTTCCCCAATTGCTGAAGGAAGATCGCCCCGCCCTCGCGGATGAACATCAGCCATAAATCCTATATCACTTCACGACACGATTGCGCCCGGCGCAATGTCGCTCGATGGCATGAGTACCACAACCCGACGATCCGCATTCGGATTCGCTGGATCCTTTGGCGCATCACTCGCCGCCAGCAACATGCCACGCGACTCTTCACCACGAATCACCCGCGGAGCCAGATTTGCCACGATGATGATCGATCGTCCCACCAACTCTTCCGCCGTGTAATGTCCGCGGATACCCGCGCAGATCTGACGGGGCGTACCCGATCCGTCATCCAACTGCAGTTTGAACAACCGATCCGCCGACGGGTGATTCTCCGCCTGCACGATCTTCGCCAC
The DNA here is from genome assembly GCA_964441555.1 of uncultured Phycisphaeraceae bacterium. Taxonomy (GTDB): domain Bacteria; phylum Planctomycetota; class Phycisphaerae; order Phycisphaerales; family UBA1924; genus F1-120-MAGs238. The sequence goes on along the minus strand of CAYTYD010000315.1, from coordinate 450 downwards.
CCGCAGATCAACCTTGGCAAATTCATCAAACGTGATCGTCGGCTTGGCAACCGGTCCGGCAGCAGGAGCGACAGGGGCAGCAGAAGCCGGGGCAGGCGTACCAGTGGGCTGTGTCATGACATCCATCCTCATCCAATCATCACTTCGGCTGATCCGGCACTTCCGAATCCTTCCGTGGCTGACTGTAGTTCGGCGTAATCGGCGATGGCTGCCTCTTTGGCTGTCGCGCCTGCAGAATCTCCGCCCCGCTCTTCCCCGATTTCTTTTCCTCGCGATTCATCCATACGCCATCACGAAACAGTGGCCGCGTCACATCCACACCCAGCACTCGGGCCAGACCCTTGGGGTCCGGGTCGCGCAGGGGCGAATCCCCATCTGCCGTCACAATCGCGGACCAGGACGATTGAATTCCCGACAACAGTCGCGATTCCAGCCGCACCTGATTCTCCA
>CAYTYD010000314.1:0-3798 GCA_964441555.1 uncultured Phycisphaeraceae bacterium | reverse complement strand
GAATCACGAACAACACGCCCTTGTTCGATGACATTTCCATACCCTGCTCATTCACGATCGCCGCGTCGATTCCCAGCATCGGCACGGTGAATGAGCCCGGCTTGGTCGCAATCGCTCCCTGCAACGGTGTGCCTATGTGTCCGCCGGTTTCCGTCTGCCAATAGGTATCGACGATCGGACATCGCTCACCGCCGATCACCTTGTGATACCACATCCACGCTTCCGGATTGATTGGCTCGCCGACTGACCCAAGCAGCTTCAGACTTCGCATGTCGTGCTTGGCAGGCAGGTCATCGCCCCATTTCATGAACGTGCGAATCGCCGTCGGCGCTGTGTAGAAGTGCGTCACTCGATGTCGAGCGATGATCTCCCAAAAGCGATCGTTCGCAGGAAAGTTCGGCGCGCCCTCGTACATCAGCGTGGGAACCCGGTTCATCAGGATGCCATACAACACATAGCTGTGCCCGGTCACCCAGCCGACGTCAGCACTGCACCAGAAAATCTGCCCTGAATCAGGAATGAGGTTGAATGTCAGCCGCGCCGTCGTATTGACGTACGTCAGATACCCACCAGTAGAGTGCTGAATTCCCTTGGGCTTCCCTGTCGAGCCCGAGGTGTACAGCAGAAAAAGCATGTCCTCAGCGTCCATCGCCTCACACGGGCACGCATCCGAAACCGACGCGGCGGTGTCATGCCACCAATGGAATCGCGTCCCAGGCGCAAACCCGGCGTTGGAACGCGATGCACCCGTAACAAATCGATCTTCGCCGGTCAGATGCCCTGTGCGTTTGCACACCAGAACATTTTCAATAGCATGCCCCTGCTGGTGCAGCAATTTGCATGCCTCTTCGACATTCTTCAGAAGAGGCACAACCTCGCCGCGGCGATACCCGCCATCCGCCGTGATGATCACCCTGCTGTTTGCGTCAATCGCGCGTTCACTGATCGCCGTTGGGGCAAAGCCGCCAAAAATCACCGAATGCGCGGCACCAATCCTCGCACACGCCAGAATCGCCACCGCGAGTTCCGGGATCATGGGCATGTAGATGGTGACCACATCACCCTTCTTCACACCCATAGCACGCAGGGCATTGCCCATACGACTGGTCTGCACCTGCAGATCGCGATACGTGATGTGCTTGATCTCCGGCTCTTTGGCATACGCACTCCCCGGCGCCGGATGGCTCGTGCGCGGTGTGACTGGTTCACCTTCCCAAATAATCGCAGTATCGTCGCCGTGTCCAGATTGAACGTGCCGGTCCACGCAGTTGTAGCAGGCGTTCAACTTTCCACCCATGAACCACTTCGGATCGGGCGGATTCCATTCCAACACCTTGGACCATGGGGTAAACCACGCCAGAAGCGATGCCTCTCTGGCCCAAAAAGCTTCTGGCTCCTTCAGCGATTGGGAGTGCAAAGATCGATACTGCGCCAGCGAATCAACGTGCCACGAGGGAAAGCCAACATCAGAAGCAGGCCGCGGCGGAAACGAACGGGTTTCATTCAGTGCCGAGGAAATCGCCCCGGAAGTGTCCATGTTCCCGCCAGTGATGCTCATGCCGATCTCCAAAGGTCAAGTTAGCCGCTTTGCAGCATACCAAACCGGACCATGGCATTCCACTGATGGCAGGTGAGTGTCCGGTGAGGCATGTCGCGGCTACTCTTGGGGCCATGGCGATTCGCGATCAAGACATTCTGCACGTCTCGACACCTCCGATGGATGCGCTCGAGGCTTCCTATTTGCCCGAAGTGTTCAAGGGTTTTGGCACCACCATGCGGCACTTCTTCACCTCCTTCGGGCAGGGAAAGACCAGCCGCACGATGCAGTATCCCGAAGAACGGCGTGAGCACATGGCCGTCGCTCAGGGCGGCCAGAATGCCAGCAACTTCCGTGGCGTGCACCGGCTCAATCGTGACGAGCGTGGTCGCGTCAAGTGCGTGGCATGCATGATGTGCCCCACCATCTGCCCGGCACGCTGCATTCACATCGAGGCCGCCGAGAGTCCTTGGGACGACCGCGAAAAATATCCCAAGAAGTTCGAAATCGACGAGCTCCGTTGCATCTATTGCGGCATGTGCGAAGAGGCCTGCCCGGTCGACGCGATTGAATTGACCACCGAGTACGACATCGTCGGCCTCTCGCGGCAGGAAATGATTTTCGACAAAGAAAAGCTGCTGAACGTCTACGATGTAACCATCGCCAAGAAACCAATGTGACACCAGCCGGTAACTCACCGGCGGGCATTGCACGTGCAAATCTCTGACCCATTCAGCTGGCTCCCTCGGGGAGCCGGTTGTGCTTTGAGGCCACGAGCTGTCACCAATCTCGAGCACTCGTGTGGGCAAAGGCAAAAAACAACAAACCGGACGGTGGAGGCCGTCCGGCTTGTGAGTTGTGACGTTTCTGTCATCCGAGCGCGATTAGGCGCGGCGGCGACGAGCAACCAAGAGGCCACCGACGGCCATCAGCGAAGCGGCGCCCGGGGTCGGGACCGGAGTGATGTTGAGGCCGATGATCATCTTGTAGTTGAAGTCCACGCCAGCGTCGCTGAACTTGCGGACCTTGAGAGACCACGAACCACCGGAAGCGGTCGTGTACTCGAGGGACGAGAACAGGTTCACGTTGCTGTCGTCATCGGACGCCAAGAGCGTGCCGGACGAGTCGTACAGCTCGAGGAAGCTGTCGCCGACGTTGCTGTTGGGGCGACCGAACACGGACACCACGATCTGGGTCACGTTGCTGGTCGTAAAGGTGAACCAGTCCACATCGGGGGCCTGGACGCTGTTGATGCCACCGTCGACAACGATGCCGTCACCAGGGGCGATGTACGACCCGATGAAGTTTGCTGTCGCCTGGGTGTCATTCGACTCTGACTCAAGGTAGAACGCGGCGTTGGCGGACGCCGCGAGACCAAGAGCGGTCACGATTGCTGCACTGTAAATCTTCATCACTACTCCTCCGTGCTCTCCCGAGCTGTGGGGTTTCACGCTTTGAACGCAACGACACCACCCGACCGGAAACCGGTCAAAATGCTGTCGCCAGCGGACGAACCACTGAACACATCAAATGTGCAACATGGATTGAAGTGTGCCAACTAATCCGAGTGCGCAATTTGTACTTTTTGTACGATTTCTGCGGCCTGTGCCTCTGGTGAAGCCCAATCGAGGGCGTGCCGCACGCTCACGCGAAGAAATTGGCCGTTTTTTCGGACTTTTCCTAAGTAGGTCTTTTCCGGACCGCACCCCTGACACAGCCGGTCAGGGCGCGGCTTCGCCACCACCGAGCCGCCGCAAACGCGAGGGAGGGAACTTCCCTACCCGAACGTCACTACGTCATTCCTGCGCTTTCAGAGGTCAGTGATTTTGCGATAATGAACCGATTTCGCCAGCAAGACCTTGGGCTGCCACTGTTACACGATCCCGCCACGATCCGGTCTGGCCTGTCGGATAAATTACCGAGCGACTGGCGGTGACGAGCACGCCTGAGTTGCCAGCGTTTGCCGAATTGGACCGCACCATACCGCGAACGTCTGATAATGTACCACCCTGTGCGCCGTACCCAGGAATCAGAAAGACTTGGTTCGGCATCGCCGCCCTCAACGAGACCGCATCGCTGGCCTTGGTAGCCCCCACCACTGCACCGACAGCAGAGATACCACTGGCACCAATGTGGCGTGCACCCAATGCCGCGACGTGCCCGGCAACCATCTGCGCCACGGTGCGGCCATCAGCACAACCGACAGACTGCACCAGATCACTGTCCGGGTTGCTTGTTCTCACAAGCACAAAGACCGCAAG
>CAYTYD010000313.1:0-3814 GCA_964441555.1 uncultured Phycisphaeraceae bacterium | reverse complement strand
GTGCCGAGACCATCCACCACAGAATCTTGATGAATCAACTGGCGTGAACCAGTACGCCGCGCATGGCGTAGGTGGATATGCTGATTCACATCCATCATGGCCAGCGAACGCAAAAAGCCCGGGAAAGAGCGGCATCGCCTCAGCGGCATGATGCCCTTCGACCCCTTTGCCGTGCTGTCTGAGGGTGACCCGAAGTATCAGAAGGAGTCCACCATGAGCGCGTCCAAGGGAATCCGGCTATTTGATGACGAAGCCGATGCGTTGATGTCCACAGCGCACTTTCCGCAGCGGCTGACTCTGCTGCCTGGGGCGGGAGATGTCGACCGCATGCGCATCATGTGGGGGCAGGACATGATCCGCGATCTGGTGGATGGGCGCTACCGCACGGTGGTGTGTGGTGTGAACGACACGGATAACTCGCACGGCGTGGTGAGCCAGCTGGTGGACCTGGTCCCCAGCAGCCAGTGGAGCGCCAAGTCCGTCACCAGTTACGCCAAAATGTTTCAGGAGTCGGTGGGCATCCATGCCGCGCACGACAAAGAGCCGTTTGTGCTGAAGTTTGACCTGGACAGCATCCTGATTCTGGCACTCTTGCGTCCCAAGGGCAAAGACCATTTCACGCTGAGTGATCTGGCCCGCGGATTCCGCACCGTGCAGAAGATGCTGGCCGACCGCCGCGATCGCGGCCCCAGTTGCACCGTGAGTTTTCTCAACGCCAAGGCGAATCGATTGGTTGGCCCGGATGGCGGCGAGCCGTCATTTGAAACCGTGCTGCGAACCATGTATCAGGCCGGGTTCCGTGGTGATGCGTATCCGCCCATCGGGGCGTGGAATCAGGGCGGGGCGACGATCTTCCCCACCTACCCATTCCCGGAAGGGTTGGACAGGATGCGGCAGGGAAGTTCATGAGAAGTGGTGAGGGCTGAGTACTGAGTACTGAGTGCTGAGTACTGAGTACTGACTGGGAAAGTCACCATGCGGCGTGTGTGGCGATTCATTCTGGCCCTGAGCGTGACGCCGCTGATGACGGCGGCGTGTCTTGGCATTCTGGCGTGGATGACATGGAATGCGGCACTTGAATATCGATTTGGTTCATCGCAGTGGCACGTCGGCAAAGTCGTCTATTGGTTGCAGGAAAGCACGCGCAGGTATCCACCCGGATGGCCACCACGAGTCTATCGAAGAGGGGCACCGCCGCAAGTGTTCGTCGTGATCGAAGATGGCAGTGGCCTGAGACGAGTTGATGGCGATTCAATCGATGATCCAACTGCGACTTGCGTGATATTAACTACGGATTTTGAGCCCATCGCAAGATATGGCATGTTCGCCATCACGAGCGAATGGTGGCGAACTTCTGCGAAGCTGATGCAGGGAGGCACGCAAGTAGTCTCTCCCAAACTGTCCGCACGCATCGCAGAGAAGATGAAGCACGATCGCGGCCTGAGCATGTACGCAAATACCGTTCTGATATCGAATGGGCGCGTACCCACGGTGGTGTGGAGTGGGTACATGTACAACGCAATAGCAGTCGTTGTGGCTGCGCTGTGCGCGTACTCCATGCAATGGATTTGGCGCGGTGCGCGCATGCCGTGGAGCATGAATCGAGCTTGGGGTATCGCGGCAGGAAAGCGGACGCTTCGGTGGTGGTGTGGCCGGACCCTTCTGTGGTCGCCTTGGGCAACTCTGCTTTGTGCGTCTCTGCTTGTGGTGTTGGTCATGGTCAATCGATCGCCCCGCTGGGAATGGCAGGTGCGATTACGAGATTTGTTGCAAGCCGCGCCGCACGTCGCCGATTTGCTGCAGTACGACCCAAGCAGGTTGCCTGAATCACCATTTTTAGATGGCTTGCCGCTGCCTCCTGGATTTCTGAATAGAGCGGCAAGAACGGATCCAATACTCCCCGCGCCTTGGCTCACTCAGAATGAGCGGGATGAGTGGGGAAAGGCCGGAATCCGCATTCCAGTGTTTCACTCCAATCAGTATCCTTTTCTTGCACCCATGACCACCAGCAACCACGCTGCTGTGGAACTTCTGGTGAATCCGTCCAACTCATATTCCTTGCGAGAGCATCGCGATAGTTTCCAGAACCTCATGATCTCCCGCGGCGTCATCACACCCGAGCAAGCCCCACTCCTCTGGACCGTCCAACCCAAGCGCATCGTCTGGCAAGGTGTCCTCTTCAACAGCATCATGCTGGCTGTCGCCTGCGCGTTCCTCGCATCTCTTCTCTGGCTTCGCGATGGTGTTGTCTGGCCGTGGAATGCCCGGCGTCTGCGGCAAGGCCTATGTCAGAAGTGCGGCTACTCACTCGTCGGCTTGACCACGCAAAGGTGCCCGGAATGTGGCGAACCCGCCGCAGCGTGAATAGGTAGATCAGGTATTCTGGATTCTCGCATGCGGCGTGTGTGGCGATTCATTCTGGCTTTGAGCGTGACGCCGCTGATGACGGCGGCGTGTCTTGCCATTCTGGCGTGGATGACATGGAATGTGGCGTTCATTGAACGCGACAAAAACCATGCCTGGCATGTTGGAAAGGTCGTCGACTGGTTGCAGGGCAATCCAATCAGGTATCCATCGAGTTGGCCAGCAGGGGTTTTTCGAAGGGGCGCACCATCGAACGTGACGGTGATCTACGAGAAAGACGGCAAACTCATCGAATCTGAGACTGTGGGAATTCCTGATTACCAGGCGGCCATTGTCGTCGTTTCGCAGCAAACTGAGCCCCAATCCAGAAGCGGCGTCTTCGCGATCACGAGAGAAGAATGGACAATCACTGCGACACTGATGTACAACGGGCAAGTCGTAGAGTCGAGCGCGTTTGCGAATGATCTTGCCAGCAAGTGTGACAAGCATCCTCTGTTTAGGAGGTTCTCTGAAGCGGTGCGTGTGGGCAATAGCACAAAGACATCCGTCCGCTGGTCCGGCTATGTCTACAACACCGCAGCTGCTGGCAGTGTCCTGCTCTGCTTGTATTCTTTGCAATGGATCTGGCGCGGTGCCCGCATGCCGTGGGGAGACAATCGATCATGGAGAAGCGCGACAAACTCTCCCACACGATGGTGGTGGTTCCGTCGTATTTTTCTGTTATCTCCTTGGACTCAGCTTGTCTTGGCTGTCGTGTTTGTCGTTATGCTGATGGTCAATCGTTCGCCAAGATGGGGATGGCAACATCGGCTGAGGTATGACATTCGTACCGCGTTGAGCCCAATTCACCTGTGGAACTTTGATCAACACAAAGTGCCCTCCTCGTACGCTCGTTATAACCGAATGAGTTTGGATTCAACAGTCATGGCGCCCTGGCTTAGTGAAGAAGAGAAGGATCAGTGGGGTCGGTTGGGGATTAGAATTCCGCAATTCCAGATAGTGTTGGACGATTCGGAATTTCCATGGTTCGCCCCAATGACATCGAATAGTCGAGCCGTCGTGGAACTCTTAGTGAATTCATCGAACTCGCAATCATTACTTCAAATCCGAGAGAGCTTTCAGCAACTCATGATCGATCGCGGCGTCATCACGCCCGAGCAAGCCCCACTCGTCTGGACCGTCCAACCCAAGCGCATCGTCTGGCAGGGTGTGCTCTTCAACAGCATCATGCTGGCCGTCGCAGGTGCATTTTTCGCCTCACTCCTCTGGCTTCGCGATGGTGTTGTCTGGCCGTGGAATGCGCGGCGTTTGCGGCAGGGTCTGTGCCACAAGTGCGGCTATTCACTTTCGGGACTATCAGCCGCCAAATGCCCGGAATGCGGCACACAAGTACCATCACCCGCCTGATGCCTGATGCCTGATGCCTGATGCCTGATGCCTGATGCCTGAT
>CAYTYD010000312.1:0-3819 GCA_964441555.1 uncultured Phycisphaeraceae bacterium | reverse complement strand
TTCGCCACTACGCCATGAAGGGTCAGATCAAGGCCACCATCGTCGGCGAGCGTTCCTACGGCAAGGGCAGTGTCCAGAACGTCTGGCAGCTTCCCGGCGCCAACGCCAGCTTGAAGGTGACGACGCAGTACTACACCATGCCCGATGGGTATGTGTTGCATCGCAAGCCCGGCGCGACTCAGTGGGGCGTCGAGCCCATGATCCACGTCGATATGCTCCCAGCGCAGATCACCGATGCGTTGACCATCCGCAAGAACGCCGATGCCCTGCCCGATCAGGACACCAAGGTGACTGAGGATCCGGCCAACCTCTTTGCCAAGGGCGCGGATGTGCAGTTGCAGACAGCGTTGGTGCTGGTGCAGAGCCAGGTCGCGGCGAATCACTCGACCGCGGCGGCGCAGAAGTAAGGGACGCCCTTCGACTTCGCTAAGGGCGAGCATCAGACATCTGACATACCAAAGGCACTGAGTCAGTTGACTCGGTGCCTTTTTCTTTGAATCACATTTACAGTGGCACTGGTCTCCTGAACAGTGCGATTTGCTGCTGCAAACACTGCGGCGTGAAGATTGCCGGGGCGAGCGAATCCAGTTCAGTGCCAGTACCACTTCACATGATGCAGCCCGTCTATCTACGGGCCAAAGGACTATTCCCAGCCAATCGCCCGCGCCGGGCAAAGTTGAATTGCTCGTTGCATCTGCTGTTTGTAGTCCATGGGAACCCAGCACACAATCTTGCACGCATCATCGAGTTCATCGATGCCTACCCACATGTCCCACGCTGGCACGTCGAGCGCATCGACCACACCTGTCTCCTCTGCCAATTCTGAACCATCTGTGTAACGCAAGTCCATGGATACAAACCGACCTTGGCGGCGCCAGCGCGGACTCGAATGGCAAATGCTCAGAATCGATTTCAATCTGCCTGAACCACAATTGCTGACGGTTCGCAGGCCCAATCTCGAAATCTGCAATTGTCGGGCTGCAACTACTTCGGACAGAGTCCTGCGAGCGCAATGACGCACTTCTGAATGATCAGTTTCTGGCCAATGCTTTCGCATCAGATCGGCAAGATTCGCCGATGGTCGAACCTCGTGTGAAAACACGTTGCGGCATTGTGAACGAAGGTACATCAGCCAAAGCTGAGTATCGGAGACAACTGACTCATCGGGTATGTAGCGACCAGCGTTTGGCATGTCATGCTCATCGTGTTTGCGTCTTATCAGTGGATGTCATTTTCCCGATCACGACAACGCTTCTCTCTCGCTTCTTGCAAACTCATCTGGTTCGCTCCACCTGAAAACGACTTATCGTCTTGCCGCACCGGATCATCTTCCCAGCCACACACGCGACAAACTTCATATTCTCCACACGTTGAAAGCGCTTTTTCTTCGCAGCAGGGACATGCAAACTGAGGCGATTTCTGCTGCATTGCATTCTTCCAGAACCAGGCCAACTCACTCGATCAATCGGGCTTCTCAGCAGTGCTTTTCCTATTACCGCACACGGCTGCTATGGTACTCCATGAGCTACGACCTCACGTTCAAACGCGGCAAGAGCACCCCTCTGACACCAAAGAAGCGGGACGCACTGGCCGCCGCCCTGTGCAAGATTCACCGGCCCTTCAAGCAGTCAAAGTTCGACTTTGCGCACATCGCCAAGCAGCTCAAGATCACCGAAGCGGCTGCCCGCAAGCAGTTTTCCATGTGCGAATTGACGGACATGAAATCAGGTGTGCAGATCATTATCGACTCGAAAGAGGCATCGCTGACCATTCCGTTTTCGCTGAAGGCCAAGAAGGCAAAGCAGGTGTTTGGCATCGTCGCGGAACTTGGTGCAAAGCTGACAGAGTCTGGCTTCACCTGCAAAGACCCGCAAATGAACCGTAAAGTGAATTTCGCGAAGGACATCGATGCCATGCTCGAGTGCTATTCCAGCACCGCGAACGCGGTGAATGAACTCACCGATGAGGACTTTGCTGCGATCATTCGAGAGGCGATCACTCAAGCGGGGCAGAAGAACAAAACGAAGTAAGCGGTAATAACACCTTTTGGACGATTCGATGCGGCATCTCATGGATCGTAGATTGCGCATCCATTATGCAACATACTAATGTTTAAGGCATCGTGCTGAGTGATTTCGATGACGTCACCACACTACATTGGATGGTGGTGGAGCGATTGCTTACGCCACCTACTACACTCTAAGCGCATCGACGATATCCAACATTGCCCACTCTCTAAAGGTGGGCTTTCCTTCCCAGTCCTCCCACTCTCTAATCATCTTTCGTAGCGTCAACCCAAGATGCTGGGCCAGTTCCTTGTCTCTATTCGCAGCACTCATGTTTGCGATCGCTCCCATCGCGACGAAATGAAGGTGCAAACTGAACCCAGGGGAACGCGAATGCAATTGGAGCGCGGATACCGCAGAGTACACGGCGTTGGCACTTGCACGGTCTGTGCAGCACATAAGAGACCGCAACGGAGCGGCCTGCACTAGTCGCGGCATATCCAACACCTCGTACTCGTACCAATCCTCTACAAACGCTCCCTCGATAAGTCCTGCGAGCGAAGTCAGCACACGTAAGGACGTGAGTGGCGAACCTTTCTCGATTTGGTTGTGTTCAAATGCGATGGATATCAATCCTCCATCACCCATGCCAAATAGGATTCGATTGGGAGAGGAAGACTGAACATCCCACTCGCCTTGAGTCTGCAATCGCTCGTAACGCCAAAGTGCGTCTGTAGCTTCCGATTCGCAGCAGGTTTCCCAAGCCGCTATGTCCACTACATCACGAACGGGTGGTAGCCCCGCCAGATACTCCTTCACAACATCAGTGAGGGTCCACATCATGCGACTCAAGCATAGGAACTGCATCCCCATTCCTTAAGCGGACTCTCGGTGTACACGGCATTGAAACTCAATCCGGCACCGTCGTTGCACTCCGATGACAGAGACGACATCTGTACCCATTCAAGAGTTGGAACGCCAAACCCGTGGCACAGTCAAACCCGTGCCCCTGCCGGATTTCGCTACAATAGTTCAAGAGGCGATCAGAAAGACTGGCCGGCAGAGACACCACAGTGAACAGGCCGGGAGGATCAAATCGTGACTATGCGATTTCCCGATAATGCCGATGGCCACGCGTTACAACGACTCGTTGATGACGGGGCAAATCTGGATCGTCCGATGGTTGTAGATTTCCATATTGTTGTGCCCAAGGAAGCGGACACCTCACTACTTAGCAATCGATTCAAGTCAGAAGGCTACAAGGTGAGAATTGGCGACGAAGGCGACCAATGGCTAATTGAATGCACGATGGAGATGATGGTCAGTTATCAATCGATGATACAGCGGCAGTCGGATCTCTCCGCAGCCGTCAAGCCGTTTGGGGGAGTGGTTGATGGGTGGGGATCTTTTGGAAATGCGTAGCCCCGACCCTTGCCTTGCACTATGTCTGACGCATTGAAATTGTTCGCGAATTGGGCTGAACTACTGCCAGCAGTAAAGGGCCTTATCTGAATCAGCCCTTCCTGTGAAAGCTCCAGAACATCACTTTCCCGCATAGTCAATCAATCGCGCCAGTTCATTTCTCAACTGTCCGCGCGGCACGACGCGATCGACGAAGCCCGCTTTCTTCAGGAACTCGGATCGTTGGAAGCCCTCGGGAAGTTCCTGGCGAATCGTCTGCTGAATCACGCGGGGGCCAGCAAAGCCGATGAGCGCGTTGGGCTCGGCGATGATGATGTCGCCAAGCATGGCAAAGCTGGCGGTGACGCCGCCCGTGGTGGGGTCAGTGAGCACGCTGATGAAGAGTCCGCCT
>CAYTYD010000311.1:0-3838 GCA_964441555.1 uncultured Phycisphaeraceae bacterium | reverse complement strand
GCCGTAGTAGTCTTCGGTGCCGGTGCCGAAGTGCGATGGGGACTTTTCGCCATCGACAAAGATCTTTTCATCACCCTCGCCCCACCAGTCCTTCACAGGGTTCATGATGGAGAGAGCATCGCCGACGTAGACACCCTGGCCTGAGATATCGACGTAGTTCCAATCCTGCGTGCCCTTGGCGCCGAAAGCGTGCACGGGATACGCGTAGTTCCACACGGCGTGAAAGTGCATCGAATGGTCGTTCCACTTCCATGGTGACAGGTTCGCGGAGATTTGTGCTTTGGCGGATGAGCCAAGATTGCGAAGAGTGATGCGAGCGGATTTTTGGTACGGCATGACCCAGGAGCAGACAAAGACACCATCTGCGCTCACGCTGCGCTTGAGGTCGTGAAACTGGTTGGCGCCGATGCCACTGGCGAAGAGATCGCCGACAGGGCACCAGACGGTGTTCTCGCCATCGAAATTCGCTTCGACGATGCAGGAACGGGACATCTGTTCCCACTGTGATTTGTCTCCATTGAACTGCACCATGAGCGTGGAGACGGCCTGTGGACCGGGAGGCAGATCGAGGACTGCCGCGGATTGGCCGGTGAGTTCTGCCCGATAGATCGCGGTGGCGGAGTTTGGGTTCGAGGGTGCGATGAGTTGATTCGCGGCGATGGACTGATCGGTGAGAGCCTTGGCCGCCGCGGCGATGGCAGCTTTGGATTCGGCGAGAGAAGCCGCGGTGAGTGAAGTGACTTCTGTGCCGGACTGATATGTGCGATAGTTGACCTGGTAATAGAAGCCGTTGGCATCGCAGGTGATTTTGCAGTGCTGGGCATAGGGAATGGGGAGGTAGAGGTTCCACCCTTTGCTGGCTTCGTAGGAAAGCGGATCAGGGGCAATCCACTTGCCACCGAGGATGTTCTCAAGTTTTTCGGCGATGACGGGCGTGGTTTGACCATCGAGATAGACACGGAGCGTCCCTTTGGGATTGGCGGACCAGATGCGGACGATGGCGCCGGGGCCAGCGGCATCGAGCATCACGTATTCCTTGCGGCCTTCGTTGGTTTCGACGCGGATGAACTGGCCGAAATCGTTATTGGCGTACCACTTTTCGTCATTGGCGTGACCATCGGAGGCGCGGTCGTAGCTGCTGGCCTGAGCGCAGGTGTAGGCGGGGTCGGGATACTGCGCCAACCGTGACGCATCCGTCATCTCTGAAAGCAGAGCGCCGATGGTGATCGGGGCGGCAATGCATGTTGAGCCAAGGCTTGATGCGGCCAAGACAAAGAAGAGAGTTGCGAACACACGATTTTGCATAGTACCTCCGATGGAGTTTGGAGTGTACTAAACACCCGTTGAACGCGGCTTCGTGCTCAATCTCTCACCGATCGGGCTGATCGGACATTGGCCTGGCTGGTTGCAGTGGGTTGCCCGTCGAAACGATCTCTGCACCCGATTGCTCCGGCGGCAAGGGCTCAATACCGAGCACGCGCAGGTTACGCTCGGCGCACTTGAACGCAAAGTCGAAAAGATCACCCGCAACCGGAATCGTGCCGAGCCCGAAATCAATCAGAATGTTGGCGATGATTCGCGCCAACTGGCTCAGCGACGCCTTCATCCGCCGCGCTTCGTAGAGAATGTAGAGATTCAGAAACAGTGACACCAGGTCTCCCGCGACGGGGATCACACCGATGATGGGGTCCCACCCCACGGTGAGCTTGCTTCCGGGAAGTTTGATCGAAGAATCCATCCACCTCGCCAAGTGCTGAAGCCGCTTGATGCGTGTCTCACGCTCCACATCGTCATTCAGAACTTTGTATGTGAGCTTGGCCGCGCGCACGGCCTTTTCTTTGCCAGAAAGCTGCGACATGCCTTGCGGCACAGCGCTGGTCGATTCAGGCAGGGAAGTTGCCGAGACTCGCGAGGAATCCATACAAACTTCTTGGGAAAATGACCCCACGAATGCCACACCCACGTGAGATTACTTCCCGCCAGCTCCGGGAGTGTTGACGGGCTGAGTTCCGGGGGCCGGGGCGGGTGCCGGAGCGGGTGCCGGAGCAAGTCCCTTGGTGCCGCCCGGTGGCGCTGGCTCCGGTCGACCCAACCCCTTGGCGATCACCTTGTCGATCTCATACACCAGGTCAATGGTGAATGGTTCGTTGGACACCTTGGCCGCATCCGCCGTCTCTTTCGACTTGGCAAAGAGCGCCTTCAGATCCGCATCCGTCAGCTTCTGCTTCATCTTCTTGTTGCCAAATGGATCCGTCTCGGACACCGTGTCGATCACGGCCTGCAGATCGTGCGGCTTCAGTGTGCCATCGCTCATGCCCCGTGCGACACGCTGCAACTCCAGCCGCCCTGCATCCTTCTCTTCTTTGGTCAGGGCCGACTTCTCGATATGTGCTTTCTCGATGCCATACACAGCGCCCGCCGCCATGATCGGCGATTCAGCGAGTGCCTTCATCACATTGCCGAATTGCTCGGTCGTGATTTTTCCATCCTCGAAATCCTTGGTCAGCGCATCAACCCGCGAAATCACCGCTGACTTCTGATCATCCGCAAGAGAGCTCTTCTGCACGATTCCGGTCGTGCTCTGTCGCATTAAACTGCCCGCCCATCCCTTCCAGCTCAGCACCACCCAAATGACGATGGCGACGATCAGTGCCAGAACGATGCCTGATGCGATCAGGCATCCCTTGCCAATGCTGCCGCGGCGGGCTGTGAACATGCCGAAAGTTGCCATGCAAAGTCCCCTTGCTTCTGAAGTGTTGCACAAGTGTATCAGGAGTCACAGGGTGCAGCCCCAATTCGAATTCTCGGCCATCATCTCGTTCGTACGCCATGCGACATGGAAGCAATCCTCTCGGTCGCTGGTTCTGACTTTGAACCATCGCTCAATGAAAACACCCCGAGTTTGCACCCGGGGTGGTTGCCTTCATTTGCGATCTGCCGCGAAACGGCAGTCTTACTTGGTGTCGAACATTTCGATCTCAAAGATCAGCGTGGCCTTAGGCGGAATGGTCGGCGGGCGGCCGTTCTCGCCGTAGGCAAGCTGATATGGAATGGTCAGCTTCCGCTTGCCGCCCACCTTCATACCGGGAATGCCCTGCTGCCAACCCTTGATGAGTGAACCGAGCGGAAATGTCGCCGGGCGACCACGCTTGTGAGAGGAGTCGAACTCTTCACCGTTCTCGAGTGTGCCGCGATAGTGAATCGTCACCGTCGCGTTGGGCATGCACTCTTTGCCGGTGCCGACAACCAGATCCTCAAGGATCAGGCCGCCGGGAAGTTCCTGTTTGGTGGGGGTGGCTGCGGGCGTTGGGGGGGTCACGACTGCGGGCTCCTTTGGTGCTGGGGGAGTGGTTGAGGGTGCGGGAGACGGAGTGACTGCGGGTTTGGTATCGGGTTTGGTTTCTGGCTTGGTTTCTGGCTTGTTCGCGGGTGTGGCCGGAGTGGCTGTCTTGCCTGGTTCGTCCTTCACATCCGGATTCACAGCATGCGTCTTGATTGGGGCCGGATTTGCATTGGCCGTATTCGTTGCCGCGGCACCGCCTGCAGGTGGATTTGTAGCCGGCTTCTCACAGCCGCACAACCCACTCACCAGTACGCTGCCCGCCACCATCGAAACGACCAGACAAGTCTTCATGCGTTCACTCCTTGAATGCCCGCAACCGTAGCGTCCATTTTCCGCTCAATCTGGTATACCAGTCAAGCCGGAGGTGATGGATATGAGCAGCGGCTTCCTCAATTTCGCCTTCCTCATTGTGCTGCTCATCGGCACTACTTCCCTCATCTTCGGATTTTGGCTCCTCTTCCGCTGGCGTCGCGGCAGGCGTTCCGGCACCCACCC
>CAYTYD010000310.1:0-3855 GCA_964441555.1 uncultured Phycisphaeraceae bacterium | reverse complement strand
CCAGTCTTCGCACAAAACAATTTTCGCTTTGGCGCAGAAACATTCCCGGTTGTTAATAACGGCAATTCAGTGGATGAGTGCAACGCCCACCGTGCGCCGTGGTTTGGATTGCTGGATGTTTGCGCCACGCCGACCGGGCCAAACAACTCCTGGTCTAACTACACCTTTAAGAATTGGACGTGGAGTCGTTCCGCCACTGAAGCCGTCTTGTGGGTCAACTACAACTCGACCTATCGGCAACTGGTGGAAGCACGACAGCGCGGATACGTTCTTGCTTGCGCAAACAATGACAATGCGAATGGAAGGAAGCTGACGGAATTGATCAAGCGTCTCTACGGCAGTGGTTGGATTTATCTTCCGGATTTCAACGGCGATGGCGTCGTTGAGCCGACTGATCTCGATGACTGGCGTTGGATGGCTCAGGTGTATCGGCCTGCAAACACGAACATCGGCATCGCTTCGTACGGTTTCGGCGACATCAATGGGGATGGACATGTTGATGCAATTGATGAATCGGCACTTATGAGCGCTATTAACCAAGACATACTGAGCACGTATTCCGTGCAGTCGTTGTGGATTGATTTGGGTGTGGGAAGGCTTGCGGATCGGTAAGAAGGCAACTGAGGAGTATTGAGTATGACAACGGTGTCTCTGTGCATCTTGACATCGATTGCGGTTTCATCTGTGACACTGGCACAGCACAACATGATCTATTAAGTGGTTGGGCACGATGGGAGTTCAATGGAGGTTGATCCTCGAACCATCATCGATCCGGCGGTGACCAACCTCAACTACGACAATTTCTTACCTGTGCAGTTTGGTGGAACGGTGATAGCACAGGGAACGACGCAAGTCGGCTTTGATGAAGTTGGCGACGATCTCAACCTCGTTGGAGACATCGGCTATCTTGATACGATGGCGGTGAGCATCGCGAATCGGTCCACAACAAGTGGGTTCGGTGCCGCGCAGATCGTCGTGCGAGCCAGGAGTCGAATTGACGGAGCATTGATCGGGCAATCATCATTCTCCTTCTATCTCGGAATGCCGGCCAACACCGGAGCGTTCTTTGCCTTGCCGAGTGGGGTGTTTTCTAATTCAAACATACTTCTTAGTTCTCAGACATGGATCAGCGTGCAATGGGCCTTTATTGAAGGGGCGCAAGCATCTGATGTACTCGGCTTCTACGGTGCTCCGCAAGTACTTGGTTCGTCCTCGTCCCTCATACGCAACTTCACCACGGGTGGGAACACTGATCTTGGCGGAACACCTGCCAACTCATTCATGTGGTACGTTCGATCCTCGCCCGTTCCCGGGCCGGGGGCAGTGAGCGCGGGCGTAGTGGTCGCTGCGCTTTTGACGAGACGGCGGGGAGGGGGCGCCGGGCGTCAAACAACGCGTAGCGTTAGGCGGAGACGCACTGCGGGCGCTGTGTGCTGAACTGGGACGAGACGATCAAGACTTCAGACCCGGTTAGTTTAGTGGCGCACCTTCCAGATCGCTGAGCCCAGGACGAGGATCAGCCGCGTGGTTTTTGATATGCGCGGTCGTTGCCAGATGAGGGATGCCGCGTCGCGCTCGACGAGTGATTGAATGGCCAGGCCACCCTGCAGGAAGAGGTGGATGGTTGGTGCGATGGCGCGGACATCGGGCGAGTGGTGCGTGCGAAGGAGTAGAGGGAGGTCATGGCCCGCTGTGAAGAGGTTGCGCGC
The DNA here is from genome assembly GCA_964441555.1 of uncultured Phycisphaeraceae bacterium. Lineage (GTDB taxonomy): Bacteria > Planctomycetota > Phycisphaerae > Phycisphaerales > UBA1924 > F1-120-MAGs238. Next base: position 2,146 of record CAYTYD010000310.1, on the reverse strand, counting down.
GGTGGAGATGACGGGGGAGAGGAGTGAGGAGAGTTCGGGACTGTCGCCGCGGGGAGCGCTGGCGAGCTGGCGTAGGTGCTTTGCCCTCGACTCAACATCAGGACTTGGGATATAGATGCGATCGCGTTCGAGGAGATCGCGGCGGATGTCCTGGCAGTGGTTGACGAGTTGGAGTGCTGTGCAGATGGCATCGGACTTGGCGAGGATCTGGGTGGATGCGGGGTGAGAGAGATCGAGCCCGGCGAGTTGCAGGACGATTCGTCCGACGGGGTTGGCGGAGCGCGAGCAGTACTCGAGAAGTTGCTCCATAGAGGTGTAGCGCGTATGGGTTTGATCCTGCTCGAAGGCATCGAGGAGAGCGTGAAAGAGGCGAGGGTCGAGAGTGTGGGTGCGGATCGTGGCGGCCAGAGAGGTGAAGCCAGGGTCTTTGATCGCCGGATTCGCGAGCGCATCGTCGAAGCGATCGCGAAAGTGATGCAGAGAAGTGAGGGCGTTCTGGCGTGCGGCGGGTGAGCCATCGTGCTCATCGGCAAGATCGTCGGCGGTGCGGCAGAACCAGTAGATGTTGGCAAAGTGAGGGCGGAGGTGGCGGGGCACGAGGAAGGAGAGCACTGAGAAATTCTCGTAGTGCGTGTGTGCCAGCGCGGCAGAGGAGATGGGTGAGGAGGAGTTAGCCACGGCGTATGATTGAACAAGCGTAGAGAAGAGGACGTAGACAGGCGATGAAGATTCTGCTGGCAAATCCCCGTGGGTTCTGTGCAGGCGTGCGAATGGCCATCGACGTGGTCGATCAGGCCGTGGAAGTGTTTGCCGGACAGACTGTGTATGTGTATCACGAGATCGTGCATAACAAGCACGTTGTGGGGCGTTTTCGCGATCAGGGTGTGGTGTTTGTGGACAGCATTGATGAAGTGCCGCAGGGCGGAACAGTGGTGTTCAGCGCGCATGGGGTGTCACCGCTTTTACGCAAAGCGGCCGAGGCGAAGGGGCTTCAGCCGATCGATGCCACGTGTCCGCTGGTGACCAAGGTTCACAGCGAGGCGGTGCGGTACGCGCGGCAGGGGTATCAGATTCTGCTGGTGGGGCACCGCAATCACCAGGAAGTCATCGGCACGGCCGGCGAGGCGCCTGAGGCGACGCAGGTGGTGGAGTCTCCGGAGGATATTCCGCGGCTGACGATCATTGATCCAAACAAGCTGGTGTACCTGACGCAGACGACGCTGAGCACCGATGATGCGGGTGTGATCATCAACGCGCTCAAGAAGGCCTTTCCGAATATCAAGGAGCCGCCGGGGAGCGACATCTGTTACGCGACGACCAATCGTCAGCATGCGGTGCGGCAGCTGGCTCCGGAGTGCGATCTGGTGCTGGTGGTGGGAAGCAAGAACTCAAGCAACTCGGTGCGATTGACGGAGATCTCGGCCAACGTGGGGACGCCGGGCGTGCTGTTGGACGATTCCAGCGAGATCGACTGGTCGTGGTTTACGAGTGCGAACATGACGGTTCTGGTGACGGCTGGTGCGAGCGCTCCGGAAGATCTGGTGGCGGGAGTGTGCCGTGAGATGCTGAACCGGTTTGGTGGTGAGATCGAGCTGCGAGATGTGGTGGAGGAGGATGTGGAGTTCAATCTGCCGATCGGCCTGCGGCGAGCGATGACCGAGCGAGGCGTGGATCCGGAGAGCAAGCGACTGCGGGTGACGAGCCCCGTGATCACCAAAGAGATGTATGGAGCGACGCCGCTGACGGTGAGCGCGAGAAAGCGTGGAGAGGCATGAAGTCCCCGGAATCGCATATTTTCGAGCAGACTCCAGAGTCGATGGAACGGTGGGCTGATTCGATCGGCATGCCGAAATACCGGGCTGCACAGATCCTGGAATGGGTGTATCAGAAGGGCGTGATTGATCCGGCGCAGATGAGCAATCTGTCGAAACTGGACCGAGACAAACTCAAGCAATCGTTCACGTTTCTGACGGGCCGCACGGTGCGGCACATGGAGGCGACGGATGGGACGCAGAAGCTGCTGGTCGAGTGGGATGATGTGAAGCCGGGGATGGAGGCGATTTCGCCTGAAGTGAACGAGAAGAGTTCCACCGGAAGCCACGCGCTGACAGTACTGAATGGAAACAGCGCGACCGGTGACCCGAGC
>CAYTYD010000309.1:0-3891 GCA_964441555.1 uncultured Phycisphaeraceae bacterium | reverse complement strand
AGGCAGAGCGCGTGCCGCGGGGCAAGGGTGTGAAGACGTGGAAGCGGGCGTTGAGTGATGGAGAGGATTATGAGTTGCTGTTTGTGACGGCACCGGGAGCGAAGATCAAGACGCTGGGGGCGGGGACACGGGTGACGCGGATCGGGCGGATCGTGGAGTGGAAGGAAGGGATGCCACGGGCGTGTGTGCTGGTGGGCCAAGGGAAAAGAAGCAAGCGGGTTGATGTGAGTACGCTGGGGTGGGAGCACGGAACGTGAGTGGCGAAGCTATGAAAGTCGAGAGACTGAGCACAAGCGTTGACTACACCCGCACGTTGGCAGCAGGGCTGGCGGGAATTCTGCGCAGCGGCGATGTCGTGCTCTTGGAAGGGGAGATGGGGGCGGGGAAGACGACGTTGACGCGGGGATTGGCTACGGCGATGGGTGTGGAGCCGGGGGCGATTTCCAGCCCGACGTATGTGATTGTGAATCGATATGTGGGGAAGGAACTGGCGATCACGCATATCGACTGCTATCGCCTGACGGGGAGTGAGGATCTGGAGCCCTTGGGGTGGGATCGATTGTTTGGGACGGATGGGATGGCGATGGCGGGATCGATCGCGCTGGTGGAGTGGCCGGAACGAATTGCAGAAGCGTTGCCGGGGCGCGAGCGGTGCCTTGTGGTGCGGCTGGAGCACGCGGGGGAGGAATCGCGGCGGATGACCTTTGAGTTCCCGCCGCGGATTGCGGAACGTGCGGAAACGAAGAAGTTTGTGAATCGAGAGCCGATCAAGTGTCCGACAATGGGTGTGTGGGTGTCGCCGCTGGCGGAGTTCTGGCCATTTTCCAGTCAGCGGGCCAAGATGGCGGATTTGGGGAAGTGGTTCAGCGGCGGGTACACGCTGTCGCGGCCACTGGAAGATGATGATCTGGCCCAGCAGTAGGACCGCACCACACGGAATATCGGGCGTTGGTGGGTTCAGTCAAGGTCTGTGTGCGGGGCGACGATGTCGTACACTTGTTGAGCGTGCAGGGATCTTCCAAGACCAATGCGGCTGGAGCGACGACATCGGCGATTTCGCACGCGCAGATTGAAGCCAAACCCGTGGATATCGCGACGCTGCGTGGTGCTTCGATCCTGCCAGAGCCGCGGGCCCAGGTTGCGTTGCCGGTGTTTAATGAGGCATCGACGATTCGGGCGACATTGGAGCAGGTGATTCCGTTTGCCTTGGCGCGGCCGGAGTTGCGGTTTGTGTTTGTGGATGATGGATCGAGCGACGGCACTGCGGGGGCGATTTCGGATGCGATGCGGAGCGGCATGGATGTCAAGGGTCCGGTGAACGTCGCGTTGCGGTCGCTCGGGGCAAATGGGGGAAAGGGACGGGCGATCGCGCGTGCCGCGGCAGAGTGTGATGCGCCGCTGTTCATCTTCATGGATGGTGATCTGGCGTATTCGCTTTCGCATCTGGATGCGCTGTTGGCTGGGCTGAAGTCGCATGATGTGGTGATTGGTTCGCGGGCCCTGGTGCCGGGTGAAGATCTGGAAGTGTCGGGCTTGCGGCGAGTGCTGGGCGCGGGGTTCAATGCCATCGCGCGGGGATTGCTCGGGTTGCCCTATCGGGATACGCAGGCGGGGCTGAAGGGCTTTCGCACCGATGCGGCGCGGGAGATTTTCAAACGTGTGACGTTGAATGGATTCGCCTTCGATGCCGAGGCACTCTTCATCGCGCGGCAACTGGGATATACGGTGGCCGAGGTGCCCGCGCACGTTTCTGCTGAACACAAGGCCAAGAAGAGCAAGGTAAATCTGGCGATGGACCCACCCAAGATGCTGGCGGAGTTGGCAGGCATTCGCGTCAAAGGCATGCTGGGGCAGTATCGGTGAGCGCTGCGACTGTGGAGTATCCTGAGCGGGGCAAGCCGCGGGCACTGATCTCGCTTGATGTCGAAGAGTTCGACCTTCCCAATGAGTATGGCGGGCGGGTGCCATTGGCCGAACAGTTGCGCGTGGGTGCCGATGGGTGGGAACGCACACTCGATCTGCTCGATGAAGTAGGTGTGCGGGCGACGCTCTTCATCACCGCCACCATCGCGGCGGCCCATCCCGAACTGCTGGTCCGTTCGGCGCAGAAGCATGAGATCGCCAGCCATGGGTGGTCGCACTCACACTTTGAGCCGCAAGATCTTTCCAAGAGCCGCGAAGTACTGCAGAAACTGTCAGGGCAGGAAGTCACCGGCTTTCGCATGGCGCGGCTGGCAAAGGTGGACCAATCCCTGATTGCCGCAGCGGGGTACACCTACAACTCCGGCGAAAATCCGACGTGGGTGCCTGGCAGATACAACAATTTCTTTCGTCCCCGCCATGCGCGCATCGAAGAAACCGGTCGCGGCGAACTGGTGCAGATTCCCACCGCCGTTACACCTCTCATTCGCTGGCCGCTGTTTTGGTTGAGTTTCAAGAATGTGCCGCTCAGTGTGACCAAGGCGGCCACGCGCTGGTGTCTTTCATCGGACCGCGTCGCCGCACTCTATTTCCACCCTTGGGAACTCTGCGACTTGCACTCATATCGCTTGCCCCGCTTGGTCGCCGGGTTGAATGGTCGGTCATATGTGGACCGCATGCGCGCCTACTTCACTTGGCTCGCCGCACATGCCGAGTGTGCGACGTATGCTGAATACGCGCAGCATGTGCGGCGCATGCGTGCCTCGTAATCGGCGAATCAGCGGCGAGACGCCGCGGAAAGTGTGGATTCCCCGCGTGATCACTCGTGGCTGGCAACGTGATATCCAAGATTGGCTCTGCGGCGGGCGAGCCCGCTGGCTCGCCACGTTCATCTGGATGGGAACCCTGATCGTCATCAGCATCGCCGTCTGGCGCACCGCGGCGACGCCTGATCCCAAAGACGATCGCACCGTCACGACAAACTACCGCGTGGCGGCAGAGCATTTCTGGTCCGCGCAGCCGATGTACAGCGAGGGCCAGCACGGTTGGCTGTACCCGCCGCAGGGCGCGGTCGTGTATTCTCCGTTTGCGATGATCCCCAGCGTGCCGCTGGGTGAGGTGCTGTGGCGGGTGGTGATCACCGGGCTGTACGGCTGGGCGCTGTGGCGATTGGCGGGTTTGGTCAGCCGGATCACACGTGGCCAGAGCGTGCTGAGCGAGGCCAGCGAACGTGCCGCGACAGGTGGGAACTTTCTGCTGCTGACCGCCGGATCGATCGCGCTCGCCGCGGGATGCATGCGCAATGGGCAGATGAATCTGCCGTTGGGCGCGATGTTCATTCTCGCAGGCGTGGCCATCGCGGAAAAGAAGTGGTGGCCTGCCGCGCTGTGGATGGGGTTGGCGGTTGCGGCTAAGCCAATCGCCGTGCCGGTGGTGATGGTGATGGGCGCGATCGTGCCGCGGCTGTGGTGGCGCTTGGCAGTCGTGATGATCGGTGTGTTGGCCTTGCCGTATGTGAACCCCGATTGGGGATATGTGACGCAGCAGTATCAGGCGGCCCTGGCCAAGATGCGCGAAGCGGGGGAGCCGGGTGCGGGAGTCTTCAGCGAAATGAACGGCATGCTGCGGATGATGCCTGGTTTGGGCAGCGGAGATCGCGCTGCGCCAGATCCGATCGGGCCGCAGGCGATGACGCTGATTCGCGCTGGCATGGGGCTGGTCACGCTCGTGCTTGCGGCGCTTGCCATCTGGCGCATTCCTTCGCGCGAGCGGGCTGTGCTTGTGATACTCACGCTGTGCATCTCTTATCTCATGCTCTTCAACCCGCGCACGGAGGGGAACAGTTATGTGATGCTGGCGCCGCTCTTGGCGGCATGGGTGGCGGTGTGCTGGGTGGCCCGGCGGGGAGTGGCGTTCGCGGGCATCGTGGGGTTGATCCTGCTGGCGAGTGCGCATGAATTCCACAAAGAC
>CAYTYD010000308.1:0-3909 GCA_964441555.1 uncultured Phycisphaeraceae bacterium | reverse complement strand
TCACCCGCCCACCCCGCTTCCGGGTCTCCAGCACCTGCCCCACCGCCGCCGCATTCATCGTGCACCACTCCTCGTGCATCGGGTGTTCCTCGACAAACTCCGTCTCCACACTCTTGAATGTCCCCGTCCCCACATGCAGCGTAACTTCCGCTCGCGCAACCCCCATCTCCTCCAATCGCTGCAGCAACCCATCCGTGAAATGCAATCCCGCCGTCGGCGCAGCCACCGATCCGCCCCGCGGCTCCTCCCGATGCGCATACACCGTCTGATACCGCAACCGATCCGCCTCATCCGCCACCGCGATCCCCTGCTTCTCCCGCGCCTTCCTTATATACGGTGGCAATGGCGTCAACCCGCATCGCTCCAAAATGGCCAAGTCAGACTCGTCATTCACCCCCCCCACCACTTCCACCACCCACGCCGTCGGCTCCGTCACGTCACGCCGCAGCAGGCGCAGCCGCACGCCACTGGGTTCGTCACCCCTCGCCATCAACTCAACTTCCGTCCCCACATGCAGGTGACTCGCACCCAGCATCGCAATCCACGTGCGCGCATTTCCTTCCCGTGATCCGGGACTGAGGTACAGCCCCTCCACTTTGCCACCACTGGGTTTACGTCCGAGCAATCGCGCTGGCATCACGCGCGTCGCGTTGAACACCAACAGATCACCAGCCCGCAAGAATCGTGGCAGGTCAGCCATCGTCGCCAATTCGCATCCATCGCCCCCGCGCGGCAACACCATCAGCCGCGCTGCGTCTCGCGGCTCAGCCGCGACCGTCGCAATTCGTTCCTGGGGCAACTCGTAATCCAACTCGTCCGTGCGCAACATGCCGGCCATCGTTGGCGGCAGAACTGCCGCGAGTCCAAAAGACGTCCTATAACTAGATGTCCTTTAGTGTAGTGCTTCGCGCAAGAGCTATACCAGTCTACCTATTCACACAGCGGAATTTCGATTCGAAATCTCGCACCGCGTTCACTCGGCATCAGATTCAGCGTGCCGCCATCACTCTCGATCAGCATGCGCGAGATGAGCAGGCCGAGACCATGTCCACCCCCTGTTCAACGTGGAACACCCCCCCCGCCACTTTCACCACTGATGACGCCTGTAAACAGTTTCGCTGCGATCTCGCGTGGCACCCCGGTTCCTGTATCAGTCACCTCAACCCAAGCCAAGTCATGCCGCTGCCCGCCCGCAACGCGAAGCGTTCCGCCGCTTCCCTTCATCGCACGCACTGCATTGGAAAACAGATTCACCAACACCTGCTGCAACAGAATGGCGTCGGTCGCGGCCATGACGCTTGCAGAAACCTCGATTTCCAGCCGAACTCCATCGCGAGCTGGAGGCCTCACCAAGCACCCAATCGCCTGGTGAACTGTCTGTTCAATGTCACAGCACCGCTTTCCACTCCCCCCCTGTTCCACGTGGAACCGGCGGTCCTTTGCGAATTCGAGGATCGTTCCGGTGATCTTGGAAACCGTCGTCACGCCAGCCGCCGCTCGCTCCAGCGCCTTCTTGGCGAGTGCTGCATCTTCAGGTCTGCTCAATGCCATTTGGGCGTACGACAAGGCCGGGGTCAGAACATTGTTGATTTCGTGGGCGATTCCACCCACCAGTGTTCCCAAGAGAGTCAATCGATGCTGATGCGCCACCTCGTCGCGAGCAGTGGCAAAGTCGCGATGGGCGCGGCTCAGCCGCTCCATCGCTTGCTCAACTTGTGACAAGGCCCCGGAGATCTGCGCGGCATCCACTGGCCGGGATGTTGATCCCTCCTGCTCAGGACGCGTCTTGGTCTTTCGCTTGGCCATGTTCCACGTGGAACATCGACCCCCGCGCCGCCTTCCTCCGGTCTCCGAACCTCAATCAACCAAAGTGGGGGAGTTCGCTTCCACCCACTCGGCATCCCTTTCCCGTCTTATCACACGTTCATTCATGGTTCACGGTTGCGTGAAAGCCATGACGTCGCAATCCTAACATACATCTATCGTGTATCCCCATGTTCCACGTGGAACAGGGGGGTATCTGTCGTTCTCGCGCTTCGCCGACCGAGAATATGGTACACTTCTACTCGTAAGGAGCATCAATGGCCCAACAAACCCCTCCCCCTCGTAAACTCGGCCGCGGCATCAGTTCTCTCATGAACCTCGCGCCCGTCAAAGTCGAATCACCCCATACACAAGCCGCACAGAACGTTCGTGTAATAGACGGGTTTCGGGGAACTCCCGAGCCAACGCCAGCAGCAGTGGGGGGGCAAGCTCCTGCCGCTGAAAGCCCCGTCGTGTCTGAGTCTGGCGAAGTCCTGGGCTCTCTGCGGCACATCGCCATCACCTCCATCACGCCCAATACCTTTCAACCCCGCACCGACTTCGCGCCCGAAGCGCTCGCCGAACTTGCGACCAGTATCAAGACCATGGGCGTGCTTCAGCCCATCGTCGTCCGCCGCTGCGGATCGGATGCGTACGAACTCATCGCCGGCGAACGCCGCTGGCGTGCTGCAACTCTCGCCGGCCTCACCACCATTCCCGCTGTCATTCGTGATGCCGCGGATCGCGAAGCTGCCAGCATCGCGATTGCCGAGAACGTGCAGCGCACGGATTTGAATCCGATCGAAATCGGTCTCGCCCTCTCGCGTCTGCACGCGCACTTCAACATGTCGCAGAGCCAGATCGCCGAGGAAGTGGGGCTCGAACGACCCACCGTCGCCAATCTGCTGCGGCTTCTCGATCTTCCCGAATCAGTGCGTGATCTTGTCGCCAAGGGCGCGCTCAGTAAGGGCCACGCCAAGCTTCTCCTCTCGATCGAGCTCGATGCGTCACGCAGCGCGGCACTCGCACAAAAGTGCGCTGATGAAGGGTGGAGCATCCGCAAACTCGAAGAAGAAGCCAAGCGATTGCTTCAACCAACCGCGCAGTCCTCCACGGCGCTCGCGCAACCCGCAAAGCCAGTCTCGCGCTTTGATGCAAACCTTGCGGATCTGGAACGCCAACTCAGTGACAAGCTCGCCACGCGCGTCAAGATCAAGCCGCAGAAAGGTGACAAGGGGCGCACCCGCGGCCGCATCATCATCTCGTACTACGACCTCGATCACTTCGGTGGAGTCATGAGAAAGATCAGCGGCATCGAGTAATTGGGCCATATCGCCATGAGCGTGTTCACCCAAGCAGGGTGTTCGGCCGATCAATCGGTACAGAGTCATGTCTCAGTACGTACGCAAACGCGCTATTCCCCTGATCGGGGCGGTCACAGGACCTGTGTCACTGTCACTGGTGGCGCACGGTGTGCTCGTCGTCATCCTCATTCTCTTCACTATCGAGCGTCAGCGCGATCCCAGACAACTCACCGACACGACCAACGAGGCGGATGCCGGCACTGTCATCGCTCTCAAGGGTGTCAAAGCACTTGAAGCTCCGAAACCCGAAATCAAAGTGGAACCTCAACCAGCGGTCAAGCCGGAGATCCCGCCCGAGGTCAAGCCAGCGCCTCCCGTAGTCGTTCCAACTCCACCGCCGCAGCCAGAAACACCGGCAGGATTTGAAAGCACGCAGAAAGTGGATGCCGCGCCAGCCGCGCCGCCGACACCAACGCTTATTGATTCATCGGTCCTCACCACACCTCCGGTTGATGCCATCATCGCGCCAGGCAAGATGAATGCGGGTGTGCCGCACATCGCAGTGGGGGAGGGTGTCGCCAGTTTCACATCGGTGAGTGGCGATCGCGCTCGCAGCATTGTCTATGTGATTGATGGTTCGGGAAGCATGACGAGCTGTCTCCCCTTTATCCGGCAAGAGTTGCAGCGTTCGATCATGCGGCTGGATGCAGGTCAGCAGTTTCAGGTGGTGGTCTGCCGCGATTACCCATCAGGTGTCTCCGGCACTGAACCAGCGATCTTCTCGTTTTCTCCACGTGCTGAT
>CAYTYD010000307.1:0-3909 GCA_964441555.1 uncultured Phycisphaeraceae bacterium | reverse complement strand
TTCCATGCACGTCGCGGCATCCCCTGCCGTCACACTCACCGTAAACCCATACCGCTCCCGCAACCGCTCACTCATCAACATCCCCACCATCCGCCGCCGCGCTGCCAGCCGCGCCTTCTGACTCGCCGGCTTCCCACCCTTATACGGCTCATTCCCAATCAGCCACCGCGCCACCAACCCCGAATACCCCTCGATCACCACCCTCGTACTTTTCAAGGGCCGCACCGGCAGCACACTCACATCCGCATCCAGAATCCGCGGCAGTCCCTCCAAGAGCATGTAACCCACCGCCGGAAAATCCGTGTGCATCGCACTGATCGACCCCGCGCTCCATCCCTTTCCATTGGCCTCTCCCCGATCACACGCCCGATGCTGCTCACCACCCAGCGCCCTGGCACACCGCTTCATCGCGCTGCGAAACTCTTCCCGCGACAAACCCCGCAACTTCTTGTGAAACTTCGCCGCCGTCGGTCCCCACTTCAGCCATTCCACTGCCGACCGCGCCATCCCCAATGGAAAGTCCACGCTCGTCACACTCTGTCTGTGCGCTCCCGCATGCTCCTGCACCGCCAACGCAAATCCATCCAGTGTTTCAATCCGCCGCAGTGCCGAAATGTTCAATACCCCACCACCCGGCCCACGATTCAGCACGCCCTCAGCGATGATGATCGGCTTTCGTGGGCTTGGCCGGGATGTGAAATCAACGCCTCGGAGGAGCACGATTAATCATAGGTGAGCACGGCGCCGTTGCCCGCGCCGCGTCGGGTTCTCTTTCTACAAAGTGCTATCACAAAGTTGAGATTACCAACACGTGATATCCTCAACGGAATGCACGAGTCACCATTGTCACAACGGTCAGTCGAGCAATTGCTACAACTCTTTTCGCAGACCTTAGAGGAACTGCGTCGACGGGATATCGTTCGAAGCAGCAACAACCCCGTCGGGGACTATGCAGAGAACATCGTCTCGCGTGCGTTGTCACTGGACAGAGTAGGAAACTCTGCGGCTGGCTATGACGCGATATCTAGATCGGGAGATCGATACCAGATCAAATCGCGCAGGATTACCTGCCACAACCCGTCGCGTCAACTCTCATTCATGAGGAACATCGAGGCGAAGCCGTTTGATTACATGGTTGGCGTTCTTTTTAGTGAGAGCTTTGCAGTATTTCGCGCGTGTGTCGTGCCGTTTGATGTAGTGCGACAAATTGCAACGTTCTCTAAGCACGTCAATGCGCACCGAGTTGTGCTGCGTGATGACGTGTGGGACGTGCCTGGAGTTCGATGCATCACTTCCGAAGTATCGCGAGCTGCAAGTGAGATATGCAGTTAGCACATAGTAATTTTGTACGGCTTCTCTCCGAATAGCAGGTCGCCAATTGTCCTGAACACGGTCGACTAGCAACAAACCAGCGCAGCTGAGCTTCTACACCCCCACCACATACACCCCAAATCCCAGCACCCCGCGCCCCTCCTCCATATACAACCGGCTCCAATCGCGGCACTTCTTCCTCATCGCCTCCGCATCCGGGTCCTCCGGATTCATCGCCACAAACTCCTCAATATTGCGGCAATACGCCCACTCATATTCATCCCACTCGCGCTGGCTCGCCGTCCACGCCCCCAGCATCCGCAACCCCCGCTCGCGGAATCCACTCACCATCTCCGCTTGCGTGCGATACGCACTCTTCTCACACTCCAGCGCCTGCAAGTATGCCGCGCTCGGCTCCTTCTCCCAGATTCCATCCGCGACCAGGAGCTTGCCACCCGGCTTGGTCACCCGCAGCAACTCCTTCATCATCCCATCCCAGCCCCCCAGCGCGTGCGAACTCCCGATGCACGCCACCACATCAAACGTCTGCCCTCCCAGCGTCGGCACCAGCACCTGCGCATCCGCCAGTTGAATCCACAATCGATTCGCCACACCTCGCTCGGTCGCCCGCTTCTGCGCTTCCACCTGCATCAATTCAGATTTCTCAACCCCGATCCCAGAAGAACCAAACCGCTCCGCCGCGCGGATCAGCAGCTCGCCTTTCCCACACCCCACATCCAGCACCGCCGATGCAGCTCCCAAGCCGCAATACCCCAGGATCTGATCACAAAAATGCGGATCAATCGGGTTGCAATACCAATGCGTGCGATGAGCCAGAAACGAATAGCGCTCGCGATTCATACGTGCTTACTTCCCTTGCGTGTGCCCCGCACCGGCATCGGTTCCGATACTCCGCACCCAGATGTTTCGATACTCCACCTTCGATCCATGATCCTGCAGCATCAATGGCCCCATCGCCATTTCCTCTCCCCCCGCCGCGGCACCCGTCGGCCCCTTCACTTCCACATCATGCTGAATTAGCACCCCATTGTGCATCACAGTCAGCCGCGCTGAAGCCGTCTTCTTCCCCGCCGCATCAAATTTCGGCGCAGTAAACACAATGTCATACGTCTGCCACTCTCCCGGTGCCTTGCTCACATTCACCAGTGGCGCGCTCACCTTGTAGATCGCCCCGCACTGCCCATCCGCATACGTCTTGCTTTCCGCACCCTCTCCGAAGCTGTCCAGCACCTGCACTTCATACTTTCCATGCAGATACACGCCCGAATTTCCCCGATTCTGCCCTTCACCACTCACCGGACTCGGTGTGCGAAACTCAATGTGCAGTTGGCAATCGCCAAACTCAAACCCACTCCGCACATTCCCACTCCCAGGATCCACCACCATCACCCCGTCCAACACCTTCCACCGCGCTGGCTTCCCACCCAGCATGCTCCATTCCTTCGCATCGCTTGCATGCGCTGCCAGCAGCACCTTCGCATCCGATGGCACTCCCATCTCACCACACGTCACCCTCTTCGGCTCCGCTGGTTCACTGATCTCAACTTCATGAAGCCACACACCGCCGCCGCGAGCGCCCGACATCGCCACCGCCGCGCTGCACGCCACCACTGCCGCGCACACCCAGCCTGTCCGCGACCCGATCCAGGAACATGCATCACTCATCACACACTCCCACACACATCGTCCACTGCTTCAATCCGCATCCCATCCATGCAAGCTGCTCGCTTCAGGCCCGCGCCGCATTCGCAAACGACCCGCGCAACCACGCCAAGCTCTTGGGAATCGCCGTCGTCCACTCTTCCTTGCCTTCATACTCCAGCGAGATCCACCCGCGATAGTTGTACTTGGCATAGATCCGCGCGATCCGGTCGTAATCCAGATCCAGCGTGTACCACTTGCCACCACCAAAATACGTCTTGGCCTGCACCAGCGCGGTCTGCGGTGCCATCTTCTCCAGACGGTCATACGGGTCCTCGAGAAAACAACCCGTATCCGAAGTGCACATCAGCCACGGGCTCTTCACCGCGTTCACAATCCGCAGCACTCCCTCGGGCGTCAAACCCAATCCCCAGTGGTTCTCCAGTCCCATCACCACGCCCTCGCGCTCGGCCACCTTGGCGCACTGCCCCAGGCAATCGATCACCCACCCAAACGCTTCATCATCCGTCACACCCGGCAAACGCGGCTCAATGCCGCGATTCGCCATCAATTCATCAAAGTCCTTGCTCGTTCCCCAGCGACCCGTATTCACCCGCATCGTCGGAATGCCCATCGCCGAGGCCAGCTCAATGCAGTGGTTGGTGTGCCGCACGTTTTCCGCGCGCTTCGCCGCATCCGTGAAAATAAAGCTCTGATGCGTCGAGAACCCCATCAGGCACAACCCCGCCAGATGCGCTTCACGCTTCAAACTCCGCAGATACCCCGCATCCTCCCGTGGCATCTGCACATGCAGAATCTCCACTCCATCAAACCCCATCTCCGCCGAATGGCGAATGCAATCCTCAATCGCCAGCTTCGAGCTGTCGTTGTAGCGCCAATACGAATACGTCGAAATGCCGATCGGGTTGGGCTTGC
>CAYTYD010000306.1:0-3920 GCA_964441555.1 uncultured Phycisphaeraceae bacterium | reverse complement strand
CAAGTATCGCACGCTTGGCCTCGGCTACGCCAACCTTGGTGCCATGCTGATGCAGGCGGGCATCGCGTACGACTCGGAAGAAGGTCGCGCGATCTGCGCCATGCTCTCGGCGATCCTGACTGGCCGTGCCAATCGTCAGTCAGCCCTCCTCGCCAAGGAATTGGGAGCATTCCCGGGATATGACCCTGATCGTGGCAACATGCTGCGGGTGATGAGAAATCACCGCCGCGCTGCCCACGGTGTGTCACGTGAGAGTGATCAATACGAGAATCTGCGGATTCGCCCGGTGCCGATCGACCACGCCGTGGTCAATGGCGGCACAGTGGGTCTGACCAACGCTCGCCAGTTGCTCTCTCACTCGACCAAGGCGTGGGATGATGCTTTGGCATTTGGTGAGCAATATGGCTATCGCAACGCCCAGACCACAGTGATCGCGCCCACGGGGACGATCGGCCTCCTGATGGATTGCGACACGACTGGCGTCGAGCCGGATTTTGCCTTGGTGAAGTTCAAGAAGCTGGCTGGAGGCGGCTACTTCAAGATCGCCAACGAAAGCGTGCGCCCGGCCCTGGCCGCGCTGGGATACAGCGATGCGCAGATCCGCGACATCATGCAATACATCCTGGGCACGTTGCATATGGATGTCGTGCTGCCCGACGGTGTGAAGGATGCCAAGCCAGGCATGACCTTTGCCGAATGGCTGCGGAAGAAGGGTTTCAGCGATACCGAGCTGAAGAACCTCACCGATGCGATGCCCGGCACCTTCGAGCTGGCCTTCGCGTTCAGCGCCTGGTCGTTCGGACCCGAGACTTTCTCCCGATTGGGATTGGATCATGCCAAGGCCCAGGCCGACAGCAAGTTCAATCTCCTTCGCAAGCTGGGCCTGACCCTTGCACAAATCGACGCTCTGAACACCGTGATCTGCGGCACGGCGACCATCGAGGGGGCGCCGCACCTGAAGGCCGACCACCTGCCGGTCTTCGATTGTGCCAATAAGTGCGGCAAGCAGGGGCAGCGGTTCATCGCTCCCGAAGGTCACATTCGCATGATGGCTGCCGCCCAGCCCTTCATTTCCGGCGCGATCAGCAAAACGATCAACCTGCCCAATGAGGCCAAGGTTGAAGACATCGCGTCGGCGTATCGCCTGTCATGGGAATTGGGCTTGAAAGCCAACGCCCTGTATCGCGACGGATCGAAGATGAGTCAGCCCCTTTCGTCCACCACGGATGAGGCAAAGAGCGAGATACTGGATGAGGAAGAAACCACTCCAGAGGCACTTGAGGAAAAGAACACGGCCAAGCAGGAAGTGGCGCGGAGCGTCGCTGAGCTGGCGGGAGCCGTTGCCGCGGGAGAGGCGGCGTCTGCGCAAGAGAAGGTGAACGAGGTTGTGCATCGCCCGATGCGTCGCCGCCTTTCAGACACACGTCGTTCGCTCACCCACAAGTTCAATGTGGCCGGTCACCAGGGATATCTGACTGTCGGCCTGTACGAAGATGGCAAGCCCGGCGAGCTCTTCATCACCATGAGCAAGGAAGGGTCGACGATCGGTGGCCTGATGGATTCGCTGGGCACAGCGATCTCCGTGGCTCTGCAGTACGGCGTGCCCGTCGAGTCGCTGGTCGGCAAGTTCAGCCATCAGCGATTTGAGCCCGCGGGCATGACGACCAACCGCGACATTCCCTTTGCCAAGTCTTTGGTGGATTACATCTTCCGTTGGATGGGCATGCAGTTCATTCCCGGTTTCCGCGAGCAGCACGCGCCGCGTCGCGATGGTGAGGGTGAAGCGACCCCCGCCAAGTCTGAGGCCGCCAAGTGGGCCGAAACTCCCGCCGATCGCATCAAGGGCTATCTGGGCGACATTCCCGAAGGTGGAGCGGATGCGCCCGGCGGCTCACGAGTCACCGCTGAGGTGAAAAGTTCCGCATCCGTCGTCAAGATGGTCACCGAACGCAAAGTGACCGCCGAATACCGCACCGAGGTGAAGGCTGAAGGAAAGTCGAGCGCGTTGTCTGAATACATGGACAGCGTGAGCGATGCTCCTCCGTGCGATGTGTGTGGCAGCATCACCGTCCGCAGCGGCACGTGTCACAAGTGCCTGAACTGCGGCAACAGCTTGGGGTGCTCGTAACGGTCTTTCGATAGTTGATTCAACCGATCGCAGGGGCGTGTGGCATGTGCTCACGCTCGATGCGCTCCGGGAAGAGTCGGCCAGCGGACGGACCCCGGCCGGGCAGGTTCTGGATGGATTTTCAGGACCGTCTTCTTGGATTGGGAAAGCTCGGGAGTGGAAGCTAGGAGCGAGGAGTACTGCAAGGTACAAGGCACACGACGGCACTGGACGCCGCTACGAGCCACGGACGCTTCGATGGAATCTCCCCCGGGGTGCAGCAAGCTGAAGTGCGACGCACGCCCCTGCAGATCGGTTGATGAGACGTTCTCGGATTGAGTTAGACAACCTGACTTGTGCGCGGCAGGGTTTGCGGGTCGATCCACCACCGACCCCTCCCTCTAAGGCCTTGCCGCAGCACCTCCCTGAACCCTCGGGTGTCCCACCACCGCCCGAGGGTTCGCCTTTTTCAGACCGGCGAAATTGATCAACCCGCCAGACGCGCGTCGTCTTCGGATGGATCAAGCAGGCCAAGGGCTTTCATCTTCTTATAGAGGGTGGTGCGGTTGATGGCGAGCTGGTCGGCGGTCTTCTGCCGATTCCAGCCGTTGGCTTTCAATGCGCGAAGCAGGATACGGCGTTCCGGATCGCGCAGGGCATCTTCAAGCGTCATTGGCACCCAGGGAGCATCAGAATCAGCAGGAGCGGCCGCAGCACTGATCTTGAGTGACGGACCGCCCTCACCAAGCACCTGCGGCGGCAAGTCGTGCCGTTGAATGCGCTGATCTTTGGTAAGGACTGCGGCACGCTCGATGATGTTCTGCAACTCGCGGACGTTGCCGGGGTAGGCGTAGGCCAGTAATGACTCGACGGCTTCGGGAGTGAAGCCGATGATCTGCTTGCCAAGATCCAATGCGTGACGCTTCAGGAATGTGTCGGCGAGAATCTGGATGTCGGCCGGACGTTCGCGCAATGGCGGCAGTTCGATCTTGACGACGTTGATTCGGTAATAAAGGTCCTGGCGGAAAGTGCCTTTGGCGACCAGGTCTTCGAGTGGATGATTGCTGGCAAGTACCACGCGGACATCCACCTCGATGGTCTGCGTGCTGCCCACCGGCTCAAACTTGCGCTCCTGCAGCACACGCAGCAGTTTGAGCTGCATCGATGGCGGGGCGGAGTTGATTTCGTCAAGAAAGATCGTGCCACCATTGGCCGCGAGGAAGCGACCGGCCTTGTCGGCATACGCACCTGTGAACGCGCCTTTGACATGGCCAAAGAGTTCCGATTCCAGCAGCGTTTCCGGAATGCTGCCGCAGGAAATCTCGACAAACGGCTTATCTTTGCGGGGGCTGCGCTGGTGGATGGCGTGGGCGATCAGCGACTTGCCGACACCCGATTCACCGGACATCAGAACAGTGGTCTTGG
Source organism: uncultured Phycisphaeraceae bacterium (assembly GCA_964441555.1). GTDB lineage: Bacteria > Planctomycetota > Phycisphaerae > Phycisphaerales > UBA1924 > F1-120-MAGs238. The sequence goes on along the minus strand of CAYTYD010000306.1, from coordinate 388 downwards.
TGGGCGCCACGGCTTCGACTAGGTCGAAAAGCTTCCGCATACGCACATCAGAGCCCACGATGTTTCCAAGGTTGTAGCGATCATTCACCTGACGGCGCAGCGAAACATTCTCGGCCAGCAGGGCCTGCTGCTGCAAGCCGCGCTCCAGGGAAGTGCGCAGTTCCTGATCCACCACGGGCTTGGTGAGGTAGTCAACCGCGCCCAGCCGCAGTGCTTCGACAGCACCTTCAATCGTGCCGTAGCCGGTGAGCATGATGACGGCGGTGCCGCGATGGTTTTTCCCGATGTCCTTGAGCAGCGACATGCCGTCGCCTCCCGGCATGGAAACGTCGCTGATCACCACCGAGAACCGGCGCGCCGCGTCCGAGCTTTCCGCCTGCGCGAGCGC
>CAYTYD010000305.1:0-3927 GCA_964441555.1 uncultured Phycisphaeraceae bacterium | reverse complement strand
CGTCCCCGCAATACCCAGAGAGGTGGCAGTGGTGGAGTTTGTGCCGTTCTCAACCCGCACCGTGCCGTTGGCGTTGTCGGTGATGACAAACTTCCCATCACGCACCGAAGCCGTGACCGCGGCAGTGCCGTTTCCATTGATCGCCTGCAGCACATCGTTCACCGTCGCGGCTTTGGAAAGATCAATCGTCGCTGCACGATTTGCTGAATCCGTGATCACAATCTTGCCGCGACGCACACCATCGCCGCCGTTCAGGTCCGAAAGCGAAACGTCGCGATCCAGTCGCCCACGCGCCGATTCAAATGTGATCGATGTCATGCCCACAGCGCCAGTGTCGCGGCTGGCAAAGCCGCGGCTCAGCATCTGCTGGCTGGAGACAAGTCGATCAACAATGAACTGATACGAACCGGGTGACGCGGTGTTGTCAGCCGAGGCGGTCAAAACCGTCGCGTCGCTGCTGCTGGTTGCAAGCCGCGTGAAGGTGTTATTGCTCTTGAATGCAGTGACGGCGGTCTTCAGCGACCCCATCCGATTGACCAGATCCAGATAGATGCTCTGCTGCGATTGAATCTGCACCACCCGACGCTGAATGAGTGTCTTGGGGCGGGATTCGATGGAAATCAGCTGCTCAATAAGCTGAGCAGAGTTGATGCCGCTGAATGCGCCGACTCCGGTTGAAATGCCACTCATAGAAACCTCGTGTATTGATCAGGCGGCGTTGCGCGAGCGAATCCAGGATGCAGAAAGCGGTGTCTGCCACGCGGGGGCAGGAAGGTCGCCATTGGTCCGGCGGTAAGAGGGACGGTCAAGCCCGGTGGCCCGCAGGTGTGTCAGATCCATCACCCACGATCCCAGCATCCGGGCATACATGCGCCGTGCATCCGCGACCGTTAGCGGCGAAGCCAGGGCTGCGCTCGACGTTTGGTGCGGGTTTGGGCTGTAACCAGACATGCATGTAGGTATCGGCCAAGCCCAAAGGGGTGCTGCACCCGGATCGGTCAATGCGCGAACCGTGAAGGAAGGAAACCAGTAGAGACGGCAGCGTGCGCGAGTGATACCCGGAAGAGGGGGTGGGCAGGGAACCCGTTTGTTGCTGGGGTCGGCCTCGCAATCGACCGATAATGGAGCGACATGTCGATAGAACCCAAACCAATGAGCGGCCGCATGGGAATCCTGCTGAGCGGGCTCGGCGCGCTCCTGGCGCTCTGGGGTTTGGGGTTTGCCGTGGTTGCCTTCTTTGCCGAGAGGTTCAGCGAGGGCGCACGACCCATGTTCATCCTCGGCGGGTTTGAAGTCATCGTTGCCGTCTGCGGCGTGCTGGCCGTCTGGCTCGGATGGAAAAAACGCGAAGAGAATCTTGGCATGGCCCTGGCATGCATCGGTGGAACTGTGTGCGTCGCCAGCTTTCTGGGGGCCCTATCCGCTCAGAACGATCTGCTCGGCCTCGGCCTGAAGACGATCGTGCTCGCGAGAGTGGCGATCGGTCTGGTTTTGGTCGCCATCGGCGCTGCGGCGGTCCTGGGTCGTCATCCCCGCTCATGGCCTCTCTTCTGGAAAGGTGTCGTCATTGCTTCGCCAATGATCCTCTTAGCCATCTATTCCGTCATCAATCGCATCATGGCAGCGCGGCATCCCGCTTCCCAAGCCGCATACCCACCAAATCTCGATGGGCCCGCCGCACCTCCTTCGGTCGTCACCCCCCCTGCAGGACAGGGTTTCAGTTTGTGGGGTCCTTTGGATGGCTCTCCCACAGCTGTGAAAGCAATCGTCGGGGCGTTGATTGCAATCGTGTGCGCGGTGTCATTCTGCGCGTGTGTCCATGTGTTCATCAAGGCCTTTGAATTGGGACGCTTCAGTCGCGAGCGCGTCGTGCTGCCGAAAAAGAAGTAAAACCCAAGTTCAATCAGCACAATTCAGCGCATCGCAGAAGTGTGTTCCCTTTCGATGTCCACGCATACCGTCATACGATTCGTCTCGTGCCTGGTTCATGGCGTCATCTCCGCTTGTTCTCGCGTTGGTGGTTGATAATCACCTGCTCGTGCGCTCTCCTGCTGTTCTTGTTCGGGGATCTGATTCCCGTGTACATCCACACATACCGAAGCGCAAAGGTAATGACTGATTCTCGCAGCATCATGTTCACACGCGGCACGATCACATGCCGATACGATTTGGATGTTTGGGGGCCCACCGCATCCACCGATGTTCAGTCGGATGGAACATGGGAATGCCGTTCCGTGACTCCCGATATTCATGAGTGGATCAGGTTGTCTCAACGCCGTTGGCTGCCTGCATGGAAGTCCGGCCCAACCACAGGAACCGCTACAGCCGAAAATGGTTCATTTTGGTCTGAGGGTTATGCGGAAGAGATCGTCATTCCTCTCTGGATTCCCGCCGCGATCACCCTTCCCTTTGCTCCCCGGGAAATGCGCAAAGCCCTCGCAACTCGCCGCATGAAACGCATCTGTTGTCCGCATTGCAATTATTCGCGTGTCGGCATCTCTCCCGATGCTCCCTGCCCCGAATGCGGCAAATCTTCCCTCGAACTTACCTGAACCTTCCCACGTACTTCCCGGTCATCTCCTTGCCGCGAATTGTCTCATGGGCAAAGTCACTCGCCTCATCATCATCGCCCTCGGCACATTCCTCGTGTGCACGCCCATCGTCGGCTGCGGCATCTGGCTTCAGTATGAACGCAATAGATCAAGACCCCGCCAATGCTGGTCTGGATCATGCACAAAAGAAAGCCAGCGCCGCGGCGATCTCATCATCGATCACATCCGCCTCTTCAAGTCTCAGTACGGTCGTTGGCCGGCAGACCTTCAGGAACTGACTGCCCACTTCGATCTCCGGCGCATTCCTCCCACCGCCGGAACATGTCGGTGGGAATACCGAACGTATGTGTGGCGCGATCGCTCAGGGAAAGTCCAAACCCACTTTTCTCTGCGGTTTGGTACAAACGAACTGTTTCACTCCACCCTGTATCCCCTAAGTTATGCATCATCACAAGAGAACTTCCGTTGGACCGAGGATCAATAATCGCGATGCATCTTCCTTACAGCCGCAACCCCTCCCTTGTCGCTTAAGTATCATCGCTACGCGTGCGCTTCCCCACCTGCCGCAATCCCGCCCTCCGCTGGCCCATCACGTTGGCATTCGTTCTTCTTCTCGGCATTTTTCTCGTCAGTTGCTGGTACTCTTTCACACTTCTTCGATTCTCTTCTCCATTTCTTTTCGTCCACGAGTGCTTGCGCGTCGAGCGCGGCGCGGCAGAGTGGAAGCTCGGCCCCGATCCTGCCGCCGAATCCAGCATGGGTGATATCAGCGGCCCTGCTAGATACGAATGGCACGTTCACATCTGGTCCTCTCGCTCCTCTCCCCCCTCCGCGTCATCCACGTGGTCGATGTTTCTCCTGCCCCGGATTCACAAGCATGAGGTTCCTCAAGGTCTGACACCCACCGGCGTATCCCTGCCCGCTCTCAGCCCTTACTACATCATCGCGATCCCCTTCTGGATTCCGCTTTCTTTGCTCGCATGTCTCACGTGGCGGTCTTGGAAATCGCACCTGCTTCACCGCCGCGTCATCCAAAACACACGCTGTCTGCGTTGCAGGTATTCCCGCGCTGGTCTTGGTGCGGAATCACCCTGCCCCGAATGCGGCAGTGCGTTCGCATCACGACTCAACTGATCCGCATCTTTCACGTCTCACCACGTCGCGGTGCCATGAAGTATCGCTGGCAGTCGGCGAAGCCGCACCACTGGTAAGCATCACACCACCTCTACTCGGCCAGTCTCTCGCCACTTCCTCAATATTGTGCCGCGACCCTCGCGGCATATGAAATCAGCTCTTCCTGCCTTACCCCCTCGACACCTCGACACCTCGACACCTCTCAATCGCCTTCGGCGATTGTTAAGAACGACGCCGGCGC
>CAYTYD010000304.1:0-3937 GCA_964441555.1 uncultured Phycisphaeraceae bacterium | reverse complement strand
GATACTGATCGGCATCCGCCAGCAATCTGGCCACCTCACCAGACACCACCGGTGTGACCTTGGTGCCGTTGACTTCGATTTCCTTGCCTTCCAGGATCAAGTCAATCCGTGCCAGACGCTCTTCCGCGCCCTTGCTGTCGTTGGTTTCGATGGCCTTTTCATAGGCATCGATCTCCGCCTTCAAGAGAACCGCCGCCGTGCCCGCCGTGGTGTTTAACTTGTTTTGCGCATACTGCTCGGCCAGAATCCGCATCTTGGCCGAGTTCTGCTCGGCCGACAGCACATCCTGAAACTTCGAACGCACAGCCAGCGGCGCAATCTTTTCGCGCAGGGTCATACGCTCAATCGTGATACCCGATTCGATCGAGTCCAGGGTGCGCTGCGCCACTTGTCGGGCCTGCGAAGCCACACTGCCCGTGTCCGCATCTGGCTGCGCCAGAAAACTATCAAGATCAATCGCCGCCATCGCGTGCACCACGCCGCGCGACACCGCCGCACGCACGATGTTCAGTTCATTCTCACCCGGCAGCACGTTCTGGGCGTACTTGGCGCTGTTCCGCCGCACATACTCCACTTTCCATTGAGTATGCGCCAGGTTCAGGTCCGCAGTGATCAGTGATCCATCCCGTTCAGGATTCAACTGCGGATTTCGCGGCAGCTGGTCCACCGTCTTATTCAGATCCGAATCCGCCACATACGGCCAGAATTCTTTGCTCAGTTCCACGCTCTGATTGCCCGTCGAGACCTTCTGCAATTGGCCGATCGGATACGGGAACGAGAACCGGAACCCCGGCTCCAGGTCCTGCGCATCCACCTTGCCGAAAACCAGACGTACGCCCGACTCGCCTTCCTTGATCTGCTGGAAACCACTGAGAAGATAAAACACGGCAATCACCACCAGCGCGATGTTTAGGATGCTGAAGATCAGTTTCAGCGCATCTGCGAGTGATTGATTCGCCGCGTCAAGCGATGGCCCTTCTTCGCGCGCCTGCACGCCTGCGCTGGTCAGTGCCACGCTCTTGCCGCCGCGTGCACCAGCCGGCCCAGGTCCAGTGCCTCCACCAAGAAGGTCCGGCCCATCCGGACTCAAGTGAAGATTGGGTTGAGTGCTGTCACTCATGTTCAGCGTCCCTCCCCAGCCGCGCTGCCACTGGCCACCGGAGTACCACTGCCCGCATCGCTGCGGGGCTTACCCGTGACGCCTTCCATATTCGAACCAGGAATCTGCCCGGGGCGAACGTTGTCCATCGCGTTGGGGCTGAAGACACCCATGCCCGGCGCCGAGAAGGGAATCACCAGCGTTGCCTTTTTGGCGAGCGAATCCCGCAGCAGGTCGATGTTCTTCAGGAACACCGCCAACTCCGGATTGACGTTCATCTGGCGGATGAATTGCGCCGCCTCCAGATCGCCCTTGTTGCGGATTTCCTGAGCCCGACGCTCGGCAAACGCCAGGATCGTCTTGCTCATCGAATCCGCCTTGCCCTTGATGCCGACCTCTTCCGCCTCGGCCTGGCTCTGAATCGCCTGAGCCACGCGGTCACGGTTCGCCGCCATGCGTTCGTTCACGGCCTTGCTTGTCGCCTCAGGCAGAATGATCTTGTTGATTCCCACGTCCCGGGCTTCGATGCCGTACTCCGACAGGGAAACGCCGCTGCTTCCCCCGACCATCGCCTGCATCATCCGCCCTTCCAATTGAGGCAGCTTCGATGCGCCCTGATCGCGGGCAAAGAGTTCATCCATGTTGAAACTGCCGATTTCCGTCATCGAGCCCGAAAGCGCGCTGGAGATCACTTCGCTCGCCTTGCGGAAATGCTCATCCGACGAAGCGCCTGCGTTGGAGAACCGCTCGTAGAACTTCAACGGATCACTCACTCGCCACGTGCAATATGCCTCCACGATGATCAGGCGGCTGTCCTTGGTGCTGACGCTCTGTCCCTTGGCTGGTGTGAAACGCAGGCGCGTGTCATACGTCGTCACCGACTGAATCGGGTACGGCAGTTTGAAATGCAACCCCGCGCCACCTTTGGAGGAATCCGGATCCGCCTTGCCGAACGTCGTCAGCACGGCTTTCTCGGTAAAACGCACCTGGTAGGTCACGGTGAAGCTCACCAGCACCAGCACAAACACCACGCTAAACACAATCCAGAGAGTCCGTTGCACGTTCAGTTGCTCCCGTTAAATCACGTGTTCAAACCAAATCCCAATCCCGCGCACGCTCAGTCTTCAAACTTCAGCACCTCACTTGGGTGCCTCGGTCTGGAAGACGTTCACCGTGCTGTCCTTTTCCTTCAGGTCCGCCTCAATACGGAGATCCTTCACGCGATCGTCCGTCAGATACACCAGATTCCCCGCCATCGCATCTCGCCATGCCTCGAAATACAGCGAAGCCCGGAAAATCGCTGGCGATGCCTCATAGCTCGCGTTCAATCCCACATAGCGCGATGCCAGGCCACGCTCACCCATGTGCTTGCTCCAGCGCCCACTCGCCGCATTCGCGATGTTCGCCGCCGCCGTACCCGTGCCATCTTCCAGCATCTTCTGAATCTTGAATTCCTGCTCAATCACTTGCTCGCGCGGGGCCTTGGAATCTTCCAATTTCCGCAGCTTCTCAATTTCGCTCAGAATCTGTTCGGCTCGCTCAATGCTTCCCGAAACCTGCGCCAGCACCTTGATCTTGCTGGCATTCGCCACTTCCAGGCGTTCCTGACGCTTCTGTTCCGCGATCACGATCTTCTCGTAAGATGGAGCCACGTCCTTGTGGGGATGCAATTTGCCAATCGTCAGTGACACCACCTGCACACCCGCCCCCAGAGATTTGCCGGTTGTGTCCTGATTCAGTGCCGCTAGTGCCGCCTCGATCTTGCTGCGAATCTCCGCAGCCAGCTTCACCCGATCTGTCCCCAGAACATCATCCACGGAAAGATGCGCCATGTGACGCATCACTTCGCGCTGCGCCACCGTGCGGATGATGTCCTCGCGCTCAACGTCGGGCGCAAACTGCTCAAACTTGGAGACATCTCCCACGCAATACGCCAGCGTGCATTCCATCGCCACCTGCGCGACTTCGCCACCCGCCTGCGCAGTCTCGCCGAATCGCGATGGCTGCACGATCTCAAAAACTTCGCCGCCTCCGTGCTCATTGGTCCACAGCACCGGACCCGGCTTGGATGATGGTGTCGATCCCAACTGCACCACGCGAATGCCCGTCGCGGTGCGCGCCACTTCCTTCATCCGCCCGCGCTCATCGCGCTGCAGATACACCGGCACCTCCACCCGCTCCACCGGCCAAGGCCACTTCATGTGCAGCCCCGGCCCCACTTCGCGCATCAACTTGCCAAACCGCGTCACGATGCCACGCTGGTGGGGCTCCACCACCGCAAACGCCGACAGCAGCCAGATCACCAGCAATCCCACACCAACCAGAGGAGCCACCAGGCGACTCACCAACTGGAAGAACCAGTTTCCTTTAACGTCATACCCCAGCTGATAACTGACCGCGTCGCCGATGCTCTTGATCACCGAATCCGGCGCCGCCACCAGACTCATAATGCCAGAATCAAACGCCGGACGAGGCGTTTCCCCCGCCTTCCGAGGCCGGTACAGATTCAACAGGAAATTCAGCACCACCTCGCCGCCCAGCAGAATCATCAACCCAGGCACCACCACCTGCAATGTGCGGCTCACCACATCCGGACCCATCAGGTCCACGAGATGGCCCACACCGATCACAAACGCAGTGACCGCGCTGCCTCCGGCCACCGCCGCACCGCCGCGGAGGTTCGCCCACACTTTCTGTCGCGACATGCCCGCGACATATCGAGCGATGAAAAACCCGGCCACAGCCAGACCGACACAGATCGCCAAGCCCCACTCCAGGTGCTGCGTGGGAACTTTGAATCCCAGACGATCCTTGCCAATCAGCAGACGCCACACACCG
>CAYTYD010000303.1:0-3959 GCA_964441555.1 uncultured Phycisphaeraceae bacterium | reverse complement strand
TTCCACCTGCAGAATCACATCTCCGCCTCGGCCGCCGTTGCCGCCGTTGGGTCCACCCATGTTGATCCGGGCTTCGCGGCGGAATGACACCGCGCCGTTGCCCCCGTCACCGGCTTTCAACTTCAGATTGGCGCGATCGACAAACATGGCTCAGCGTTTCTCTTTCTCGGAGCGCAACCGCTTCAACTCGGCATCAATGAAGTCGGCGATTTCGCCGCGCAGCACCGCTTCGTAATTGGTCGATTCATGTCCGGTGCGGTGATCCTTCACCCGATTGTCATAGAACACATACGAACGGATCTGCGTTCCCCAGCCCCGTTCCATCGCGCCGCCTGTGGCCGCCGCGATCTCGGCTTCCCGCTTCTCTTCGGCAAGCTGCTGCAGCTTGGCCATGAGCACCTGCAACGCCTGACGCTTGTTCTGCCCCTGGTCGCGATACGTGCTCGCCACCACCATGATGTTCGTCGGCTTGTGCACGATGCGGATCGCGCTCGCCACCTTGTTGACGTTCTGCCCGCCGGGGCCCGAGGCCCGCACAAATGGCGTCACTTCGATTTCAGTCTCTGGAATCGTGACGTCCACTTCTTCAAATTCGGGGGTGATATCCACCGTGGCGAAACTCGTCTGCCGCTTCCCCTGCGCGTTAAATGGCGACACCCGCGCCAGCCGGTGCGTGCCGCGCTCGCACTTCAAGTATCCAAACGCAAACGGCCCTTTGATGTGCAGCGTCACCGAGTCGATGCCCACTTCCGAACCAAAGCCGCGCTCCACCTCTTCCATCTCAAAGCCCATCTTCTCGCAATAGAAGATGTACATGCGCAGCAGCATGTCGGCCCAATCGTTGGCCTCAGTGCCACCCTGCCCCGCCGAAATCGTCAGGAAGCAATTCTTGGGGTCGTGCGCGCCGCTCAAGAGAGACTGCAACTCCACCTTGTCCATCCGGGGCTGCAACTTGAACAGCGCCTCGTCCGCCTCGGTCAGCAGTCCCTTGTCGTTCGTCTCCTTGCCCATCTCATAGGCAAGCTTGGCATCCTCAAAGAAGCTGATCACGCCCGAAAGCGAATCCACCTGCGCTTTGATCGCCTTCACCTGACCCACCAGCTTCTTGGCGGCGTCCGGTTTATCCCAAAACCCCTCCGCCGCCATCTGGCCTTCCAGGTCTTTCAACGTGGCAAGTTTCTTGTCGTAGTTAAAGAGAGTCGCGGATCGTCAAAATCCGCGCCTCAAGGGCGTCAATCACGGGTTGGTGGGCGTCAAAATGCATAAGGGAGGATGATAGGCGCAACCTCCCCCAACTTCACCCCAACCCCAAGACTAACGCCGCGTTTCCCTCCACCGCATCACCGCAAAGATCACTCCCATCACCGCAAAAATCGCCGCGATCTGCTGATTCGAGTACTTGAAATACGCGAGCGCGGCCAGCCCCAGCATCCCCAGCAGCGTCCCCAGCCACGACCACTTGGGTGGCCACGCCGGACCCATGATGATGCACACGCCAAATCCCACGACCAGCGGCCACTTTAATCCTTTGAAATACGTCGCCGCACCCAGCAGCACCAGCATCAAGGCCAGCGAACCCGCTTCCGCCCGATACCGCGACAAAAGCGTCGAGGGCTCCCTGCCTCGAGCATCAATTGGCCCCTCAACGCCGTGCTTCTCTGGCTGATTCATCATCGCTTCATACCTCCCCACGCGCACTCAGGTTGCCGAATTCGGCCCCGCCACCACAAAGACTCTGTCGTCGCTATGTGGTTTGGGTGGTAATGCACTCCGCTTCGTCGCGCAGCACACCACCATGCAGATCGTCGCCGCGATCGGCAGATGCCACGGATACGACAACGTCACATCCGCCAAAGTTCCCGACTTCATCGGAATCCACTTGGCCCACACCCCCCACACCGGCTTCTGCAAAAGCGTGATCACAACGAAACCCACCGCCAGCGCTGCAATCGCCGAAGCCGCCGTCCCCCGCTTGGTCATGATCGCCGTCAGAAACACCGCCAGCAATCCCGCATAGGCAAAGTTCATCACACTCAGAGCCAGATCGATCAGCGTCTGCCCTTCCGCCCGTTGCCAGAAAACGCAGAACGTCGCAAACCCCGCCAGCACCACACCCCACCCGACCACCGCCACTCGCCCCGCGATCAGATAGTGCCGATCGCTCTTCCCAGGCGCCGCGTGCACGTAAAAATCCTTGATCGCCGTTGCCGCCATCGCATTCAACGCCGAATTCAAGCTCGACAACCCCGCCGCGAAAAGCCCTGCCAGCATCACCCCCGAAAGTCCCGGCGGCATCTCCTTCAGAATGAAATTCAAAAAAACAGTTCGGCTGTCATCCGTCGCATACCCCGGTTTCGCATCGCCCATCAATTGCGGCATGCTGTAGAACACAAACAGCAGGAGCCCGATCACCAGAAACAGCAGCACAATTGGTATGCCCAATGCAATCGCCAGCAGCACCGACCGCCCGCCAGCCACCGCGTTCTTGCACGTCAGCATCCTCTGCACCAGGTCGTGATCCGTTCCATAACTCGCCAGGTTCAGCAGCGTGAAACCGATCACCACCGCTGGCAGCGAGAACGGCTTGGCCATATCCCATGACACGTCAATGACGCGCAGTTTCGAGGCCCCGTTCGCCCCTGCCGTGCTCAACGCACTCCAAATCTCCCCGATCGGTGCAGGAATCTTCATGAGCAGAATCACCACTGCCGCGATCACCGCCCCCAGCAGGATTGCCGTCTGCACCACCTCGGTCCAGATGACGCTGGCGATTCCTCCCGCCAACGTGTATCCCACCGCGCACGCCGACAGCAGCCAGATGCCGATGATGAGTTGATAGATTGGTTGCTGTTTCTCGTCACTGCCGCCAAACAGCATGATCGCCAGCGGAATCGATGCGATGAAGATCCGCGCCCCGGATGCGAACACTCGTCCCAACATGAACGTGCCGCTGGCCGCGAGTTTGGCCGATCTTCCAAACCGATGCTCCAGCAACTCATAGATCGAAACCACATTGGCTCGATAGAAAACCGGAATGAACACAAACGCCACGATCGTCACAGCGATCAATCCGCCGATGTTCGTCGACAGGTACGTCAGGTCACCCGCGAACGATTGCTGCGGCGCACCGATGAATGTCGCCGCTGAAAGCGAAGTCGCGATGATCGAGATCGCCACCGCCCAGATCGGCATCGTCCGCGCCGCCGTGAAATATTCATCCGTCTGCGAGTGTCCTGCCGCCGCCGCTTTCTTGCTGCGGCGTGAGAAGTACACACCACTCGCCACCAGCGCGGCAAAGTACAACGCCATCACCGCCCAGTCAGCGACGCGAAAGCTCGATGCCAGAACCAACGTCGGTGCGTTTGCAAAACCCGGATCCAGAATCATGCCGCGGAGCGTAGCGAAAAAATACCAAACCAACGCTCACACAGTCGACAAACCGGCCGCTCAAAACCACTTCAGCCCAAAAAAGAATTCAGCCCCGTGTTCCGCGCGGGGCTGAATCCAATAGGAGGAGAGAGAGACAAGACACCTTAAATGTGCGCTATAACCGCCGTTACGCAAGGAAAGTGTGGAAAATATCTTGCAATCCCCCCATTCCACACAGTAAGTCCATGCAGAATAAAGGGTTGCGAATGTTGATTTTTAGGCCATTCGTCTCCAAATGCCGCTATTCCCGGACCTCCCTCCCCTCCGTCAAGGCCTGAAATCACCACTTTCTGACCCGCCGGCCCCGGCTCGACCCCTTTTACAGCAGTCGAGCCGCCTCGATACCCTTCTTCGCGACCCTCGCCATGACCCAGAACCCCGCCAATCTTCACTCTTCTTCGCTCCGGCCAGCGCCTCCCGCGCGGCTATGGCTTGGGCCCATCGGCCTCGAAACCAACCTTCTCTTGGCACCCATTGCCGGCTATTGCGATCTCGCCTTTCGCACCATCTGCCGCGAGTGGGGCGGCCTC
>CAYTYD010000302.1:0-3964 GCA_964441555.1 uncultured Phycisphaeraceae bacterium | reverse complement strand
ATCGGCACCAACATGATCCTCGCCGCCGCTCTCGTCGAAGGTGCGACCCTCTTCGCCGTCGTCGTCGGCCTCCTCGTCGGCTTCATCAAGTAATTCGATTCACGCCACTGTCTAGCGACATTGGCGTGGTTTGCCTTCCGTGTTTGCGTTTCCCCATCTCCGGAGTTGCTCCCGATGTTGATCAAATCTGTGACTGCCCTTTCTGCTTCTCTCCTCACCGCGCTCGCTGCTGCCGCCCCCGAAGGCGACCACAGCCACGCCATTGACAAGGCTGGTGTCGTCCCCACCGTCCAGCAGGGCATCGTCCCCATGCTCGTCGGCATCATCGTCTTCGTGGTGGTCCTCGCCGTCCTTTCCCTCAAGGTCTGGCCTGCCATCCTCAAGGGTCTCAAGGACCGCGAAGACAAGATTCGCACCGAGATCGAGTCAGCCGAGTTCGCCCGCCAGCAGGCCAAGGACGCCCTCGAGCAGTACAACAAGTCTCTTGCCGAGGCCCGCGCCGAGGCCCAGAAGATGCTCGATCAGACCCGCGCCCAGCAGGTCGCCCTCGCCGCCGAGCTCAAGGCCAAGGCCGATGCTGAGCTCACCGTGCTGCGTGAAAAGGCCATGAAGGACATCAACGCGGCCAAGCAGGCCGCTGTCGGCGAGATCTACGCCGAAGCCGCCAACCTCGCCTCCATGGTCGCTGGCAAGATCTTGAAGCGCGAGATCAACGCCAACGATCAGCGCCGCCTCGTCGAAGAGTCCCTCTCACAGCTCCAGAGCGTCCGCAACTAAGTCGCTCACCGACACCGTCTTCTCCTTCTTTCAACTTGCTCCTTTCAACTTTCTGAGGATCTCCGATGCCATTGGTTGAATCGCAACCCAACGCCGCTTCCATGATGTACGCCCGCAGCCTGCTCGAGCTTGCAGATCAGCAGGGTGGCCGCGCCGTTTGCGAAGAAATCGGTTCCGAACTCGAGCAGATTCTCGAACTCGGTCGCAGCGACAAGACCTTTGGCGAATTCCTCTCCTCCCGCCTCATCGCCACCAAAGCCCGAGGCGAGTCCCTTTCCCGCATCCTCAAAGGTCGCATCAGCGATCTCACGCTCCGCTTCCTTCTGGTCCTCAATCGCAAGGGCCGCCTCGCCTCCCTCCCCGCCGTCGCTGCCTCCTACGACCAACTCCTCCAGGAAAAATTCGGCCGCGTCGAGGTCGATGTCTACACCGCCGAAGCCGCAGATTCCGCCCTCCTCGATCAGGTCCGCTCCCAACTCTCCGCAACCCTGGGCAAAGAGGTCATCCTCCACCCCTACACCGATGCCCGCATGATCGGCGGCATCAAGGTCCAGATCGGCGACCAGCTCCTCGACGCCTCCGTCGCCACCCAGCTCCGTCGCCTATCCGATCGTCTCGATGTGCAGGGTTCTTCCGAACTCCGCGCTCGCGCCCAGCGTCTCATCAGCGAGTCGTAACTCAAATCCAACCGCTCTTTCCAGCGTGCACAACACACGCGGGCGCAGCGGCATCGGCACCCTCGATTCCGTCCAGTCCCTTCAGAGGTGGATCATGGCCAAGAAAAATGTCGCCAGCGTGGATGTCTCCGGCAAACTCTGCTTCATCCGCGTGGATTTCAACGTCCCCCTCGATGGCAGCAAGATCACCGACGATCGTCGCATTAAGGCCGCCATTCCCACCATCAAGAGTGTTCTGGATCGTGGTGGCAAGGCCGTCCTCGCCAGCCACCTGGGCCGTCCCAAGGGCGCGGGCTTTGAGAAAGAGTTCACACTCGCTCCCTGCGCCAAGCGTCTCGCCGAACTTCTGGGAAAGCCCGTCGCTTTCCCTTCAAGCGATTGCATCGACGACAAATCCGCTTCCGCCGTCAAGGCCCTGAAGAATGGCGACTGCCTCCTTCTCGAAAACGTGCGATTTCATAAAGGCGAGGAAAAGGGCGATGCGGCCTTTGCCGCCAAGCTCGCCCATGGCGCTGAGGTCTACATCAACGACGCCTTCGGCACCGCCCATCGCCCCCACGCCAGCATGGTCGGTGTTCCCAAGAGCATGGCCAAGGCCCCCAAGGTCGCTGGCTTCCTGATGGAAAAGGAAATCAAGTTCCTCTCCGATGCCATCAGTAACCCCGCCAAGCCCCTCATGGTCATCCTCGGCGGCGCGAAAGTCTCTGACAAACTCCCCGCCATCGAGCACCTGCTTCCCAAGGCCGAGGCCGTCTTCGTCGGCGGAGCCATGGCCTACACCTTCCTCCGCGCTCTGGGTCGCCTCACCGGTGCCAGCCGCGTCGAGGAAGACCGCATCCCCGATGCCAAGCGCATCCTCGAAGCCGCGGCCAAGCACAAGTGCAAGCTCTACCTCCCCGTCGACCACATCTGCTCCACCAGCTTCACCGAAATGGGCACCGATGTGAAGCCCTTCGAAGACAACATCCCCGGCTCCTACATGGGCCTGGATATCGGCGTCAAGACCCAGATGCAGTTCGCCACCGTCCTCCGCACCGCAAAAACCATCGTCTGGAACGGTCCGATGGGCGTCTTTGAGTGGCCCCTCTTCGCCGCCGGCACCAAGGCGATCTGCTCTGCCGTCGCTGATGCCACGCAGCGCAACGGCGCGATCTCCATCGTCGGAGGTGGCGATTCCGCCGCCGCCGTCGAGCAGTTCAAAATGGCCGATCGCTTCAGCCACGTCTCCACTGGCGGCGGCGCATCGCTGGAAATGCTCGAAGGCAAGAAGTTCGAATCCGTCGAACTCCTCGACAACGCCTGAATTCAATTCAATTCGATGAATCACACCAGCGGACGCTCTCTTGAGCGTCCGTTGTCTTTGATGCCCTACTCATTCACTTTGGCATCTGCGCTCGCAGTGCCTGCTGTAACTCCCCGATCTCTTTCTTCAGCCGCACCAGCGCCCCATCCGCGCCATCCCGCATGAGTTCCTCATACGCGATCGGTTTGCCAAAGCTCACCCACACCCGCTGCCCCCACAATCGTGGCAACACGCGCTGCCTTGGCCACGCTCGAAATGCTCCCTCGATCGCCACCGGCACCACCGGCACTTTGGCACGCTTCACCAAGAGCGCCACCCCACGCTTGAATTCTTCCATTTCCCCCGTCTCGCACCGCGATCCTTCCGGAAAGATCAGCACTGCATCGCCCATCTCCAGTCTTCGTATGACTTCCTTGATCGCCCCCGCATCACCCGCATCCTGCCGAATCGCCACCGATCCCAGGGCCTCGATCACCCACCCAACCGGCTTGAACTTGAACAACCCAGACTGCGCGATGTAGGACAACCTGCGCCTCGGCAGACACCCGATCCCAGGCGGATCAATGTAACTCTGGTGGTTTGCCGCGATCAGCATCCCGCCCGTCTCTGGCACATTCTCCACCCCAAACACGCGGCAGCGATAGACCGCATACATCACCACCCGTGCGGCATTCTTCACCACCCAATACAACGCCCCACGGAAAAACCGATTGATCGCCCCCGGCCCGGCATGCTGCTGTGCCGCCTCGCGCGCCTCATTCACCTTGTCATGCACGCCAGCGCTCACGCCGTCTGCTTCCGGCCATCAAGCTTTGCCGCCACCGCTGCCGTCGCCTGCTTCTGCAACTCCGCCACCACCGCATCCTCATCCATCCGCGACGTATCCACGATCAGTGAATCCACCGCTGGTTTCAACGCTCCTCGCGGCTTGTTCCGATCAATCTCATCCCGCGCTTCAATCTCTTTCCGCAGTTCCTCAAGGTTTGGCGTCACACCCGTCCGCTTCTTGATCTGCGCTGCCCGCCGCAGTGCCCTCACCTCAGACGAAGCCGTCAGGAAAAACTTCACCGCGGCATAAGGAAACACTTCCGTCCCCTGATCGCGCCCCTCAGTCACCAGTCGCGGATGCTCCGTTGCGATCTGCTGCTGCATCTGGATCATCACATCCCGCAGCGCCACAATCGCCGACACCGGTGCCACCATCTGC
>CAYTYD010000301.1:0-3977 GCA_964441555.1 uncultured Phycisphaeraceae bacterium | reverse complement strand
GGCGACCAGCGCAACCCCACACGGGGGCGCGGGGTTGCGTGCTTGCTGAACGAGGACTTACTCCTCATCGGGGGCGGGGACAGCCGCGGGCGCGGCTGCGGGGGCCGGCGCTTCGGCGGGCGCGGGGACAGAGGTTGGAGCAGGAGCAGCCGCAGGCGCGACGGCCGGCTTGGGAGTTGCCGGGCGAATGACCTGGCGGCGGACGTTGGCATGGAAGGAGACGCTCATGGCATCTTCGAGTTGGACATCGGAGATGATCTTGACCTGACCTGTGAAGGGGCCCTCGGTGTCAGGCGCGGTGCCGGTGAACTTCACGAGGTAGCAATTGGGACCGTCGCCGGGCTTGGCTTCGACGCGCGCGATGGGCTTGCCATCGGGGCCGTAAGAGGGGAGCGATGGAGCAGTGGCGGGATCAAAAGTGGCCTTGAAATCACCCTTGACATCGGGGAAGAGCTTGTCGATGCCGGTGAGTTTGAAGGGGACGCGGCTCTTGGTGTAGATCTTGAACTCGCCAGAGTAGGGCTTGCCTGCCTCGAGCATGCCGAGGGAGACGGCTGCGGGATTGGCCTCGAGATCGCCCATGACGTTGGCGAAGACGCTGAAGGAGGCCACAGGTTCGCGTTCATCATTGGTGCGGACGTTGACCACGTGGTTGTAGTAGCCAACCTTGGTGCCCTTCTTGAGCGACACTTTCACGGTCTGGGCGATGAGCTTCTCACCCTGATAGTCGATTTCAGCAGGATCACCGACGATGGCGGCCTCGAAGGCGGAGGCATCGGGAGAGATGCTGGCAAAGGTGCATTTGAAATCCTTGCCGCGACCGAGCACCTTGACCTCAAAGGACTTTTCTTCACCCTTGGCGACCTGGCCGATCTGGGCGAGAGCGGGCTCGGTGAAGACAAGCTTCTTCACGACTGCGGAAATATTCAGGGTGATTGAGGGGCGGGCGGGATCGTTGGTCGTGACGGTCACGCTGCTGTGAGCCGCGCCCATCTTGGACTTGGGGTTGAAATCAACGGTGATGGTGCCGGTGTCGCCGGGCATGTAGTCGCGCTTTTCGCCATCGAGCTTGGGAAGCGTGCAGCCGCAGGAAGCAGTGACGTTGAGGATCTTGAGTGGGCCGCCACCGGTGTTTTTGAACTTGAAGACCTGGTGCTGCACTTCGGTGTTCATGATGGAGCCGA
The DNA here is from genome assembly GCA_964441555.1 of uncultured Phycisphaeraceae bacterium. Taxonomy (GTDB): domain Bacteria; phylum Planctomycetota; class Phycisphaerae; order Phycisphaerales; family UBA1924; genus F1-120-MAGs238. Next base: position 2,793 of record CAYTYD010000301.1, on the reverse strand, counting down.
AATCGACGTCTTTGATGTCGAAGGAGATTTCGGGCGAATTCGGAGCAAGGAGGCCACCGATGGGAGCCAGGCCCTTATCCACTTCCTGGGCGTGGGCGACCGTTCCGGCGGCGAGCAAGAGGGTGAGGGCTGAGAGAGCACAGCGACGCAAAGACTTGGGTGACATGATCTTTCTACTCCGTTGATGCGAGAGACACGAAGGGCCGAGCACAGAAGATCGGCTGAAGATTGTTCACTGCATGCAGAGGTGCGCTCGGCAGGCAGGTGATGTACGAATATAGATTAGGTACTAGTTCGTATTGATTTCGGTTTTGGTTCGATTTCGTCTCATTTATTGGTTATAGGACGTTTTAGCCTCGCTTGGGGGCTTCTGCCGCGAGGCGGCTGGAGAGCATGAAGGCAATTTCCAGGGCCTGGGCGTAGTTGAGGCGGGGGTCGCAGACGCTGGCGTAGTTGGTGGAGAGGTGGGCTTCGGTGACGCCACTGGCTCCGCCGACGCATTCGGTGACGTCGTCGCCGGTGAGTTCGAAGTGGACGCCGCCGAGTCGAGCGCCAGAAGCCGTGAGGGTCGAAGCGACCTCTTCGAGTTCCTGAGCGATGGTGTCGAAAGAGCGGGTCTTGATGCCGCTGGACGCGGTGATGCCATTGCCGTGCATGGGATCGCTGACCCAAAGAACGGGGTGGGCAGATTTTTGGATGGCGCTGACGAGTGGGGGCAAAACCGTTCCGGCTTTGCCTGCACCGAGGCGGAGGATGAGGACGAGCTTGCCCTTTTCCTTTTTGGGGTTCAGCGTGTCGGCGAGGGAGACAATTTCATCAGGAGTGCACTTAGGGCCAATCTTGACTCCGACAGGATTGGAGATGCCTCGGAAATACTCGATGTGAGCGCCGGTGAGTTGGCGGGTGCGTTCGCCGATCCATGGCAAGTGAGTTGTCAGGTTGTAGTAGCCATCGCGGCGGGGAACCGTGCGCGTCTGCGCCGATTCGTAAAGAAGGTTCAGTCCTTCGTGGCTGGTGTAGAACTCAACCCGGGAGAAATCGGAGATCTGCTGCTCCCCCACTGCTTCCATGAACTCCATGGCGGCGGCGATGTCCCGGACCATCTGTTCATATTGGGCGCGACGCTGGGGGGTGAGGGAGGCGTGCTTGAAGAAAGCGAGATTCCAGTATTCGGGGTGGTGCAAGTCGGCAAAACCGCCGGCGGAGAGAGAGCGGATGAAGTTGAGGGTGGCGGCGGCACGTTCGTAGCCACGGAGCATGAGCATGGGGTCTGGAGAGCGAGCGGCAGAGGTGAACTCGGGGCGGTTGTAGAGATCACCGAAGTAACTGGGGAGAGAAAGAGATGTGCCGCCAACTTCGCGGGTTTCGACGGGGCTGGAGCGGGGCTTGGCGTATTGACCGGCGAAGCGACCGACGCGGATGACGGGGCGCTTGCCACCTTGGATGAGGACCAGCGACATCTGCAGCAGGATTTTCAGCTTGGCAGAAAGGGACTCGGGTGTGCACTCTTCGATGCGTTCAGCGCAGTCACCACCGTGAAGTAGGAAGCGCTTGCCATCTTGGGCATCGGCGAGTTGAGACTTGAGGCGTTCGATTTCCCAACTGGTGACGAGGGGAGGGAGGGCGCGAAGGGAGGCGACGGCCGAGCTGGTAGCGGCGGCGTCGGGATACTCCACCTTCTGGGCTTCGGGGCGCGACTGCCAGGAGAGGGGGGACCACTGGGAAGTTGTTTCGATCTTGTCTGCCATGAACGTGGGGATGAGATCGGCACAAAGCACGCCGCACACCACGACAATCGTTGGCAAGAAGTGCGCTGTTGTCTTTGAGGCGCATCGAGTGTTTCACTGAGGGCTGGCATAGGCAAATTGTTTTGATCACAGCTCAAGTCCCTCTCTGTAACCGTCGATGGGACTTTCATGGCCGAGTTATCGACCCCTTGTGGGCTCGGGTCGGTCACGCGGGATGTGAATCCCGCAGGAACACACACACGAGATAAGGAACGATCGATGGCTCGCAACAACACTCGCAAGAACAGCCGCACCTCCAAGACTTTCCGTGGTCGCAAGACGACCAAACGCACGACGGCCCGCAAGACGACCGCTCGCAAGACCGCGACCAAGGCGTGGAACAAGAAGAGTAATTGGACCGGCGGCACCTGGAGCACGACCGGCACCAAGAAGAACTCGACCTGGAAGAAGGCCACCAAGAAGATCACGGCCAAGAAGACTGCGAGCAAGAAGAACACCAAGAAGACTGTGAAGGCCAAGAAGACCACCGCCAAGACGACCTCGGCGACCTGGAACAAGACCTTCAAGCCGTTTGCCAACACGACCAAGACGACGAACCGCACCTGGTTCCGCAAGGCCGCCTAATTCAGGCCTGAACTGAAAACCCCATGGCACCGCCGCCGCAGCATGGATGCTTTCGGCGGCGTTGTTCTTTTTGGTGCCCAGCCGGTCACTTCAAATCAGGGATACCGAGGACGTAGATGAGCGAAGGTTGATCGGGCTTGAAATCGTTATCCACACTGATGAGGAGGGTGTGGACGTTGTTGAATGTGGGACCGAGCGTGAGACCTTCGAATTTCTCAGGTATCTGGTCGTGCTTGAGGGTGGCGGAGCGTCTGGCAAGTGCTGGGGAGAGGAGATCGATGAGAATGGATTTCTGAGCGGCACGAAAGCCATCGGGCAACCCACTGCGGGGGAGAGAGGCAATTGAAGAGACATCGGTCGCGTTCGACAGATCGATGCGGGTGATGAGTTTGGCTTCGGCCTCAGTGCCGCCTTTGCCATC
>CAYTYD010000300.1:0-4023 GCA_964441555.1 uncultured Phycisphaeraceae bacterium | reverse complement strand
TTGGAGAGTTATGCGACGGAGATGGGAGGCGGTGGGGGAGGTGTGCCGGAATCGATTTCGACGCGGATTTTGATTACTCCGGGGTATGGGTGGAGATGGGTGGATGGGATGGTGACGAACTTTCACCTGCCACGAAGTACCTTGATGGCGATGGTGGCGTCGCGACTGGATGGCGAGGCGGGAGGCGGATTGAAGCGATTGAAGGGTGCGTATGCGCGGGCGTTGGCGGAAGGGTTTCGGTTTTACTCGTACGGGGACGCGATGCTGGTTTTACCGTGAAAGTGCGGCTGTGCGCGCGGCGCGGCCGATAGGATGGGCGTTGGATTTCTGGTGCTTGGTTGATGTAGCGGAAGAGGGACGTATGACGCTCGCGGAGCTGATCGCTGGGCTGGATGTGACCGTGCCGGGGGGCGCGGATCAGCAGTTGATGTCGCGGCGAATTTGTGATGTGACGGAAGACAGCCGCACGGTGCAGCCGGGGTCGCTGTTTCTGGCACGGAGTGGGACGAAAGTGGATGGACGGAAGTTCATCAGTGATGCGCTGAAGCAGGGTGCGGCGGTGGTTTTGGCGGAGCATGAGACTGATCAGGGCGCAGCGACGACCGACGCGACACGCGGGCCGGGACCGGTGGTGGTGACGACGAACATGAACCGCGTGGCAGCGCAGGTGGCGGAGCGGTTTTACGGCTCGCCGGGGCGCAAGCTGGCGCTGGCGGGGGTGACGGGCACGAATGGCAAGACGACGACGGCGTGGATCGCCTGGCAAATGTTGAATCAGGCAGGAGTGCGCACGGGACTGGTGGGGACGGTGGCGGTGGATGATGGGCGCGAGGTGGCACCGGCGGGAATGACGACGTTGCCGGCGGTGGAGATGAGCCGCAGCTTGGCGACGATGGTGGAGACGGGGTGCAGTAGCTGCGTGATGGAGAAGAGCAGCCACGCGCTTGATCTGGAGCGAGTGGGTGCGCTGGATTTCGCGGTGGGAGTCTTCACGAATCTGACAGGCGACCACTTGGACTATCACAAGACGATGGAGCGGTATGCGTCGGCAAAGGCGAAGTTGTTTGAACGCATGAAGCCGGATTCGCTGGCGGTGGTGAATGTGGAGACGGAGTGGAGCACGCGGATGCTGCGCGATTGTGCAGCGCGGGTGCTGCGCTGCAGCGTGAGCGACGAACGCGAGAGCGATGGGCGAGAAGGAGCCGCGACGGTGTTTGCCCTGGAGCACGGGCTGCGTCACACTTTGATGGAACTGCGCGGGCCGTGGGGGACGATGGTGTCGCGCGTGCCACTGACGGGGCGATACAACCTGATGAATGTGTTGCAGGCGACGTGCATCGCGCACGAGATGGGTTTAAGCGCTGAGCGGATGGAGCGTGCGCTGACGACGGCGAGCGTGCCGCCGGGACGGTTGCAGTGTGTGAGCGATGATGCGGATGATGTGACGGTGTTTGTGGATTACGCGCACACCGATGACGGCCTGGTAAGCGTGCTGACCGCGCTGCGGCAGGCGATGCAGCATGATGCATTGAACGGGCAAGATGCGGGAAGATTGGTGTGCGTCTTTGGATGCGGCGGAGATCGCGATCGCACCAAGCGGCCGCGAATGGGGAAAGCGGCGAGTGAGCTGGCGGATGTGGTGGTGCTGACGAGTGACAACCCGCGCAGTGAGAAGCCAGAGGCGATCATCGATGAAGTGTTGACGGGCGTGAGCGCTGCGCGGAGGAGTGTGGTGCAGGTGCAGGTGGATCGCGCGGCGGCGATTCAGCAGGCGGTGGGGAAAGCGCGGGCTGGTGATGTGGTGATCATCGCGGGGAAGGGACATGAAGAGCAGCAGATCTTTGCGGATGGCAAGGGTGGATATCGCAAAGTGCATTTCAGCGACACAGAGCACGCACGCGAGGCGCTGAAAACACGGAAGTAGCAGGCGGCATCGTCAAGGAAGGCGGAAGAGGTCATGGCGAATTTCTGGACATTGGAATCGATCAAGAGCGTGGTGGGCGGCACGTGGTTGGCGCGGCCGAGTGAGGATGTGTCATTGGGTGGTGCGAGCATTGACTCGCGCACTTTGAACACCGGGCAGGTGTTTTTCGCGCTGCGTGGAGAGCGCGTGGATGGACACACCTTTGTGCGCAGCGCGCTGGAGCGTGGCGCCGGCGTGGCGATTGTGGATCGGCCGGAATCGTTGGATGCGTCGTTTGTGCAGAGTGTGAAGAGCACGCGCGCGATCCTGAGGGTGAGTGATGTGGGCGCAGCGCTTTTGAAGCTGGCAGCGGCGTATCGCAAAACCCTGGATATGACCAAGGTGATCGCGGTGGGGGGGAGCAACGGCAAGACCACGACGACGCGGCTGATTGAGCAGGTGCTGCGGACGGGGCTGCGGGGCACGGCGAGCATCAAGAGTTTCAACAACGCGATTGGCGTGCCGCTGACGATTCTGAATGCCAAGCGCACGGATCAATTTCTCTTGTGCGAAGTAGGGACCAATGCGCCGGGAGAGATTCTGACGCTGACGGAAGTGGTGTGCCCGGATATCGCGGTGATCACCTCGATCGGCCGCGAACACTTGGAGGGATTGAAGGACTTGGCGGGTGTGGCGCAGGAGGAGGCGACGCTGCTGCGCACCTTGAGCAAGGGTGGCCTTGCGATTCTCAATGGCGATGCGCCGGAGCTGATGAAGGCAACGCAACGCGAGCTATCCAAGCGCAGCGCTGAGAATCATGGTGTGGTGCGTTTTGGCAGCGCGGGCGATGCGGATCTGCGCATCAGCGATGTGCGCGCCGATGGCAGCGGCGTGCGCTGGATGGTGAATGGGCGATTGAAGTGCGCGATTGGTTTGCTGGGGGAGCACAACGCGTGGAATGCGACGGCAGCGCTGGCCGTGGGACGGCGATTGGGATTGAGTGAGGAGCAGATTGTCGGTGCGCTGGCGACGGCCAAGGGGCCGGAGATGCGCATGCAGCCGCACATTGTGGAGCGTGCTGGCGGCACGATCACGGTGGTGAATGATGCGTACAACGCGAATCCGGAATCGATGGTGAAGGCCTTTGAGGCGATTGGTGCGATGTCGCCGGGGAGTGCTGGGCGGCGTGTGTTGGTGATCGGTGAGATGCTGGAACTGGGGATTGAGTCGCCGGCGTTGCATGCCGAGGTGGGGAAGGCGACGGAGCGGGCCAATCCGGATGTGGTGGTGTGTGTGGGAGCGATGATGGAGCACGCCGCGCGAGTGATTGCCCAGGGCATGCCGCGGGTGCAGGTGATGCGGGTGTTGAGCGCGGATGGGGATGGGGCGCGGCAGATCGCGGGTGTGCTGCGCGGGGGAGATCTGGTGCTGTTGAAGGGATCGCGGCGCATGGGGCTGGAGCGCGTGCTGAAAGAGCTGGAGGGGAGCGGGGGATGCACAAGCGTGTTGGAGGCCAAACCCGAAGCGGCGGTGTGTGCCGAGCGTCCCAAAGACGCGGCATGAATGGTGACTTCTGGATATGGTGATGTGACGGAAACCTTCTGACGTAGGACGCGTGGAACTTCGATGCTGCTGTGGTTACTTCATCAATTGGGCGATTGGCTGGCTTCGCACGGGCTGTATCGCTTTTTCGGCGTGCTGGATCAGCTGCAGTTTCGCATGTTGGCGGCGGCGTGCGTGTCGTTCCTGATCGTGGTGGTGATGGGGAAGCGGACGATTCGCTGGCTGAGGGCCAAGAAGATTGGGGATACGGGCGCGACAGATGTCGCAGCGCTCGCTGAGCACGCCGGGGCCAAGAAGAATGTACCGACGATGGGAGGCATCCTGATCGCGGGCGCGATCCTGGGAAGCGTCTTCCTGCTGGGTGATCTGACGAATCGCTACATCATTTTCGGTGTGGTGGTGTGCGTGTGGATGGCGATTCTGGGTGGCATTGACGATTGGTTGAAATTGACTGCGGCAACGCGTGGAACGGGGCGGCAGGGGCTGTATTCATGGGAGAAACTGGCGTGCCAGCTCGGCATCGGCATCCTGGTCGGGTATTTTGCCTTCAACGCGGG
>CAYTYD010000299.1:0-4027 GCA_964441555.1 uncultured Phycisphaeraceae bacterium | reverse complement strand
GCGCTCGCACACGGTGTTCATGTCAGCAGCGCCTTTGAGGAGGGCGTCGATGTCGATGCCGCAGAGCGCAGCGGAAAAGAGGCCGACGGGAGAGAGGGCACTGAAGCGGCCACCCACACCATCGGGAACGGGAAGGGTGACGAATTTTTCGGCATCGCAGATTTTCCGCATGGTGCCCTTGGCGGGGTCGGTGATGGCGACGATGTTGGAGGCGTAGGAGGGGCCGAGTGCGTGCTTGAGGGCATCGCGAATGACCATGAACTGCGCGGCGGTTTCGGCAGTCTCGCCGCTCTTGCTGATGACGTTGAAGAGGGTGCGCTTCAGGCCGCCGGGTTGGCGTGCGCAGAAATCCATCACCGAAGCAAAGAGCGTGGGGTCGACATTATCGACGACGAAGAGGCGAGGGAGGTGCTTGGTTCCGGTCCACGATTGGCCGAGGTCGCTGCCAGTGAGGAGGCGTGGATTGGAGGCGTCTTTGCCATTGATGAGGTTGTAGGTGCTGGGGTTGAGTGCGCTTTGGATAGCGATGTTGCCGAGGGCTGAGCCACCGATGCCCAGGACGACGCAGGTGTCGAACTTTCCTGCGACGCTGGCGACCACGCCCTTGACAGCGGTGGTGTATTCGGTGCGAGCGGGGTCGAGGGGGAGGGTGCGCCAGCGTTCCCAACCGGTGCCCTTGGTGCGGGTGAGGCGGGCGGTTGCCGCGGCGATGGCGGCTTCACCTTCAGAGCCCTTGGCGATAACAGCGGGATCGAGGCCGTGCGAGCCGACGCGGGTGGAAAGGCAATTGGCGTAGTCAAGGGTGAGCATGGACCGCAGGGTAGGAGTGCGTTTGGACGAATTGGTTGTTTCCGACGCACCGGTGGCTGGGTTTTTCTTGAATTGCCACCCCTACCGTCCGCCATGATTCATGCCTGGCACGATGTGACCCCTGGTGCGGAAGAGTTGCCCCTGCCCTCGCATTTTCGCGCGGTGATTGAGATTCCCAAGGGATCGAGCAACAAGTACGAATTGGACAAGGGTTCGGGGCTCTTGAAGCTGGACCGCGTGCTGTCGTCGGCGGTGTATTACCCGGCGAACTATGGGTTCATTCCGCAGACATTAGCGGAGGATGATGACCCCCTCGACGTGCTGGTGTACTGCACGGAAGAGATTCCTCCCATGACCATCTGCGAGGCCCGCGCTGTCGGCATGATGACGATGATGGATCAGGGACAGCCGGATCACAAGATCATCGCAGTATTGGTGCAAGACCCGATCTATGGCGAGCGGCACAAGGTGGAAGACTTCCCCAGCCATATCTTCAAGATGCTGCGGCGATTCTTTGAAGACTACAAGATGCTGGAGGCCAAGGACGTTGAGGTGGATGAGATCGTCTCTGCCGAAGAGGCGCACCGCGTCGTCAACGAGTGCCTGGAACGCTATGAAAAGGCCCGCCGCATGGGCAAGATGAAGGGCCTGTAGTTCACTGTGACTGTTTTGTTGTGGATTCTTTTGGGTGTCGGCACGCTTGCGGCGATTGCCGGAATTGTGCAGTGGTTCGTCATGCTGCAGCGGATGGCCAGCACGATGCGCCGCGTGCCCATGCTTGATGCGGGATTGGAGCATGAGCCGGCCCGGCTGCCCCGATTGCATCTGATCGTGCCAGCGCACAATGAAGAACGGGTGATTGAGGCACTGCTGGATTCACTGAAACTGCAGGAGTATCCCGCACTGCGCATCACGCTGGCGCTGGATCGGTGCACGGATGCGACAGCGCGGCTGGCGCGAGCGCGGATCGGTGATGATCCACGATTCGGGATTCTGGAAATTGATTCGTGCCCGGCGGATTGGGCAGGGAAAGTGCACGCGGTGCACCGTGCAGCGCAGCAGGCGTTGCGCGAGAAGGATGTACCGGAACTGATCGGCTTTGCCGATGCGGATGTGGCGATGCACCCGATGTGCCTGCGCGCCTGCGTCGGGCTGATGGATGCGCAGCGGCTGGAGCTGCTCAGTGTGCTTTCGACGCTGACGAGCGAACTGTGGTTTGAAAGGATCATTCAACCCTCCGCGTCTTTGGAATTGGTGCGTCAATTCCCGATTCTGCGTGCCAGTGGCTCACCCGCGCGCCGCCCCTTTGCCAATGGCCAATTCATGTTGTTCACACGCGAGATGTATCAACGCATCGGCGGGCATGAATTGGTGAAAGATGAATTGCTGGAGGATCTGGCTCTGGCCCGCAAGGTGGCCGATGCGAGAGGAACCAGCGGCGTGTTTGTCGCCGGTGACATGCTGATGTGCGCGATGTACCCAAATTATGCCGCGTTTGTGCGCGGTTGGCGAAGGATTTTCATCGAGGCCGCCAAGTGCAAGGTGTCGCGCCTGTATCGCCATGCTCTGACCGCGCTGTGGATGGGGGGTGTGATGCCCTTGGGGTGCATCGCGGCGGTGGTGGGGGGCGTGGGATTGGTGCGGATGGGCGTGACCGATTGGATGCTCGTGCTGGCTGGGTGCGGAATTGCACTGGGTGCGATCGCCATGCTGTTGCAGGTGGTGGGTTCGGCGCTGATCGCGCGGCTGGGGCGCAGTTCGCCCCTGTGGGTTTTTGTTTCAATTCTGGGCGCGTGCTGGACTAGTTGGATGCTCTTCACGGCCGCGAGAGAGTTGGCGGCGGGTGTGCCGGTGAGGTGGGCGGGGCGGGAGTATGTGAGGAAGGCGCGGTAGGGGAGAGGCCCAATCCCAAAACCAAGTTTGATTGACGGATACAGCACAAAATTCGAGTTCAGGTTTTCGAATTGGCTTCCGAAAACGGTGGTCAGCACCGTTTGTGATGTTCTCGGGAGTGCGCGGCGCTAAGCACTGGGTACTTTGAGAAACCTGAATCCGGTCAGCTTGGCGGATGTGACGGCTTCTAAAAACTTCTCAGTTACGAACACCGTGCCTCCGAGACCCTTGATGCGAAACACGTTGGTGTTGTACTGCATCGGGTTGAAGCAATAGTGGCGTATTTCCCCGATTGAGCCGCTTGGGAGATATCTGATTTGTGATCGGCCCTGATCGAGACAATCCTCGCAAACTAGCACGTTGATGGCGCAGTACGCACCAAACGCGCACTTCATGTCAAGTATGTTGACCGCGTCTCCTAACACTTCTCGGAGCGCACTACACGCCGAATGGGTGATGATCTTGACTTCCGTCGAATAGTGTTGAAGGCAGTCCGCGTAGCCGCGTTCGACTTGGTTTTCAGGATCAAGCAGCAAGAGCTCGGGTATCGGCCAAGCTTGATATGCAGTTCCATCCCGAAATCTATCTGATAGCTCTTTGACGATTGGTCGAGGCCAAGTCACCCATTTCCATTTGTTGAGTTCCGCCCGCCACTCATAAAGCACCATACATCGCTACTCCGATTGATTCTCTGGGCAAACGATGAAGATCTACCCACACAACAACGCAAGTCGTCGGCTTATGGGTCCGTGAGAGGCCCTGAACATCTCATTGTCATCGCTGCGCAGCAAATCCTCTCCCACAGCAACCCCGAGACATCCGTCGGTCCATCCGCCGCGATTTGAGCCAGGACTGCCTGCGGCTCTCGGCCTGTCGCGAGCGCAATCGATGCCGCGACCACGCTGGGGCTCCGACTCATTCCCGCGCTGCACGCCACCAATGTCGATGTGCCTGATCGAACCAACCCGCTCACCGTGCGGATGGCGTGTTCCAGCACCCATGTCGCGTTTCCTGCTCCATCCAGCAGCGGAATGCGGTGCAGCACCATTTCTCGTGGCGGCACGAATGGTGCTTCATCCACCGCCAGATCAACCAGTGCCACAATGCCGTGCTCAGCGTGCAGTCGCGGCGTGCGCAGTTCACCCGCATGTCCAATCCACACTGAATGCGGCTCTACACGCCTCAAGCACTCGCCTCACTTCCCGATCGTCACAATCCCCTTTACAGACAGATACCCCAGCACCACCGCCAACACAATTCGATAGATGCCAAACCACGCCAAGCCATACCGCGTCAGGAAACTCACCAGGAACTTCACGGCGAC
>CAYTYD010000298.1:0-4076 GCA_964441555.1 uncultured Phycisphaeraceae bacterium | reverse complement strand
CGAAGAGGGTCGCACCTTCGACGAGAGCGGCGGCGAGGATCATGTTGGTGCCGATGGGGCCCTTGGCTTCGGGCTGACGGGCGATGGACTCGACCGCACCCTTACCGATCATGCCGATGCCGAGACCGCCGCCGACGACGGCGAGGCCAGCGCCGAGGGCCGCTAGGCCCTGGCCGATGGTGATGCCACCGGAGACGGGGTCAGCAGCCGAGGCAACGCCAGCGGCGAGAGCGAGAGTGGCGAGAGCAGCAAACTTCTTCATGATGAAACCTTTCCGAAAGAACTGTGTCACGAAGGGAAACTCAGGTGCCCATCACTTGACGGGCGGGGTCCGTTATTCACGCGCGGGGCGGGTGAACCGCCTGCCGCACCCACTTAGTGGGCGTGTGCGTGCTCGTGACCGTGTGCACCATCATGCTCGTGATCTTCATGGTGGTGGCTGAGCTGTGAGATAAAGACTGCGGTGAGGAACATGAACACGAAGGCCTGGAGGAAGGCGACGAAGAGTTCGAGGAAGTAGATGGCGATGGCGGCGATGAAGGAGATGGCGGAAATGGCTCCACCCAGAACGACGCCGGTGGCGGTGGCAGCACTGATCATGCCGAGGCCCTTGACGGCGAACATGAAGAGGACGGCGACGAGGATGTGGCCGGCGGTCATGTTGGCAAAGAGACGGAGGGCGAGGGCGACGGGCTTGATGGCGGTGCCCATGATCTCGATGGGGACCATCAGCGGCCAGAGGTACCAAGGAGTGCCGGCGGTCAGGTGGCTGACGTAGCCGCCGATGCCGAGTTCTTTCACACCGGCGAGGTTGATGACCAGCGCTGCGATGATGGCCAGTGCCGCGGTGACGAAGATGTTCTGGGTGGCAGTGGAGCCGAAGAGGCCGTGCAAGACGTGCTTGCCGGTGATGGCGTCGATGAGGTGGAGGGTGTCGCTGATGGGGGTGAGGCCGAGGATGTTGTTGACGAGGATGAAGAAGAAGATGGTCCAGAGGAAGGGGATGAATTTGTCGGTGCGCTCGCCGAGCAGTGGGCGCACTGTGGTTTCGCGGAGGTAGGTGCAGATGACCTCGATCATGTGCGCGAAGGGATTGGTGGTGATGTAGCGATTGGTGCCTTGAGAGGCGGGGCCAGTGCCGATCTTGCTGGCGGCAAAGAGGCCGAGCACAATGGTGATGATGCCAGCGAGGATGAGGTTGCCAACGTGGGCAGACCAGAGCCACACGTTGTCCATGCCGAAGAGATGGCCGACTTTCCAGCCGACGTTGACTACGTGATCAACGGGGTTATCCGCGGCGAGAACCAAGGTGTTTGAGAGACCGTTATCCAGAGCCATATCACCGAACTCCCGAAGCCGCAGTCGCGCCATCGCTGGCGGGGATCGCGGCGTGAGTGGATTGCAGAGGACGATTGAGAGCGGACAACGCACGGATGGTCCAACTGGTTTCAGCAACCAGAGAGACCAGACCGGCGAGGAGGAAACTTGCCCAATAGGTCTTGGCGTCGACGGGCATCGCGAAGTAGAGAAGTGTGGCGAGGCCAATGGCGATGAGCATGCGACCGCCGGAGGTGAAGAGGGCGGCCATAGGAAGCTTATTGAGGTCGCCGCCAGTGATGGCGGTGAGGGCGATCACGGCGAGGCCAGTGGCGAAGAGCCAGATGGCACAGGCGCTGAACGCGGCGTTGATGGCGTCAGCGGTGGGGAGTTGCAGGGAGAGGATGCCCCAGGCGAAGGCAAGGAGAGAGCCAGCGACGCAGCCCAAGATCACCCGCGCGGCGAAGCCGCGGAATGAGACGGGGGATACGGGCTGAAGGTCAGGGCTCTCCATCGCGCTCCAGAGGGTGAAACTTGGCCAAGAGGAAGGTGCAAACAGGCACCGATCTCAAGGTAAATTCCGTGGGGGCCAAGGATAGGAGTCTACAGGTCCGATTTCCTACCTCGGTTGGGTGTCGGATGGGTATCAAGAGTCTCGTTCGGCGGCCATGGCATCCCGAACAAACCGGTAGAGGCCACCAACCAAGCCCAGACCGAGACCGATGAGGATTGGCCAAGGGGCAGTGCTCGGCCAGAGCCACTTTTGGATGGCCCAGCCGATGAGGCCCATTCCCATCACGGCGAAGGCAAAGTTGGAGCCGATGGCACTGATGCGCACCAAGTGCTCCATGTTGCCCTTTCCCGCGCTTTTTTTGTCGTGGTCAGGTTTCCCAGGTGGGGGTGGGGTTGGGGCAGTAGGTGTGACCATGGCTGTCGGTTGCGCGAGTTATTTGATGGCGCGAAGAGCAACGGTGCGGGCGGTCTGGATGGCTTCCTTGACCTTGGAGCCATCGGTGCCGCCACCTTGCGCGGCATCGGGCTTGCCACCACCCTTGCCACCGACGACGGCGGCGGCCTCTTTGAGCCAGTCACCGGCCTTGAGCCCCTTGATAATGAGGTCTTGCGGGACAGCGCAGGAGATGGAGACCTTGTTGGTGTTCTGCTCGACGCTGAAGAGCATGACGGCAGCACGGGGGCATTTGTCGCGGATGGTTTTCAGCGCGGCGTTCATGGCGTTGCGATCTTCACCGGCATCGATGGAAGAGATGATGATGTGATCGTTGCTGGTGAGGGCAGATTCGGCGATGGCGCGAGCCGTGGCGACAGCTTCGGCGGTGAGGCCTTCGCTGAGTTTCTTCTGGGCCTGCTTGATGCGGTCTTGGAGGCCAGCGAGTTCAGCGCGCAGTTCGGCGCGGCGCGATGCGGGCATGGTGAGGGAATCAAGAGACGTGATGAGCTCTGGGAGTTCGCGAGCGAGGCGTGCATCATCCATGACGCTGGCGGTGTGCAAGCGAGCCGACATCTGATCAGCGGCTTGGAGCGCGGCGGTGGCAGAGACGCCGGTGACGGCGACGAGGCGGCGCACACCTTTGGCGACCGCTTCTTCGCTGAGAACGGCGAAGGCACCGATGTCCTTGGTGCTAGAGACGTGCGTGCCGCCACAGAACTCGATGGAAAGCTCCTTCCACATGTCGGATTCGGGGCTGGAGAGGAGTTCGGAGACGGGCTGGCCGACGGAGACGACGCGGACGGGGTCGGGGTATTGCTCACCGAATACAGCGCGGAGGCCACTGATGGCTTTGGCGGGGGTGAGGGGCGCGACCTCGGCGTAGACGGTGAGGTCCTGCTTGATCTGATTCCGTACGACTTCCTCAACACTGGCGATCTCCGCGGGGGAGACGGGTTGGTTATGAGAGAAGTCAAAGCGGAGACGATCGGGGGCGACGAGAGAGCCCTTCTGATCGACGTGATCGCCGAGGGTCTTGCGTAGGCCGAGATTCATAAGGTGCGTCGCGGTGTGATTGGCCTGGATGGGATGGCGGCGAGTGTGATCGACCTTTAAGAGAACCTTATCGCCGACCTTGAGATCGCCTTGCGAAACGCGGCCAATGTGAAGGACGTAGCCAGCGAAGGTCTTGACACCTTCGACCTTGAACTCAGCGGCCATGTGGCTGCCATCACGGTCGGCGCCGTGATCGCCGACAGTGGCAATGCGACCATGATCGGCTTCCTGGCCGCCCATTTCGGCATACATGTTGGTCTTATCGAGAATGAGGCCGATCTGCTTGGTGACTGTGCCGGAGGAGGCCTTGGCGTGATTGTCGAAGTTGTCGCCGTTGAAGATGGCGAGGACCTTGGCGGAGATATCGCGGGCGTGGAACTTATCGATGTCATCGGTGGCAGCGATGTTCATCTTCTTGAGCTTGTCGGCGGTCTCGGCGTTGAGGGTGAGTTCCTTGTCTCCACCCTCCTTGCCACCGGAGCGGGAAAGGTCTTCGGCTTTCTTGCGCTCGGCTTCGTAGCCGGGCATGTCGACCTTCAAGCCGCGTTCTTCGGCCATCAGTTCGGTGAGGTCGATGGGGAAGCCGAAGGTGTCGTAGAGCTTGAAGGCGTCGGAGCCAGCGATGGTCTTGTTGGTCGCGGCGCCTGCGACCTCGGTGAAGAGCTTGATGCCGCGATCAAGGGTGCGGCCGAAGGATTCCTCTTCGTCCTTCAAGATGTCGATGACGCGCTGGGGGTTCTTGCGGAGTTCGGGGAAG
>CAYTYD010000297.1:0-4079 GCA_964441555.1 uncultured Phycisphaeraceae bacterium | reverse complement strand
AGATTCGCAACTTTGCCACCGGACGCAGCGAGCAGAATTCCGCTCTCAATTGGAAGCGTTACGTCGCCAGCATGCCCCTCTTTGAGGAGTTCTGCTCCGCCGCAGCCGTTGATCGTCTTGTTCAGGCTGAGTGGCTTCGCGTGTCGCGCCTACCGGCAGTCAACTCTCGTGATACCACCTACAACGCCCGTCCCCCCGAACCAGTGGCGTCCGATACTCACATCGTTGATGTGGGTTCGACCGATCTTGGGGGGCAGAAGGACCGATAGAACTTCTGCATGAGCGGACTTTCATCTCCGCCCATGCACAGCAGTGATTCACGCCAGCATGGAGTGCTGGCCAACCTCGGACAGGACGTCCAAGAACATTCAGACTTTCCTGCGATGCGATCGCTTTCGGTCCGCGCTCCCATCGCTCATTTCGGGTAGGAGATTCACCATGTCGACCCTTCAGATCACCGAGTCCTTCCAGCGCTACTTGGGCGATGAGCGCCACTTCAGTCCGTATACCGCGCGCTGCTATGGCGCCGACCTTCGTCAGTTTGTCGAATGGCTCTCCGCCGAGAATGCAATCGATATCAACCCCGACCGCGAAAAGGCCGCCTTCGATGCCCGTCGTTCCGCCGCTGATTCCGGTCAGCGCCCGGGCAAGGACAACGCCAAGTCCCAGACCATCACCCAGCTCGTCTGCGCTGCTGGTGCAGATCAGGTGCGGGGATTCCTGGCCCATCTCAATGAGCAGGCCTACTCCGCCGCCACCATGGCCCGCAAGATCGCCACGCTCCGCTCCTTCTATAAGTGGGCCGACAAGCGTGGCTACTCCGACTCCAACCCCATGACCCTCATCCGCACGCCCCGTCAGGCCAAGCGACTCCCCAAGGCAATCCCGATGGAGCAGGTCGAGAAACTCCTCGCCGCTCCCGGCGATGCAGACGTCCTGGGCTGTCGCGATCGCGCCATGCTCGAGACTCTCTACTCCACCGGTATCCGCGTCAGCGAACTCGTCGGCATCGGTTACTTCGATGTCGATATGGACGGCGGCACCCTCAGCGTCAAGGGCAAGGGCAAGAAGGAACGCATCGTTCCTCTTGGCAAGCACGCCCTCGCCGCCATAAAGCGCTATCAGGACATGGCCGCTTCCGATCCGCAATTCTCACAGATCATCAAGGCCGGTGGCGATCGCATTCCTCTCTTCCTGAATAAGCACGGCGGTCGCATCAGCAGCCGCTCCGTCCGCCGCAAGCTCGATAAGTACTTGAAGCAGGTCGGCCTCGATCCCACCATCAGCCCCCACACGCTCCGCCACTCCTTCGCCACCCACCTCTTGGATAACGGCGCCGATCTGCGCAGCGTGCAGGAACTTCTCGGCCACCAGTCCCTCAGCACCACCCAGATCTACACCCACCTCACCACCCAGCGCGTTCAGGATGCGTACAACAAGGCCCATCCCCGCGCCCAGGCTTCATAACTCGCGCTCATCAGGAACATTTTCCACCGACACCGCGATTCACGTCGCGGTGTCTTGGTTTTTCTCAGCACTCAGTACTCGCGACTCAGCACTCCAAAATGGCCACGGGCCCTTGGTTTCCCAAAGGCCCGTGCAGGGTTGGCGCGACATGTAAGCCGAGTTCTGTCCACCGCCGAAGCGGCGTCACGACCATTTCTCTAGGCACCACCTCGCGGCGGCACTCAAGCGATCTACCCGCGTTCTTCCAGCCGGACCGGCCGTCGAATCATCCGAAGACAATCCGCGAACGCCTATGTGATCTTGCACGCGGTGGGGTTTGCCATGCACCGAGGATTACTCCCCGGCCGGTGCGCTCTTACCGCACCTTTTCACCCTTACCTGATCCGCGTCCGAAAACGCGGCCATCGGCGGTTCAGTCTCTGTGGCACTTTCCCTCGATGCTGGTCCCCCGCATCGGGCGGGCGTTACCCGCCACCGTGTCCTGCCGTGCTCGGACTTTCCTCGTGCGAGATTGCTCCCGCCCGCGGCCGTGCGTCACGCCAAGCCGATAGTAGGGGAGGACCATGCCGCGTCTTGTCTTTCATCTAGCCCCACATCTCGCCCGCACGCGCTGGCTCATCACCGCCGCGGTGATCGCCGCGCTGGCGTGGGTCAGCGGCTTTCGATACTTCTCCTGTGCCGCGGTCGGTACGCGCTGCATGCTCAGCAGTGGCACTCTGCTCATGTCCTTCGCCACCCGCGGCTATCCGTATCAATCTCATGTCGAAATCGGCGAGTGGCACCCCTTGCCAAACTGGACCTTTGAACGCGGTTGGTGGCGCAGTGGCGGATGCACCTCCGACTCATTGCACATCGCCATGCCGCTTTGGATTCCCTTTGCCGGCACGTGCCTGATGGCCGGGCTGGTTCCGTGGATTCCGGTGCGGCGGTCGCCAACAGCACGGCTCTATGTCGGGCCGACATGCGGGCTTCCGAAGGGCCAACCGACAGTCACTTGCGCGGCAACACCCCGGTAAACTCGGGTCATGGGTGTTTCACGACTCGCTGCATGGCTTGACCCCGGACAGGAAGACCTGTGCCGCGCGTTGGTCGCCGCCGCAGGGTGCGAATTGGTGTGCGTCGGATGTTCAGATCGGGGACGGGCGGATCTGCCTGCTGCTGCACTGGGAGTGCCCGCCGCGAGTGACTTGCGAGCCCTGTTGATTTCTGAACCGGTGAGCCACGTGCTGATTCTGGGTACCACGGATCTGGGGACCGATTCGAATGGTCAGGATGTCGGGGCGCTGGATGCTGCTTCATCGCGCGGCGTGTGCGTGGTGTCGGCGGAACCCATCCCCGCCGCGGCGCTGGAAATGGCGACTGCCGGGTGGGATCAGTTTGAGTTGCCACCATCGCGCTTGATCCGCGTGCCTTCGATTTTGCCGATCCTTCGCGAGCACTTTCCCGATGTGTTTGCAGAGTTCGGTGTGGCGCGGGCGGGGTGCATCGAGATTCTGACTTCGCCGCAAGCAGGCGGCTTGGCCAGCGGGCTGTGGTCCGCGGCAGAGTTGTTGCTGGAGTGGTTTGGCGAGCCAGAGTCGGTGGATGCCGCGTATGCCGACCCGGTGGGGAAGCCGGGCTTGAAATTGCTGCCAGGTGAGACACTCCGTGGCCTGCGCGGCACGATGACGGTGAATGTCCGCGCCAGCAGCGGCAGGGCAGTGTCGATCTTTGTCAGCGATCAGGCACCTGTTGAACACTCGCAGATTTCACTCATCGGCCCTGCGGGCATGCTGCTGTGCGAATCAGATGCGCTGGGGGAGCATGCGAATTGGATTCCCGCCGGCAGAGCGGGACATGGTGTGCAATCCGTCCACCCCGCCGAGCACGCAGAGGATGGTGTGGTTCTGCCGGCTTCGACGCGCTGGCTGGTGCGGGCCTTGCACGCGGGGCTTGCGGAACGGGCAACTCAGTGCCGCGTGGAGACGCTGCTGACGATCACGCAAGCGATGCTGCTGAGTTCGCGCACCGCGCAATCTGAAAGCCCGGAGACGATCGCGCGGATGGTGCAGTCGGTGCGGGGGGGGTGAGGGGTCGCGCGGTGTTGCTTTGGCAAGCTCAGTTAAAAGTGTGTACACTTGCCGCCCAATGGTATTCCCTCGGGTTTATCGAAAATGACTAAGACTTCCAGACCAATAGCAGTAGACCTCTTTTCCGGCGCGGGGGGTATGTCGCTGGGGTTTGAAAAAGCTGGATTTGAGGTTGCCGCAGCTTTTGACTACAACCATCGCTGCGTTGATGCTCACGCGAATAACTTCCCCGAATGCGTGTCTGTCCAGGCCGACTTAGCAAGGGCTACTGGAAAGAGCCTTCGTTCTCTTGGAAAGCTCGGCCGTAGACACATCGATGTGCTCTTTGGTGGCCCGCCCTGCGGCGGATTCTCTGTTGCAGGCAGGCGCAATCCAGCCGACCCACGCAATCAACTGCTTTTGAAGTTTGCAACATTTGTTGAGCATTTACAGCCCTCCTATTTTGTTGTGGAAAACGTTCGTGGCTTGCTTATGGGAGATGCAGCGAAGAAGCTCAAGCAATTTCGTCGGAAGGTTGAAAAAGCAGGATACGAAATCGTTTGG
>CAYTYD010000296.1:0-4114 GCA_964441555.1 uncultured Phycisphaeraceae bacterium | reverse complement strand
TATTGGCACGTTCAGCGAGGTATTCCAGGGCCTCGCGAAACTCCATGTTGTGATACTTCTGCACAAAAGTAAAAACGTCGCCACCGGTCTGACAGACAAAGCAGTGGAAAATCTGCTTGCTGGGTATCACGTTCATGCTGGGGCGGCGGTCTTCGTGAAATGGGCACAGCCCGACGAGCTCGCGACCCTTGGGTTTGAGCGCGAGGACATCGCCGATCACCCGTTCAATCGGTGAAGCGTCTTTAACCTTGGCCTTGTCGTCATCGCGACTGGACACGGCGTGCCTTTTCCACAAGTGGACCCGCCAAGGCCGTATCCACCCCCGGGTGGACGTACCTTGCGCGCACTCTGTGGTCTGTCAAGGGGGTTCGCGTCGTGCGAGCCCTTGCCAAGGCATGCCGCCGAGATGTTCCCCGAAATTTTGGCAATGGGTGGAAGACCCGATTGCCCCCGGATGTTGGCCGCGGCGAGCGCGTCCGTGTGGGGAACATCCTTGCAGCCCGTTCCAAGTGCGAAATCCGCCTGGCGTCTACCAGTGCAGCGTGCCGCGTGAACAGGCCCTGCCGACCGTATCGAATGTATCACGTATTCCGGGCCGATCAACCAAAGTGAATCCTGGTCGACGAGATTGCGCAGTTATTTCGGACCTTGCCAGCTTATCTGGCGTGAAGCGGAGTCAAAATCCCATATTCGGGCGGGGCCAGATCGGGTGAACTGCGGCGTCCTGGGCGAGGTGAGTACGGTTGGGAATGAGTGATGGGTCTGCCGCGCGATATTCGTGGAAAGTGCTTCGGGCCGGGGAGTTTCGCCTGGATGGCGGCTCCATGTTCGGATTGATTCCGCGATCGGTCTGGTCGCGAAGTGTGCCGACGGATGAGATGGGACGCATCACTGTGCAGCACAATTGTCTGCTGCTGGAGAGGCACGGAAGCGCTTTGGAGCCGGGTGCGCCCAAGCTGGCGATTCTGGAGACGGGCTCCGGCGACAAGCTAGACCCCAAGTTCAAATCCCTATTTGCGATGGGGGATCGCTCGCTGCTGGATGCGCTGCAAGAGGTGGATTGCAAGCCAGAAGATGTTGGGCTCGCAACGTGTACGCACCTGCACTTTGATCATGCCGGAGGATTGACGCGCAAGCCCCGCACCGGCGAAAGTGGCGGGGCGATCGGCTCCATTCCCACGTTTCCCAATGCTCAAATTGTGGTGCAGGCCCGCGAACTGGCAGATGCCCGAGCTGGTCGCAGCGTGATGACCAAGACCTATTTTAAGGAAAATTACGAGCCCCTGGCTGCCAACCTGAGGATCGTGGATTCGCCTCGTCCATATGCCGCGGGGGTGATTCCCAATCGCGATCAGCACCCATTGACCTCGATTGAACTGCGTGAGACGGTCGTGGCGCCGGGGATCAGCGTCTTTCTCTGCCCAGGTCACACCTGGGGACAGCAGGCGATGAAATTCGCGGATGTAAAGGGAAACACGGTGGTTTTTGTCCCGGATGTGATGCCCACTGCCGCGCATGTCGGGCAGACGTACTCCCTTGCCTACGACGTGGAGCCGTATACCACGCTGCTGTCAAAAACCTGGCTCTTGGCCGAGGCCGCGGCACGAAATTGGCTGCTGATCCTAGATCACGAAGTGCACACCCCGGCGGTCCGGGTTCGACCGGATGGGAAAGGGTGGTACACCCTGCAGCCGGAGTAAACTCTGAGGTCGAACCTCCCAACAATACCGAGACGATGAGCGCAGCATCAGATAACCCCGCAGTCGTGAACGCTTCGGCGACAGCCCCAGTGGGTGGTGATGATTCGCGCACCTCCCCTCGAATGCTGACGCGCAAGTTGACGTTAATGGACCGGGCCGACCGATTTCTGAGTCGCCTCTCGGCCAAAAGCTCGTTCTGGCAACGGGTCACCTCGTTTGTCTTCATGCCGTACTCATTCAAAAGCGGCATTCAGATGAAGAGGCTTGGACCGAATGCATTTTCGGCGGTGCTGCCATTCAAGCGAATCAACAAGAACTGGTACAACGCCATGGCCGGCGCGGCCCTTTTGGGCAATGCCGAGATCGCTGGCGGCATGTACGTCTTTGATCTTGCCGGTGGCGATTACACCGTGGTGTGCAAGACTCTTGAATACAAGTTTCTGCGCCCCTGTTTTGGTCCTGCGGTGTACAAGATCACGCCGCGACAGGATCTTGCCGCTCTGATCGCCACGGGAAATGAATTCAACATCACGCTGGATATGGAAATCGTGCAGCAATCGCTGATGCCGGAGAATGTCCGACCCACGGCAGAGAAAGTGCTTCCCAACGCGGTGGGTGAGAAAGTGGCGAGCAAAGAAAAGCGTGTAGGTAAGGCCGTCGTCACATTCCACGTGACACCCAAATCCCATCAATTGGCCAAGGGACGCACCGTTCGCTAAGCATGTGACCTGCTACTTGAGGTGCCGATACACTCGTCACCGTGAACGCAGGACGCACACCGACAACTTCAAATCTGCAGACGCTCGGCTGGGGGGCGTATCTGGCCACCAGTTGGACATGGTGCATCGGCATGTTTCTGCCCATTTTGCTGATGCGCGACTTTGGATTAGGCGCTTGGTGGATCTTCGCGATTCCCAACGTGATCGGTGCAGGGGCGATGGGATTCGTCCTATTCCGGCAAGGGCAGAGCGAGCAACTCGTCGCGGCACACCGGCTGGCCATGAGAGTGTTTTCGCTCGTCACCATCCTCTTTCACGCGACGTTCTTCTTTCTGGTGGTTTTTCCGCTGGTGCACGCCGCGAATTCGCGCCTGGCGTATCTGCCGCTGGGTATCGCACTGGCGTTGGGCATGTTCACGCGGGGGTGGGGATCACTCGTCGTGACATTGCTGACCACGCTGGGTGTGATGGTCGCGTGGTTCACGCAGGTGCGCGTGCCTGTTGATGTGCCTCCACCGATTTTTCCAGTTGCCGAGATGGCGTACCTTGCGCCCGTCTGCACCTTTGGATTTCTGTTCTGCCCGTATTTGGATCTCACCTTTCACGAAGCGCGGCAGGCGGTGACCGCTCGCGGCGCACGTGTCGCCTTTGGCGTTGGCTTCGGGGTGATCTTCCTGTGTGCGATCGCATTCACTCCGTTCTATCAGTCGGTGTTTGCCAGTGGTGCAAATCGGGCTGATCCGTACGGTTTGGCCACGCTCCTGATCGCCATGCACATGGCAGCGCAATTGATCTTCACGATCAACGTGCACGCGACGGCGGCCTTGAAGCGGCGGGCTGACGACTCCATCACCATCTTGATTGTGCTCGGCTTGGCGATACTGCTTTCTGGCCTGAATATGCAATTCCCAGTGGGTGATCCTCCAAATCCCGGCCCGGATCGCATGATCTGGTACCGCATCTTCATGTCGGCGTATGGCCTGCTGTTTCCCGCGTATGTCTGGTTGTGCATGATTCCTCGCGGCGGTGGCCGATCGCGCGCCCCGACAACGCGGCATTGGGTTGTTCTTGGCGTGGCGTGCGTTGTGGCGACGCCCTTCTATTGGCTCGGGTTCATCGAAGGTCGGTGGATCATGCTCGCGCCGGGATTGGGCATCATTCTGCTGGCGCGGATGGCGATTCCCCGTTCAGGCGGATCAGACACCGCTCCGCCGTCCGGCGCACCAGTTCCGGTTGATCTTGATCCGCTGCCATCGCTTGCAGCAGCTGCACAAGAGCCGCGATGAATTGCGCGTGCTGAGTGCGCTGCGCCTGGTTGGTCGCGACGATCATGGCGTTGCGCTGGATCATCGCCAGCGTCACACGCTTCATCGCGCTGGTGGCAAAGGCCTCGCGGCGGTCGGTTTCACTCCACTTCAGCACATCGAGCAGTGGCAGATTCACCCGCCGCGGCGCATACGCAGGTTGAATTTCCGCATCCGGGTCCACGATGGCATCTGGCGCCGGGGGCGTGCCCCACACACCGGGAAGAGGTGCAGTGGTTGTGGGCTTGGCGGTGGGAATCCACGCGCGCTGCTCAACACCCTTGCCACGGTCAGAATTATGAGGACACACTTCCTGACAGACGTCGCACCCCAGAATCCAATCTCCGATTGCCTGGTGCAGTTCAGGCGCGACGTTGTCGCGATGCTCGAT
>CAYTYD010000295.1:0-4152 GCA_964441555.1 uncultured Phycisphaeraceae bacterium | reverse complement strand
GAAGAAGTGTTTTCAAAAGCGGATGTGCGGAGAGTGCCAGTACCCGTGTGGCGATGAATCAGAGGCCGGGCCCAGGCAGTGTTCAGAGTGTGGGGCTTCGTGGCCACTCGTGGCGTTTGCGGCTGTGCCACGGACGATCCAGCGACGTTGTGATGAAGTGGTGGAGTAGGGGATTTACCAGAGGCCGCCATCGGGTGTGAAGCGATCGGCGTTGGCAGCGCGTTCGCGGGCGGCGAGGTCATCGCGGATGGCGTTCATGTCGGGTTCGATGGCGTGGTTGTTGGGTGGTTCGATGATGAAGTGGGTGCGCTCGTGATCGGAGAACTCGCCGGCGTGAGTTGGTGCGGGAGGTTCGAAGAAGCGGAGTTGCGGCGAAGATTGGCGCGGGTGGGTGGTGACTTTGCGGGCGAGGCGGATGCACGCGCCGTGGGGAGGTGCGGGCTTGGCGCGGTCGATGCAGAGGATGTGATTGCCTGCGCGGAGTTCGGCTTCGACGAGGGCGCGGAGGGGGGCGGGGAATGCCGCGATGGAGGGGGGAGTGGGGTCGGTGGGTGGCATGGGGGAGAGTAGATTTGGAGAGCGGGAAGGGATCGTTGAGAGATCAGGCAAATGGGATGAAGAAGAGAAGTTGGGCGTTGGGGTGTTGATGTGAAGCAGGTGATGTATTCACTGACCGCCCAAAGCTGCGGTCAGCGGCACGAAAAGGCATGATCATGCGCAGTGACTTCTGTCACTTTCCCGCGGGTTGGCCACCCTTGCGAGGATCGCAGGCGGCATCCCAGCCGCTGCTTGTGCGGCGGATGACCTGAACGGCTGCGCCGGATTTGTCGGGCTCGACTTTGTGACCGAGTTCGCGGAGTTCGCTGGTCTCGTCGCGACCGAACATGCCTTTCTCGATTTCCAGGCGATCGGGGTTCCACTGCTGATGCACGCGGGGAAGGGAGGTGGCATCGAGTGCGGGAAGATCGAATTCGGTGATGCGCATGACGGCCTGGATGGTGGCGGAGATGATGCGTGGTCCGCCACTGCCGCCGGCGATGCAGAGGACGCCTTTGTCATCGGTGACGATGGTGGGTGTCATGCTGGAGAGGGGACGCTTACCGGGTGAGGGGAGATTGCGGGCGGATTGGCGCAGGCCGAAAGCGTTTGGGCGATCGATGTGGGTGGTGAAGTCGTCCATTTCGTTATTGAGGAGGACGCCCCAGGAGGGAGTGACGACGTAGGAGCCGAACTCGAGATTGATGGTTTCGGTGCAGGCGACGGCGTTGCCCCATGAGTCAATGACGCTGAGGTGACTTGTGCCGCTATCGGGAGTGGGTGCGGCATCCGGAGCGGGGAGGCCGTATTTGGCGGGGTCGCCACGGTGGTTGGATTCGATGAGACGGACGCGATCATCCATGAGATCGGTGGAGATGAGCGCGGCGGTGTCGACGGGAGGGCAACCGGTGCATGATGGATCATTCAAGAGGCGGGCACGATCGGCGAAGGAATGAGAGAAGCACTCGGCGAGGAAGTGGATGTAGCGTGTGGAATTGTGATCACCCATGCCGCCGGTGGGCTCGAGGCGAGTTTTGAGACGCTGCATGACGCCGATGGTTTGCAGGAGGACGATGCCGCCGGAAGAGGGAGGAGGCATGGTGATGACGGTGCGGTTTTGGCCGATGGAGCCAAGGAGTGGGGCGAGTTCTTGCACGGTGTAGGAATCGAGATCGGATGGAGAGATGACGCCGCCGGATGAGCGGACGGCATCGACGATCGCGGCGGCGACGGGGCCGGAATAGAAACCAGCGCGACCGTGATCGGCGATGCGATGAAGGGTGCGGGCCTGATCGGGCATGGTGAAGGTGGTGCCGGTTTGGATGGGAGAGTTGTTGGGGGCGCTGTTGGGAGCGCTGTTGGTGGCGGTAAGGAATGTGGAAGAGAAGGTGGAGAAAGACTTGGCAAGGTCAGGATTGTCGGCGAGTTTTTTGCGAGCGCTTTGCACTGCGCTGGCGTGAGTGGCATCGACGAGGAAGCCCTGCTCAGCCAGGCGAATGGCGGGGGCGAGGACCTGAGCGGGAGACATGGTGCCGTATTTTTCGAGAGCGGTGAGGAGACCGGCGACGGTGCCGGGGATGGCGACTGCCGCGCCACCGAGGCGTGAGGCTTGATCGGGTTTCTCTTTGTAGAAATCAGGAGTGATGGCGGCGGGAGAAGTTTCGCGGTAATTGAGGGAGGTGTTGAGGGGGCCTTTGGTGTGCTTGGATGAGAGGTGGATGACCATGAAGCCGCCACCGCCTATGCCGCAGGATGGGGAGCGAACGACGGAGAGGGCGAAGCTGGTGGCGACGGCGGCGTCGATGGCGTTGCCACCGGCGGCGAGGATTTCGGCTCCGGCGGCGGAGGCCTGAGGATGATCGGCGGCGACGGCGTAGTTGGTGAAGCGCGCGGAGGGTGATGGTGCAGCGGGTTGAAGCGCGACCGCGGCGGGGAGTGAGATGGTGCTGAGGAGCAGCAGCGTGGCGGGGTGGGCGGACAAATGTGCGGGCATGATCATGGCAGCAGAATACCGCGCGGGTCGGTGCCGCGAGGAAAGGATTGATGAGGATCAGGGGCGTTTGGTGGGCTCAGGGCTCGATGATGACTTTGAGTTGCGCGGGGTCGGCGGCGGCCTTGAGGGCGTTGACGCCATCGGCAAGCTTGAAGCGGCGGGTGATGAGGGGAAGCAGGTCGGAGCCGGTTTTGCTGACGAGGTCGAGGCCTTCGGCGAGGGTGGCAGCGCGGGCGCCGATGATGGTGATTTCGTTGGCGACCACGATGTCGGTGGGGATGACGGGCTGGGTTCGCTTGGCATCAGCATTCCAGCAGTGCGGCGGGACCGCGGCGAATGCGGAACGGACGATGATCGTGCCCTTGGGGCGAAGCATCTGGATGGCGGGTTCGAGGTGAGCGGTTTCCTGGGCACAATCGACGACGATGCTTTGGTCGTGCCGCAGACCGACCTCGTGTATTGGGCGAGCGCGGATGCCCCACTTTTCGCATTGAGTAAGGATGGTGGATGAAGTGCAGAGGAGGCGGACGGTGGCGTTGCGGGCGGTCATCAGGCGGGCGACGAGGAGGGCGTCGAGTGTGTCGCCGAGAATGGTGACGAAGGTCTTGCCATCGGCGCGGACAACCTGGGTGGTGTGCGCGGCATCGGCCATGGCGTAGGCGAAGATGGCCTGATCTTCGCCGATGGATTTGGGAACTTCGACGAGGGAAGTGAGAGGCGCTGCGATGCGATCGGCACAGAAGCCATCGCGGTTGCAGACTCCGGCGATGCGGCGTTCGGGGCAATGTGCGGCGTTGCCTCCACGGCATTGCGTGCATGTGCCGCAGACGAGGGAGGATTGCAGGAGGACGCGTTTGCCAGCCCAGCGGGTGGATTCTTCGGGAGTGCCGCTGACGGATTCGACGAGGCCGATGCACTCGCGGCCAATGATGCCGGTGTGGGTGGTCCATCCACGGGCGACGGCGACATCGATGGGATGGAGGCCCAGACGAGTGGGGCGGATAATCGCGTGGGATGGTGCTGGCGCGGGATCGGCAGCGCGGGGGTCGAGGGTGAGGGAGGAGTTGGTGTACTTCAGGGCGCGCACGCGGAGGGTGTATCGACATATTCCATGTGGCGAAGCGCGGGGTTTGAGGCGTGCCGCGGGCTGGCGTGCCTGAGGCGGCACAATTGACGTTACAATCGACATACATGGCAAACCCGGCGAAAAATCTGGGGGGTGATGAGCCGACGATCGCACCATCGGGTGCTGACCAAGGTGCGAACGGCATGCGCGGGCCTGCGCTTGGTGAGCAAGTCGGGGACATGGTCGGACCCTGGCGGCTCCTGACGCGGCTGGGGGAGGGCGGGTTTGGCGTGGTGTGGCTGGCGGAGCGCAAGCAACCCTTGGTGCAGCGCGTCGCGCTCAAGATCATCAAGCCGGGGATGGATTCACGCGCTGTGCTGGCGCGGTTTGATCAAGAGCGCCACGCCCTGGCGATGATGGATCACCCCAGCGTGGCGCGGGCCCTGGATGCCGGGGCGACTGCGAGCGGCA
The DNA here is from genome assembly GCA_964441555.1 of uncultured Phycisphaeraceae bacterium. Taxonomy (GTDB): domain Bacteria; phylum Planctomycetota; class Phycisphaerae; order Phycisphaerales; family UBA1924; genus F1-120-MAGs238. The sequence continues at coordinate 85 of CAYTYD010000295.1, read as the reverse complement.
GACCTTACTTTGCGATGGAGTATGTCAAAGGCGTGCCGATTACGACCTATGCCGATCAGCATGGTCTGACGCTGCGCGATCGGAT
>CAYTYD010000294.1:0-4192 GCA_964441555.1 uncultured Phycisphaeraceae bacterium | reverse complement strand
AATCTCTGTTCCCGCACCAACGTGGTGCACCGATTGGCCGCACTGATCAAGGCCAATCACAAATCCTCGCTCACGCGGCTGGCCGATGGCGAAGTGGAAAAGGTCCGCTCCAAAACCCTCGGCCGCGCCTATCAGGAAAAAGACGCCCTCACCATTGAAGTCATCGACACCGCGGCAGACCTGCTGGGCATCGCCATCTCCAACTACGTCACGGTCCTCTCTCTCCCTCTCGTCGTTCTGGGTGGCGGCCTCACCGAGGCCATCGGCGCACCGTTTGTCCAGCGCGTCGAACGCAGCGTTCGCAAGCACGCCTTCCCTGATCGCTGCAAGGCCGTCAAGGTCGTGGAAAGTAAACTCCGCGATAACGCCGGCGTCTTCGGTGCGGCACTGATTGCCAAAGAACGCCGCTGAACTTTCACCTCACACCACTTCGCTGCAAACTCGCATTTCAGTAGTTGGTACCATGCACCGCACGAGGTGATGCATGTCATACCGCGCTTGCTGCGCCATGTCACTCATAACCGCCACACTGCTGACAGCAGCGTGCTGGCTCGGCGGTTGCGATGGCAGTCAGAAGACCTCGCCATCACAAGACGCCTCGGACCAACCCATAGCAGTCGATTCATCACAAACCTCTCTCGGGCGACAATCCGTCGGGCATTGGATCATCAACATTTCCGAATATTCCAGTTTCTTTGAAAAGTACGGCAGAAGTGGCGACAGTACCGCTATCAGCCACCGCACTACGACTGAACGCAGCTTTGTTACGAAATACCCACTTGCGGTAGACAAGCAGGAACACGCTCTGCAAATCTATCAGATTGACCGCAGCGGTGATCTCGACGCAAGAAAAGATGAACCGATTCAGCTCGACCGAGTCTTCCCACCACCAAAGAAACCTATCGCCGATGAGGTGGTCGGTCAGTGGACTATCGACACCGCGGCTACCGAATCGCACATCAATCGATGCATCGACACGTTTGGCGTGTTCTACGACAGTGAATGTGACTGGCGACTCTACGAAGTGCTCGACATCCTCCGGTCGCAGCGTCTTCCCAATCCACTGATCATCGAGGCGGACGGAAAACAAGTCAGGATGCGAGTGGGTGATCAGACGGGCAAATGGCCGTACCAGATCAGCGATAGGTTTGTGATGATTCAACTTGGCAACGACAACCTGCCGCAGCACCGTGAGAGCGACGCGAACGCGAGATTGCGTCACGAATCAGAAGCTACTCGGCTCAACAGCAGGCCCGCGATCGTGGTCGGTCAGGATCAACTGTGCATCATCGCTGATGACTTCACCATGTTTCGTGAGTTCATTGCCCTGCCCGCCAGCAAGCACGGCATGGTGACTTCTATATTCTTTAAGCGCGAAACATCCAGCATTTGCAAGTGATTCTTCGCAGTATCAGCGAGAATCGTTTCGCGGATTCCGCGCATTCCCCAAGGCCACATATGTCAAACATGTCCTGCCGCACAATGTCACTCATAACCACCACACTGCTGACAGCCGCGTGCTGGCTCGGCGGTTGCGATGGCAGTCAGAAGACCCAGCCAGTCCAAAACGCGACACCTGCACCCGCGGCGCCAACGACTCCTCTCACCGAGTTGGAACGGCAAGCTGTTGGTCAGTGGGTCGTCAACATCACTGAGTACGGCAAACTTCTTGCTGAGACTGAGAGGACACGAGACAAAGATAAGCCCACCAGCTACGTCCCCATGATGGGGCTCATGTATGCGCCTTTACTGACTCTGTCGATCGCCCAAGATCGCACCGCGGTTTCAGCCAATACTGAATCTGCAAAATTGAAGTCATGGTCACTGGCCAAGAATCGTGTACTGATACTGTCCGACGACCACGCGGCTGATCGCCAGCATGAACCCGAGTGGGTCGCACTCCTTCGCAAAGATGGATTACTCTGGGGGGGAAATGACTGGAAAACTCCCTTCGAGCGAATCGTTCCTACACCCACTACTCCCATCGCTGAAGCGGCCGTCGGCATATGGACTCTCGATGTTGAGACCACCGAAGCCCATCTCAATCGTTATATCAGCGCATTCCAATTGTTTGCGAGCAGCACGAATGATCAGTATCTTGCAAGAGTCCAGAGTAATCTGACATCGCAGCACCTTCCGAATCCCCTCACACTTGAAATCACCTTGAACAACGTGACCATGAAAGTGGGAAATCGCTCACGTTCGTGGCCATACCAGATTCGAGCTGGATTGATCATCGTGGAGTTGGATTCAAACGAAACCGCCTACGGCCGTGACGGTGAACAGGGCACCAGATCTCAACCACTGCACTCTGCGATATTGCTCTCGCGCGCTCCAATCATCACCGTCGGTAAGGATCAACTCCGAATCATCGCTGATGAGTTCAACATGTTTCCGGAACTGGCTTCTCTCCCTGCGATGAAAAGTGACGTGCTCACTTCCATATTCTTTAAACGTGAATCATTCAGCACCACCAAGTGATTCTTCGCAGAATCGGCGAATATCGTTTTGCAGATTTCATGCATCTTGCGAGTCCGCATATGTCAAAAGCACCCTGCCGCACAATGTCACTCATAACCACCACACTGCTGACAGCAGCGTGCTGGCTCGGCGGTTGCGATGGCAGTCAGAAGACCCGGCCAACCAATTCACTTGGCGAGCCAAACAGCCCACTTGCTTCGCTCACCGAAGCTGAGCGCAAGTACGTCGGCGTGTGGGTCGTCGATCTTCCTCGTTTCGCTGAGAACATAAAGAAAAATGAGGAAGACAAGAGCAAGCCCATTGCTGGTGTTGCCTACGCATTGGCCCACACACTCGCGCCACTCAGAGCGGTGGTCATCGAACCCGACCATTCCGCAAGCGTGTACATCGGACGCCTGTTTGAAGGCAAGTGGTCTTTGAGGAAACACTTTGTGTACCTTACCGCGGGAACAGATTTCGCCGAAGCATTCACAATCGACACTGACTCCAATGTGCTTCGTCCCTATCCGGATGGCGATGGTGTGTGGTGGGACAAGTTCATACAAATTTCTTCCCCTTCGGAATCCGGGAACACACCAAAGCTGGATGGAAAGTGGATTCTGAATGTCGATAAAACCAATGCAATAGTCGATGCCCACAAAGCTGCGGCCAGAAAGTACGGCAAGCCCAACTTTCCATACCCATGGTGCGGCTCACCCGTGGAAACATTCAGCGTTCCATCATCCACCATCGATATCAAAGACGGCACATTCACATTGCAGATTGGCAACGCCTCTGTCACGTACTCATTTCAGCGCAAGCACACGGTGATGCTGGTTCCTGATGCAACCAGGCGCACAGATGGAGCAGACGGTGGCCTGGATCCCACACCATTCATCGTGATCGGCCATGATGAACTTGCCGTGCAGCCGATCTATTTCGCTGCTGTGCGTGACGCGATCAAGATGGACAGCAAGTACAAGGAAGTCAACTACTGGTCCGGCTGGATCTACTTCAAGCGCGACACCGCCGACACAAAAACCGAACCTGCCGCAAAATGAGCTTCGTTTCCTAGATCTCTTCTCGATCTGTTCCTGCTTCTTCCTCATCCGATCTCTGCGTCTCCGCGCCTCTGCGTTGAATCTTCCATCTGATGCCTGATGCCCGATGCCTGGTCCCCCGTACTCTCCCCCATGTTCTCCCTCACCGTCAACCACGAGTTCTGCGCAGCCCACGCCCTCATCATCGCCGGTCAGCGCGAGGTGATTCACGGCCACAACTTCCGCGTCACCGCCTGCATCGAGGGGAACACCCTCGATGGCGATGGTCTCCTCTGCGATTTCCACACCGTCGAATCCTTCCTGCACGAGATCATCGACCCCTTCATCAATGCCAATCTCAACGCCACATCCCCTTTCGATCAGCTCAACCCCAGCGCTGAGAACATCGCCAAGTACCTCGCCGATGAGCTGCACTCGCGCCTCGGCACTTCCCTCGCGCCCGCAGCGCGCGTCGCCTGGGTCAGCATCACCGAAGCACCCGGCTGCGTTGCGACCTATCACCGATAGATTGGTCACCGAAAGATTGGTCACCGATAGATTGGTCGCCGCTGTACCCTGGCGCGATTTCCCCCCAATTTCAGGTTCCCTCGACTTTCCCAAAACTGGGCCCGATATCTCGCCGATCTGGTTGGAAGAGAGTGTCCCAACCCGGGCACTCCTCTTCACACATC
>CAYTYD010000293.1:0-4192 GCA_964441555.1 uncultured Phycisphaeraceae bacterium | reverse complement strand
AAAGACAACTGCATCATCGTGTGCGGCATCGAGAACATCGACGCCATGGGCGTGCACACGGGCGATTCGATCACTGTGGCGCCGATCCAGACCTTGACGGACAAGGAATATCAGGCGATGCGCGACGCCGCGTTGGCGGTGATGCGCGCGGTGGGTGTGGAGACGGGCGGCAGCAACGTGCAATTCGCGGTGAACCCGGCGCCCAAGGACGGCAAGTTTGAGATGGTGGTGGTGGAGATGAATCCGCGCGTGTCGCGCAGCTCGGCGCTGGCCAGCAAGGCGACGGGATTCCCGATTGCCAAGATTGCCGCGAAGTTGGCGATCGGGTACACGCTGGATGAATTGAAGAACGACATCACGGGAACGACGAGCGCGTGCTTTGAGCCAGCGATTGACTACGTTGTGACCAAGATGCCTCGCTGGACGTTTGAGAAGTTCCCCGAGGCAGACGAGACGCTGACCACGCAGATGAAGAGCGTGGGTGAGGCGATGGCGATCGGGCGGACGTTTAAGGAGAGTCTGCAGAAGGTGATTCGCTCGATGGATGTGAAGCGGTTCGGCTTGGGGCTGGATCGCAATGACAAGTGGCTGGCGGCGATGCGGGCGGTGGAGCGCGAGCAACTGGTGCTGGATGTGACGCCGGGGACCAAGCCGGGCACGGGAAGCGTGAGCCCGACTGGATTGCGCACCGCGGATGGGCAGCCGATTGAGTGGCCGATTCCGCTGGACAAACTGGCGCGGAAACTGGCAGTGCCGAGTCAGGGGCGTTTGTACTACGTGCGCTATGCCTTCAAGATGGGTTGGACGATTGAGAAGATCAAGGGGTTGTCGCACATTGATCCGTGGTTCTTGGATCAGATCAAGCAGTTGGTTGAGTTTGAAGATGTGCTGAGCTCATTCAAGAATTTGAAGGATGTGCCCGCGGAGATTTTCTTCCAGGCCAAACAGCTTGGGTATTCAGATGCGCAGCTGGCGAACTTGTACCTTGGAAAGATCACGCCAGAGACGATCCTGATGGTGCGCTCGCGGCGTGTGGATTTGGAAATCGAGCCGGTGTACAAGCTGGTGGATACGTGCGCTGCGGAGTTTGAGGCGATCACGCCGTATTACTACAGCACGTATGAGAGAGGCATCAGGCATCAGGCGTCAAGCACCAGCAGAAGGCAGAATCTGTGGACCGGCGATGATGAGGTGCGTCTGACAGATCGCAAGAAAGTTGTGATCCTGGGTGGCGGACCGAACCGCATCGGGCAGGGGATTGAGTTCGATTACTGCTGTGTGCACGCGGCGTTCGCGGCCAAGGAATTGAACTTTGAGAGCGTGATGATCAACTCCAACCCGGAGACGGTCAGCACGGATTATGACACCAGCGATCTCTTGTTCTTTGAGCCGCTGACGCTGGAAGACACGCTGAATGTGATCGAGCGATTGAACGGCCAGCGAATGACGGCGGCGGGTGGCAAGGTGCACGGTGTGATCGTGCAGTTCGGCGGGCAGACGCCGCTGAATCTGGCGAAGGGATTGGTCGCGGCGGGTGTGCCGTTGATCGGTACTTCGCTGGATTCGATTGATCTGGCGGAGGACCGCAAGCGGTTTGATGCGCTGCTGGAGCGGGTGGGCGTGTCGCGTCCGGCCAGCGGCACAGCGCTGTCGCTGGAAGAGGCGCTGGTGGTGGCCGCGCGGATCGGCTACCCGGTATTGGTGCGTCCCTCGTACGTGCTTGGTGGCCGGGGCATGGAAATCTGCTCGGATGAGAAAGCACTGAAGCACTTTGTGACCAATGCGCTGGGTGTGAGCGAATTTGATGATGCGCCGGTGCTGATCGACAAATTCCTGGGAAGCGCGATCGAGGTGGATGTGGATGTGGTGGCGGATTTTGCGACCACAGGACCGCATCGACCCGAAGCACGGGCTTTGGTGAGCGGATTGATGGAGCACATCGAGCATGCGGGTATTCACTCGGGTGACTCGGCGTGTTCGCTGCCGTCGTACTCACTCTCCAAGAAAGTGACGGATCGGATCAAGGAAATCGGTCGCACGCTGGCGCGGGAATTGCGAGTATGCGGACTGATGAATATTCAGTGCGCGGTGAAGGACGATGAGATTTACATTCTGGAAGTGAACCCGCGTGCCAGCCGCACCGTGCCGTTTGTGTCCAAGACCGTGCACGTGCCATGGCCGGCCATCGCGGCCAAGGTGATGATGGGAAAGACGCTGGCGGAACTGGGCGCGCGAGAGGTTGAGCCGCACGGGTATTTCAGCGTGAAGGAATCGGTGTTCCCCTTCAGCAAGTTCCCGGGCGTGGATGTGATCCTGGGACCGGAGATGCGATCGACGGGCGAGGTGATGGGAATCGATACGACGTTCCCGATTGCCTTTGCCAAGAGTCAGATTGCGGGCGGGACCAAGCTGCCGACCAGCGGCGGCGTGTTTGTCAGCGTGCGTGATGATGACAAGCAGGCCATCATTGAACCGATTCGCGCTTTGGCCTCGTTTGGCTTCACTGTCTACGCCACCGGTGGCACGGCCGAATTGCTCACCGCTGCGGGAATCGAGACCAAAACGCTGCAGAAGATCGGGACCGGCGCGCGTCCGAATGTGATCGACTTGATGACCAATGGTGAGGTCGGGCTCATTATCAATACTCCGACCAAGACCGGGCACTTGACGGATGAGGGCAAGATCCGCTCCACCGCTGTGCGCCTGAACACGCCGCTGATTTCGACGGCAGCGGCCGCGGCGGCGACCGCGCGGGCGATCGCTGCGATGCGAGAGAAGGAGTGGGGCGTCGCAGCTCTGCAGGACTATCGCAAGATGCAGGAGAAGGCGGGGGCGATCATCGAGCCGGTGGTCAGGAGTCGAGTGACCGCGGCGGTGTGATCGGTTCGAGTGTGCCGCATTCTGGGCACGGTTGCGTGATGAGGGCAGCGCGGGAGTAGCCACATTTGGGGCAGGGGCTTTCAACGCGCGGCGGGGCGACGATGCGCCAGGGGCGGATGAGGTGCGCCACGGAGACGGAGATGAGAAGAGTGGCGAAAGCGATTCCAGGAAGGGCGGGAGGAACCTGGTTGGAGATGAAACTGGGTGTCCAATGCCAGACGTGCCATTCGGTGAGGATGATGCGGGTTGTGAAGTAGGTCAGGAAGGTGAAGAGCACGATGAGGATGGCAATGCGGCGGCGCGGGTAGAGAATCGCAAGACCAATGCACGTAGTGGTCAGTAGAGCAAGAGATACGGCGAGGCCAATCAGGGGTTGGGAGATGAGACGTCCGGCGATGAGATCGAGACGCAAAAGGGCGATACTGCCGCCAGCGATGAACGCGGCGGCAAGGACATGGGGCCAGCGATGGGGTGGAACGCGGACCATCGGTTGATGATTGGGAAATGCGGGCGTCCGGTTCAGGGTGTGGCGACGCGGCGTGTGATGAGGACGCGGGGTGTGGAGCCGAAGCGGAGAATAAAGAGCGTGAGGGGAGTGGAACCCGAGCCGCTGAGGCGGGGGGCGAGGGTGTCGGGATCGACGAGTTTGTCGCGGGTTTTGATATCGACGATGCCAGCGTTGAGGCGGGTGAGTTCGGCTTGGACGTTGCGCTGATCCCATGGGAGATCGGCGATGAGATCAAAGCGGGTCAGGAAGGGATTTGTGATGGCGGTATCGGAGGTGAGAATGCCCAGGCCGGGATGAAGCTGCTCTGCTTTGACGGTGTGCATGAGCGTGTCGATGAGGCCGGCGCGCTCGATACAGGGATCGATGGAGTACAGGTGAGTGCGTGGAGGAGATGTGGATGCGGGGCGCGATGCGGGGCCGGAGAGGGTGGCGACGGATTCGTGAGAACGGGAAAGGAGCGTGGCGGTGCGGAGGGTGTCGCCATGGCTCAGTGAGCCGGTCCAGAGCAGGGCCTGCGTGAGTTCGCCATCTTCGGAGAGGATTTCGAGTTCGCCAGGTGGAAGTGAGAGGGGATCGATGCCGGGGGCAAGCTTGATGCAGCCGGAGCGGTTGGAGCGTGCCAGGGACGCGACGAAATCGAGGCCGGGTGTGATGTCGGCGGAGTTGGTAGCCGCGCGACGATTGGCGGCGTCGCGGCGGGCGGGATCGAGCAGAAAATCGCCGGGGGGGAGTTCGGCGGCGGTGATGTCGATGACGGTGTGGGGGTGACCGGTGTTGGTGGAGGCCATCCAGGCGCGGATGGGG
>CAYTYD010000292.1:0-4203 GCA_964441555.1 uncultured Phycisphaeraceae bacterium | reverse complement strand
TTCGGTGTGGATGGACTTTTTGGAAATGCGTTGCCCGATGGCTTTCGCCACGCCAAAATCGATCACCTTGGGGACTGGCTTACCGTCGTACATCGTGATCAGTACATTGGACGGCTTGATGTCGCGATGGATGATGCCCTTTTGGTGGGCGTGCTGCACTGCCTCGCACACCTTCATGAACAAATTGAGGCGATCCCGCGTCGTCAACCGCGCATTGGCACAGTAATCGGTGATGCGTTGCCCCTGCACCAGCTCCATGACGAAGTACGGCAAACCCCGATCGGTCACTCCGGCATCCAGAATCCGGGCCACACCGGGGTGATCCATCACCGCCAGCGACTGGCGTTCCTGTTCAAACCGCGCCAGCACCGAAGCAGAATCCATCCCCGGTTTGAGCACCTTGATCGCGACGCGCTGCACAAAGGGTTCGCGGCGTTCACCCAGGTAAACCATCCCGAAGCCACCCTCACCCAAGACAGACAGAATCCGGTAGGGGCCGATGAAGTCTGGCCTGCCGAGTACTGGGGCGGGGGCTGACCCGATTCCGGGCCCGAATCCTGCCCCGGTGCCAGACCCTACTCCAGGCATCGTCGCCCGCGTTGCATCCCCTTTGGGTTCACTCATGTCCGGAGGGTAGAAGTCAACCCCTGTCGAATGCAGAGGTTGACTGCAGAGCGTCGATAATCTCGGCCATGCTCCGCAGTTCCCATCTGGTCGCCCTCACCACCATCGCCCTGCTCATGATCGGGGTGGTCATGGTCAATTCGGCCACTATGGCCGTCACCCCGTTGGCCGCAGACGCCACGGTCGCCACGTCAGGAGTGTCGATCTCCAGCGTGCTCTTTGGACGAACCACCATCTATATGTTGATCGCGGTTGTGGGCATGCTCATCTGCTGGCGGCTTCCCGTGCGCGAGATGGCGCGGCGTGCTCAAGCCGCCTCGATTCCCTCGCACCAGATTCAGAGAGGGCTCTTTTCCACAGAGTTCAAGGTCATCGCGTTTGCCGCGGCGTTCTTTGTGTTTTTGCTGGGGCTGGCCTATGTGCCGGGCTTGCAGCGCGTGGTGAATGGCAGCCATCGCTGGATTCAGCTCCCCATTCCCGGCCTGGGCGACGCCCTCAGCGTTCAGCCCAGCGAAATCGCCAAGTGGGGTATGGTGGTGCTGCTGGCGTGGTTTGCCACGCGTCGGGCGGAGGTCATGCACAAGTTTCTTCCCGGGCTCTTTCCGGCCCTGGCCGTGCTGGGATTGGTCTGCATCGCCGTCGTCGCGGCAGACCTGGGCACCGGATTCCTCATCTTCGCCGCGGGGTGCATCCTCTTGATCGCGGCAGGTGCTCGAATCTGGCACTTTCTCGCGTTTGTCCCTCTGGGGGCAATGGGCCTGCTCGCCGCGATCATGATGAGCCCGTATCGCGTGGCCCGCATCACCGCGTTTCTGGATCCCTACGCCGACCCCAAGGGGACGGGGTATCACATGATCCAATCGATGATGGCGGTGATGAATGGTGAGGGGTTTGGGCGCGGGCTGGGCTTTGGCATTCAGAAGTTCGGTTATCTGCCGGAAGATCAGACCGATTTCATCTTCGCCATCATCTGCGAGGAACTGGGGATCGGCGGCGCTCTGGTCGTCGCGTCTCTCTTTGGAGCGCTGATCTGGTTCGGCATCGGCATCGTCCGGCGCGAGAAGGATGGGTTTTTGCAGTTGGTCGCCTTGGGCATCATCACTACCGTCGCGATTCAGGCCCTGATCAATCTGGCGGTGGTCACTGGCTTGGGGCCGACCAAGGGGATCGCGCTGCCACTGGTTTCCAATGGTGGCACGGGGTGGCTGTTGACTTCGATGTCGCTGGGGCTGCTGATGGCGATCGACCGCACGCAGGATGCGCCATTGGCTGAGCCGGAGCTGGATGCACGCCCGCTGGTTGTGGGCTGAGATTCACTGGCCATCAGCACCGACGCCGCCCGATCACCACGAAACTGATTCCCACAAGACCGGCCAACCCCGGCGATGGAATTAATGCGGGCCTCCAGCCGCGTGACGAGGGAGGCGCAGCTCGAATCTGATGGTCTGTGGACATCTGTTTAGTCGATAGCAATGCCAAAAAGGATCACCGCGGCCTCTGCCGCGACTGCACACCATGCCTCAACAATCCTTCATCTTCGCCGGTGGCGGCACAGGCGGACACATCTATCCCGCCCTCGCCATCGCCGAGCGCCTCCAGGAACGCGCTGGCCCTCTCGCCGAGTGCCTCTTCGTCGTCTCCAATCGACCCCTCGATACACAGATCCTCGCCGCCGAAGGCAAGCCCGCCGTCATCAGCCCCGCCCAACCCCTGGGCCTCCACCCCACGCGGCTGGCGAGATTCATCTTGAACTATCCCAAAGCCAAAGCCGCGGCCAAGGCCCTGATTCGCGAGCAGGTGGGGCGGGGCAAACGCGTCCAGGTCGTCGCCATGGGTGGGTTCGTCGCCGCCCCCGCCGCCAGCGCCGGTTATGACCTTGGCGTCCCCGTCACCCTGGTCAATCTGGATGCCACTCCCGGGCGCGCCAACCGTCTCATCGCCCGTCACGCTGGCCGCATCTTCACCGCAGCCAAGATCAGCGATGGTTCTGGGCAAGGGTGGGACGAAGTCCGCCCCATCGTGCGGCACGCGGCCCTGGCGCCGGATGATGCCGCGGGATGCCGCAGGATTCTGGGCCTCGATCCAGAAAGGCCAACGTTGTTTGTGACGGGAGCGAGCCAGGGCGCATCGAGCATGAATCGGCTGATGATCGATCTGGTGAAGCGTGAGCCCCTGCTGTTTGAGCAGTGGCAGGTGATTCATCAGACAGGGAAATCGGACACGGCCGAATGCCGCTCTGCCTACGAGAGTGTCGGCGTTCGCTGCATCGTCGAACCATTCATTCAGCGGATGGGCCCCGTCTGGGGCGCGGCAGATGTGGCCCTGAGTCGGGCCGGCGCGGGCAGTGTCGCCGAGGCGTGGGGTAACCGAGTGCCGACCATCTTCATGCCGTATCCATACCACCGCGATCAGCATCAGCGCAAGAACGCGGAGCTTCTGGAGCGGGCGGGCGCATGCCTGATCGAGACCGATGCCATCGAGCCGGGGCTCAACGTTCCCACGGTGGGGCACAAGCTTCTGGATCTGATGCGCAATCCCACGCAACAACAGACGATGCGGCAGGCCCTCGTCGCGTTGGGTGCGGTCGACGGTGCCGAATCCATCGCCGATGCCCTGCTCGCCTGAGTTTGGCTTGATAAGTGCTTGATCGGTCCGGGTTTGTGCCGCGAATCCTGAATTGAGTTCAGGCATCCAAGAAGGAGTTCACCCCTCCACGCCAGAGATGACGTGGAAAAACCGGGTGCTAGCATCCGGGCCCGGGGTCGGGTTGTATGGCTGGTTTGGGTCAAGACGAAAGGATTTTCACATGGCTGGAGCCAATGTTCACACCTTCACGGACGGCAACTTTGATTCTGAAGTGCTGCAGTCCAATGTCCCCGTGCTTGTCGATTTCTGGGCCGAGTGGTGCATGCCCTGCAAAATGCTCAGCCCCACCATCGATGCCCTTGGCAACGATTTCGCGGGAAAAGCCAAGATCGGAAAGGTCGATACCGATACCAATCAGGGCATCGCCGTGAAGTATGGCATCACCGCCATTCCCACCGTGCTGGTCTTTAAGAACGGCCAGATGGTCAAGAAGTTCGTCGGCGTCTCCAAGAAGGACGACATGGCCGCGGCACTCAACGCCGCAATCGCTGGCTGAGATTCACGAGTTCACAGGTGGATGGTGGTTGGGCGCAGAGCGTGGGAGACTGATGGCAACCAACTCAACTTCGGAAGCACCCGTCGCACCTGCTGGCAAGCGCTTGCGCTGCGGCGTGATCGGCGTTGGCCGCATGGGGCAGCACCACGCCCGCGTGTATCACCAACTGCCGGAGTGTGATCTGGTTGGTGTTGTGGATGCCAGCGAATCGCGCCGCAATGAACTGGCGGCCAAGTTCAACTGCAAGGGTTTTTCGACCGTGCAGGAATTGCTGGCTGCCGGCGTCGATGCTGTTTCAATCGCCGTTCCTACGACAGCCCACTACCCCGCCGCCGAACCCCTGCTGAAGGCGGGTGTGGCGTGTCTGATTGAAAAGCCCTTGGCCGAAGATGTCGCCACTGCGCGGCGCCTGCGCGATCTGGCCGAGAGCACCAAGA
>CAYTYD010000291.1:0-4205 GCA_964441555.1 uncultured Phycisphaeraceae bacterium | reverse complement strand
CCGTTGATGAAGCGGCTCGAACAGGTCTCCGGGCGCATGGGCGAGCTCATGGAGCAACTGGCCGACCACCGCGCCGGCCGAGGCGGCAAGGAGGAGCGCTCCAACCTCCAGAAGGAACTCAAGGACCTCATGCGGATCACGCTGGAAACCCCCACCAGCCTCCGCAAGCGGGTCGAGTTGATGAACTCCCGCTTCAAGGAATACGAGCAGGCCAAGCGCGACCTTTCCGGCGGCAACCTCCGCCTGGTCGTCTCGATCGCCAAGAAGTACCGCAACCGCGGCCTCTCGTTCCTCGATGTGATTCAGGAAGGCAACACCGGCCTGATGCGCGCAGTCGATAAGTATGAATACAAGCGCGGCTACAAGTTCAGCACATATGCCACATGGTGGATCCGTCAGGCCATCACCCGCGCCATCGCCGATCACGCCCGCACCATCCGCATTCCGGTGCACATGATCGAGACCATGAGCAAGCTGCGGAATATCCAGAAGCTCATCCTGCAGGACACCGGCCGCGAACCAACCATGGATGAACTCGCTGAGCGCGCGGGCATCAGCGTGGCCGAAGTGCGCCGCGTCATGAAGATCGGCCGCTCACCTGTTTCCCTCGATCGCCCCGTCGGCGAGAACGAAGATTCCTACTTCGGTGATTTCATCGAGGACCAGAGTCAGCCCGCCCCCAGCGATGCCGCGGCACAGGACATGCTCAAGCAGCGCATCGAGAACATCTTGAAGACACTTACTTACCGCGAACGCGAAATCATCAAGCTTCGCTACGGCATCGGCGACGGCTACACATACACACTGGAAGAGGTCGGTCGCATCTTCAAAGTGACGCGCGAGCGCGTCCGCCAGGTCGAGGCCAAAGCCATCCGCAAGCTCCAGCACCCCGTCCGCGCCCGCAAGCTCATGGGCTTTGTCGATGGCAGCATCTACAAGCAATTGCAGAAGGCCGACGAAAAGGGTGGCAACGCCAAGGCCGAAAAGCTGCAGGACCTCATGGATGCCGAACCCATGGACGCCCTCGATGCCGAGCTGGACGAAGGGTTTGAGCCCATAGGGGAAATGCCTGAACTTGGCGAGCCAATGGATTGACGAAACCGACCCGGACCTGCCGATTCCCGATTCTCGGTCCTCATCCCACTCCGTCAAATTCAACTCGTGAGCAGCACGGACTCGCCACTTCGAGCCGCCACGCTACTATTCGGCTCAGTTGGGGAGTAGCCCAAGCCCCTGGTCTATCACCAGGCGTTGAGACGGGTCGTCAACACGGATCACTTCAGATCCCGGCCCCCTCGTGCGTTTCCGCACCGGCAAGACCAACACGCTCAAGGTTCGTCTCGCAGTCCTCTGCCGGGCTCGCGATGTCGTGCTTCTGCGTGATGGGAGCTGCTGATGCTGGAAGTTGCACACTCCGTCATATCCATTCTGCCTGATTTTTCCTCTTTTCTCATCGCGATGCAAGATGCAGCTTCGGCCAGCGCATCGGACAAAACGATGTGGGCCTACATCGCCTTCCTCGGCCTGGTCCTCGCCTTTCTCGCCCTGGACCTAGGTGTCTTTCACCGTGAAGCACACGAAGTCACCATGAAAGAAGCCGCGACGTGGTCAGTCATCTGGCTGGCCTGCGGCCTGGCTTTCGCTGGGTTTGTCTACATCGCGTATGAGCGGCACTGGCTTGATCTGGGCTTCAACACGCGCATGTACAGCGATACGGGATCTGTCATCTATGGACAGGTTTCCGGCGCGACAGCCGCGAAAAACTACCTCACCGGCTACATCGTGGAAAAGTCGCTGGCGATGGACAATATCTTCGTCATCGCGCTGATCTTCTCCTTCTTTGCCATTCCCAATAAGTATCAGCACCGCGTGCTCTTCTGGGGCATCATCGGCGCACTCATCATGCGTGGTGGCATGATCTTTCTGGGTGCGGAACTCATCCTGAAATACCAGTGGATTCTCATCTTCTTCGGCGGATTCCTCATCCTCACCGCCATCAAGATGGCCCTCATCAAGGGCAACGACGACCCTTCGCAGAATATCGCCGTCAAGATCTGCAAGAAGCTTTTCCGCACTGTGGATTTCTATGACGGCCAGAAATTCTTCACCAAGCGCACCGTCAAGCCCACCTATTCCATTGACCCTGCCACAGGCAAGGAACGTATGGACCCGGCGCCCCTGGGCTCACTCAGTTTGTCGTGGGCGGTCACACCCCTCTTCCTCGCGCTTCTGCTGGTCGAAATCACCGACCTGGTTTTCGCCGTTGACTCCATCCCTGCGATCTTCGCCATCACCCCCGACCCCTTCATCGTCTTCACCAGCAACATCTTCGCCATTCTCGGTTTGCGCGCCCTGTATTTCTGCCTTGCCGCGCTCATCACCAAGTTCCGCTTTCTTAAGCCCGCGCTCATCCTGATTCTCGCCTTTGTCGGCGTCAAGCTGCTGCTCATGAGCGTGCCGCCGTACCTGGCCACCATCGGCGGCTGGATCGGCCAGTCGTGGACATCAGGCCCCTCCATCAAGATCAGCCCGGAAACCTCACTCATCACCGTCGTTGCCACGCTCGTTGTGGCGGTTGTCCTCTCGATCGCCATTCCCTCCAAACCAAAGACCCCGCACGCGCCAACGGCCTGATTACGTGTATTCTGTGAGATCACCATGACTGCACTGATCTGGATCGGATTCGCTGTTCTCTTCACCTTCCTGGTTCTTGCCGACCTTGGCCTCTTTGCCAAGCAGAAGAACCACATCATCGGGGTGAAAAGCGCTCTGCGCCGCACGGCGGTGTGGATCGGCGTCGCGCTCGCCTTTGTCCCAGTTGTTTACTACCTCTACGAGAACCACGTCGGCAACCTTGGAATGCACGAAGGAGGCAAGATCACCAGCGGCAGAGAGGCCGCCATCACCTACCTCACCGGCTGGGTCGTCGAGTACGCCCTCAGTGTCGACAACCTCTTTGTCATCGCCGTCATCTTCACCACTATGAAGATCCCCGCGGGCTCGCAGCACCGGGTTCTCTTCTGGGGCATTCTCGGCGCCGCTGTCATGCGCGCGGTCCTGATTGTCGCCGGCGTCGAACTGGTTCAGAAGTATGAGTGGATCATGTACGTCTTTGGAGCCCTGCTGCTCTGGGCCTCCTTCAAGATGCTCCGCGGCGATGCCGATGGTCCTGAAGACACCATTCCTGCCGAAGTCTCTGAGGACCTGGGCGGTCAGCCCGGCCCCGCCGCCCAATCGGTTGCTACGGAGCGCAGCTGGGTGGTTCGCCTTGCTTCCAAGGTCTATCCAATCAGCGATCGTCTTGACGGAGAGAAGTTCACAATCATGGAGAACGGCCGCCGCGCCCTCACTCCCCTGGCCGTTGCACTACTGATGATCGAGGCAGCAGATCTTGGCTTTGCAGTCGACTCGATTCCCGCTGTCGTTGCCATCACCAACGATTCATTCCTCGCGCTCACCAGCAACCTCTTCGCGATTCTGGGTCTGCGCTCGCTGTACTTCGCACTCTCGGCCGCGATGGACGCCTTCCGATTCCTCAAGTACTCGTTGGCGGCGATCCTCGCCTTCATCTCCGTCAAGATGCTGCTGCACGCGCACTACAAGATTGATACCACGCTTTCGCTTGGGATTGTGATCGGCCTGCTGCTCATCGGCGTGGCAGCGAGTCTGATCTTCAAGCCCAAGCCAAAAGCTGCCTGATCACCATTCATCCGGCCAGAACGGGTCCGGTCACCACACCACCTGGGCGTTCGACGATCGGATACTTGCTTTCCGGCGCCTCTCCTTCTGCATGCTCCTTCTTGTGCTCGGCCGCCAGCAGCACGTAGATGCTGGGCACTACGAACAAAGTAAAGAGCGTGCTGATGGTCATGCCGCTCACCAGCACGATACCAATGCTGTTACGTGCTTCAGCACCCGCGCCGGTCACCAGCACCAGCGGGAAGTGCCCGAAGACGGTCGCGGCGGACGTCATCAGGATCGGGCGCAAGCGAGTGATGCTCGCTTCGCGCACGGCTGCTGACTTGCTCATTCCCTGCTCCTGCAGGTGGTTGGCAAACTCAACAATCAAAATGCCGTTCTTAGCCACCAGCCCGACCAGCGTGATCAGGCCCACCTGGCTGTAGATGTTCACTGTGGTCAGATCCAGATAGGTGAAGATCAGCGCGCCGGAGATCGCCAGCGGCACAGATCCCAGCAGCACGATC
>CAYTYD010000290.1:0-4209 GCA_964441555.1 uncultured Phycisphaeraceae bacterium | reverse complement strand
GCGTGTGAAAAGTAGGTCGTTTGAGTTATTCTGAGAATGCGCAACTTCATCTGTATCGAGAAGTGAATGTCGAATTCAGCCGACAATCCCAACGACCACACTCCCCAGTACTTAAAATTCTTGGCACAGTGCCCAGAGCATGACGTGGTGGGATTTGTATCCCCGAGCGGTGCCGTTGCTGCGCAAGGATTGCCCGGCACACCGTGGATTATGGGAATCGAACTGTTTGCATGGCGAATTGACAATGGTCCAATTCAAACTCGACAACCGTTTGACACTCAGAGCACTCTTCACGTACATCGGGTGATGGCACCGGAAGGACTTGAGACGCTCCGTTGCACGGTGAGCTTTCCGTCAGTCGTGCGATTCAAGGCAAAGGTTGCACCGGCTGACTCTGAGTTCTCGCGACATGGACTCTTGGTGAGCACACTTGAAGTCGTACAAGACCAGTCCCTCTTCGATGCTGGGGCTGCTGCCATGAACCAGACGGTATTCATTGATCCTCAACTCGGTCGCTTTCGAGATCTTCTTGCAATCGGCTACTGGTCACTCCCGATTGAACACAACTTCGGTGCACTTCTCATCCGATTCAGTGCCCAGAACGCCCAAGAGTTCGATGCGTATCGAATTCGTGTCCTCAAATTGCCTTCTCTCATTGAACGGGCTCTCGCGAAATCCGACGAACTGCGTAGAGAAAGTCTTTATGCGTATTGGAAAGGACACATGTGCTATGAAGGCATGCCAATGCTGGAAGATTGGCAATTCATTTCAATGCTCAAACTAAAGGGTGTCGAGCTGAAACCAGATGGCATGGAACTCGTGCTTGGGACAAACGGGCTGATGGATGACTGCGATGCGAAAATCATCTGCTCGCTTGACGGCACTCCCATTCGAGCTAAGTTTGATTACTGACGTTCAGGTTCACAGGCGAAGCACTCCTCATACCCATCATTCGATAGCATGACTCTCCGCGATCGCATCCAACTCGATCTCTCTCGCAACGATCTCGGCTCCGCCCGCGAGCGGCTCATCTCCGCCTTCGTCACTTCCGCTTACGACCCCGCCCTCGCCGAAGAGATCGCCCGTCTCTGCATCCAGATGCACGACCCCGTCGAGGCCGGTCGCTGGTTTTTCTGCTGCGATTCCCACGACGACCAGTCCGCCGCTCTCATCCAACTCTTCACCGGCAAGTACACTTCCAGTCCCAGACAGCTTCTCTCTCAACTCCCCGTCAAGCTCCGCAACACGCCCACCTCATCACTTCCCGATGCCGTGCGCCAGCGCCTTGCAGACCTGGGGCACAAACCGACGGAACCGATACAGGAAACAACAGACACAAACAAACCCGACTGGCTTCTTCGCATCTTCGGCATCGGCTGCCTGCTGGGCACGATTCTCATCATCATCGCCGCGATCATCGGTCTCGTCACCATCGGAAAATGGCTCTTCAATCGCTAGCGTCTTGCCGCCGCCTTCACCGCCTCCAACACCTTGTCCCCATGCTGCGGCGTCTTCACACGGTCCCAGCGCCGGATCACTTTCCCATCCGGTCCGATCAGATACGTCGTCCGGAGCATCGAACGCACGATCTTTCCATACATGTTCTTCTCACCCCACGCTCCATACGCCACCGACACCGCCGGTCCCTTCTCCGTCATCTTGTCATCCGCCAGCACCGCAAACGGCAACCCAAACTTCTCCGCAAACGCCTTCTTGCTCTCCACATCCTGCGGACTAATCCCCAGCACCACCGCGCCGAGTTTCTTCAATTCCGGTGTCACATCACGAAATTGGCACGCCTGCGTGGTACACAGTGGCGTGTCATCCTCTGGATAAAAGTAAATCACCACCCTGCTGCCGCGATATTCACTCAGTCGGCGCACTTTGCCATGCTGATCCTTCAGCGCAAAGGCCGGGGCCTTCTCACCGGGCTCAATCATCGCTCACCTCTCAGCACATCCGCCTCGCCACAGCTCCAACTGCTCACTCTTCTTCCTTCAGTGGCTCTTCATCCGGTTCCGCAGCCGCCGCGGCATCCAGATCCTCTTCAATGAAATCTTCCAGCGAGGCAGGCAGAGCCCAGAACGATTCCAGCAATCTGCGGCTGCGCTGCACGCCCTGCACCGGATCACCAGGCCCCCGATAATCAATCGCGAGGTTTCCGTCATACCCCACCGCCTCGATCGCATCGATCAGTGGCTGCATGTCAAACCCTGCGTGCTCAACATCTTCTTCATCAGGCAGCGGGTCCGCTTTCTTCTTTCCCTTGCCCGCGGGCTTGCTCACGGCTTTGAAATCCATCGTCGAAGCGCTCACCGCCGAGGCATACGGCACAATTCGGCGCAGGAACAGCGAAGGATCCTTCTGTGCCGCGGCCAATTGAAAATCTGGAAATGTGCCAATCCTGAATCCGCCGACCTTCTTGATCAATTCCGTCAACTTGTCCGGCTCCACCGTCAAGCCTGGATTCGGCGCAATCAACACATTCAGATCCAGCTTGTCCGCCTGCTCCATCAGTTTCTTCAATCGCTCAACCGCGAGCTTGAACGACAGATCGGAGTTATCCGCCGCCAATCGAAACGACGCGGCATTGCACCCCAGAAACCGCGCGGCCTGCAGCACGCGCGAAGCTCTTTCCATCGCCGGCTGAAACTCTTCCTGCGCATTGCTCGCCAGCATCGACGGCGCATTCTCAATCAACAAGAGGCACGAGCACGCCGCCTTGTCCGCTCGCTCCTTCAGCATTTCGAGCTTGGCTCGATCCGCACCAACCAAGAGGTCGGTGGTCATGTTGATGCCGCTCAATCCAAGCTTCTCCTTGGTGAACGCGGGCAAATCGGCCAATTTCAGGGAGGGTGTTTTCCCCTTCCCATCAGGCACGAGCAAAGAACGAACGCAGGATGCCGTGAGAGTAAAGAGCATGCGAGGGGCACAGTGTAGCAGAACCCAAACACCTCAACCGACACCCCCTGAAATTCGATCTATCAAATACCGAACAAGCAATAGTCGCCAGACGTATCACCAAACACGGGGAGATCCCTCAACGCTCGCCAACCAGAACAAGTCCGATTTGCACAACGTGGTATTCTCAGTCCTCACTGCATCCTCATCAAAGGGAGAACGCAGATGCCCCCACGGCTTCAATCGCCTTTCATCACCCAAGCAACATTCCGCGCCCTCGCCGCAATGTCCGGCTCACTGCCCGTCATCATGGCTGTCGCGTTAGCGCTCCTTATCCCCGCCCCCACATTTGCACAGCCACAGAACGCACCAAACTCAACTGGTACTGGCTTTGCACCTCCCACCAAAGAAGGTGAACCCCGTCGCGATGGAAGCGATCGGGGAAGTGGTGGTGATCGCCAGAACCAACCGCCACAGCCCGACATCCCTTTCGGTCCCGAGCTCAAAGCCGCGGTCCTCAAGGAAGTCAGCAACATTGTCCAAGGTCGCGCCTTCGCCGCCGGCACCAATTTCAGTTCGTGGCCCGAAAAACTCGCCAAGCATCAGGAGAAGATCGACAACGCCGCCAATGAGCAGGCCTTTGCCATGGCCGTCAATCAGGCCTTCCGCGAGTTTGGCATCAGTCATATGAATCTGCAGACGCCCCGCGCCGCCTCCCAGCGCACCAAGACCACCATGGTCGGCATCGGCGTCTCCCTCGCTCCTCAGGCCGATGGCCTGCTTGTCGCCGCCATCGTTCCCGATGCCCCCGCCGCCAACGCCGGCATCCAAGTTGGCGATATCATCACCAAGATCGACGGTGAAAAGCCCGAAGGCCCCGAGTCTCTCCGTGGCGACGAAGGCACCTCCGTCACCATCACCGTCAAGAACACCGACGGCGCAGAACGCGACATCGTCATCACGCGCAAAGAGTTCTCCACTGCCAAGGTCGACACCCTGACATGGATCGACGATCAGACCGCCATCCTCAAAATCCACACCGTCGCCGCCGGATATAGCAAACGCCGCACCTCTGATCTCATCAAGGAAGCATCCGCCAAAGCCAAGTATCTCATTCTCGATCTCCGCAACAACGGTGGCGGCTCCGTCGACAACCTCAACCAGCTCCTCAGCCATTTCCTTCCCGCTGGCACCGCCATGGGCACCAACGTCGGTCGTCCCCTCGCCTCAAAGTTCCAGCAGGAAACCGGCGGCGATGCCACCGACGCCGTCGCCATCGCCAATTGGTCCGACTCCAAGGTCCGCACT
>CAYTYD010000289.1:0-4240 GCA_964441555.1 uncultured Phycisphaeraceae bacterium | reverse complement strand
CACCGCAGATCTTGTCTCCTTGTCCACCGGTCGCGTCATCATCGGTGCCTCACCCGAAAATGCTGATGAGTCCCGCACCTTCGCTGTCCATTCCGAATCCGCAACCACCATCTTCGCTTCCAACCGGGCCTGGGGCGGCAAAGCCATCGAGGCCGAAGTCACATCCGGCACCGGCCGTGCCATCGAGGGACGCAGTGCGAGCCCCGACAACGGCAGTGCAGGCGTCGCCGGTCTCGCTCTTGCGACCCATGGTGTGGTCAGTGGCGTTCGCGGCCAATCCGCCAGTCCCACCGGCTTTGGCGTCAGCGCTGTCAACACTTCAACCGATGGCGGAATCGGGCTCTTTGCCAGTTCCGCATCATCATCCGGCCGCGCCATCTCCGCCCAGGGAAGCGTGCACATCGATCATCGTGCCACACCCGCATCCACTTCCGATGCGATTATCATCGAGGGTGGCAACGGTCGCGCTGCTTCACTCAATGCAAATATGGAGTGGCACGCCTACGGATTCAACAACGTCAGCGATGTCAACGCCAAGCACGACTTTGCGCCCATCGATTCTGAATCGGTTCTCAACGCGGTTCGATCCCTTCCCATCACCACTTGGACCTACCGCGGCGACACGGCCCGCCACATCGGACCCACCGCGCAGGACTTTCACGCGCACTTTGCCGTGGGATCCGATGAGCGTTCCATCAGTACGCTTGATGCCCAAGGTGTCGCGCTTGCCGCGATTCAAGCGCTGGCGCGGCGGCAGGAAGCTCAAGCTGTTTCCTCGGCTGATTCACTCGCTACACACACCTTCACAGCCGCGCTGGGTGGGGCAATCGCTCTAGGAGTCTCCCGGGCATGGCGGCGGCGATAGGGAGAATCACTCCCACATTTTCACCGGATCGCGCGGTTATGGGGCTTGATTGGCTTATCTGACTTGAACTCGACCCCTTCCTTCAGTTATCTTGTGTCGGCGTGAGTTGTTCCAACAGCATCGACTCACACCAAGTTCATCTGCGTTCAAAGAGTGGGAGCTCTTGACGCAGCGAGGAGAGGTCGCATGGCGATGAGTGTGCGCGTGTCCAACCGGATCCGGTTGGCGGTGGTGCTTGCGGGTCTGGCTGCTTCTGCTTCGGCTCAGGCAGATGTCTCCGTCATTGCTCACGGTGGCATGAATGCGCCGGGCACGGCAGTGGTCTTTGCTGATTCCTTCGGCACACCCACCATCGATGATTCCGGGTCTGTGCTTTTCCGTGCGCAATTGGCCGGCACGTCGGTCACTGCTGCAAACGACTATGGATACTGGTTCGGCCAGGGCGGTGGCCTGCAATTGCAGGCGCGAGAAGGTGAAGTCGCGCCCGATTGCGGCGGAGCCACCTTCGCAGTTCTGGGAACGCCGATTCTCAGCAATGGTCGCATCGTGTTTGCTGCCACGCTCACGGGCAACGGTGTCACCAGCTCGAACAACCAAGGGCTCTTTGCTGGCGTGCCTGGAAACATCCGGCTGGTGATGCGAAAGGGAACTCAGGCGCCCGGTCAGCCGGCGGGCTGTCTGTATGGACAGATCAATGAGTTTGCCGTGAACAGCATGGGCAATGTGGCGTTTCGTTCGACATTGAGCGGAACCGGTGTCACCACCACCAACGACACAGCAGTTTCGCTGGTGATCGCAGGTGTGCCGATGATTGGTGTGCGCGAAGCGACGCCACTTCCTTCGATTTCCGCGACGGCTGCGGTGGGAGATCTGGCGACCGGCAATCTCACGTTGAATGCATTGAATGAAGTCGAGTGTGTTTCCACGGTGACAGGCGCGGGTGCGGGCACCACTCAGGGGTTGTGGCGGATTTCCGCAACTGGTGTGCAGATCGTGGGTCGATCGCGGCTCGCTGCGCCGGGTACTCCGACGGGGCAGACGTGGCTGGATTTCTTCGCCACAACCGCGACGACCGGTACAGGGCGTTCTGCTTTCACCGCCACGTTGCAAGGTACGGGGGTCAATACGGGGAACAACGTCGGCCTGTGGGTCGGCTCTCCCGGACTGGTGTCTTTGGCTGTTCGCGGTGGTGATGCCGCGGCCGGAACCACATTGTACTTTCAAGCCTTCTCGACCACTCCTCATGTGAACTCGCTGGGTGACATCGCCTTTGCTGCCTCGTTGTGGGGCAACGGCGTCACGACAAGCAACAATTGCGGCGTGTGGGCTTCGCAGGGTGGCACGGTTGGCTTGGTCGCGCAGGCCGGTCAGCAAGTGCCAGGTTTTGCGCCTGGTGTGCTCTTCAGCGCCGAACCGGCCACCCGTGTGGTGATGAACGATGTGGGCGGCGTCGTGATGCGCTGGAAAATCATCGATGGCGTCTCCACTCCCAGCGTGCTTTTGAAGCGAGATGCCGATGGGTCGTGGCGCACGCTGTTGCGTGAGGGAGATTCGATCACGCTCAGTGATTCGACGACGCGGACAGTGCTTTCCAACTGGTTCGCCAGCACGGGCCACTCCTCTGGTGACGATGGGCGCGGCAGTGTCTTCAACAACTCCGGCACAGCCGCTTCGCTGATCAACTTTGTCGAGGGTGGTTATGCGGTGGTGACGTTGCAGGGGCGCTGCCCCGCAGATTTCAACAGCGACGGCGTCGCCGACTTCTTTGATTACCTTGACTTTGTCGCGGCGTTCAGCAGCGGCGATCTGCAAGCCGACTTCAACAACGACGAGGTGATCGACTTCTTTGACTATCTGGATTTTGTCGCCGCGTTCAGCGTTCCCTGCTGATTTATTGCAGTTTCCCGCATGTGTGCGCATCAGGAAGATGTTGTAGAATGTGGTCAATGAAACTGCCTTCAGAAAGGGTGAAGTCTTTACGCGCGTTCTACGAAGGTCGCCCTGTCTGCGTGACGGGGGGTGCCGGGTTCATCGGCGGTCATCTGGTTGATGCGCTGTTGTCGCTGGGCGCGCGGGTCTGCGTGATTGATGATCTTTCCAATTCCACGCTGGATCACCTGACCACGCTGATGGAGATGGAGCCGACACGACTGCGCTTTGTGCATGGCTCGATCCTCGACGACGATTCCTTGCGAGACGCACTGGCAGAGGCACGCACGGTTTTTCATCTGGCTGCGGTGGGTTCGGTTCCTCGGTCGATTGAAGATCCGCGGCGCGCGTTTGCAGTGAATGCAACGGGCACACTTCGAGTGCTCGAGGCCGCCAAGAAAGCGGGGGCGCAGCGCGTGGTTCTCGCGGCTTCGAGCTCGGCATACGGGGACGACGCCGCGCTTCCCAAGGTGGAAAGCCAGACGCCGCGACCGATGTCTCCTTACGCGGCGAGCAAGCTTGCTGCGGAGGGGCTGGTGAGTGCGTGGTCGGCATCGTACGGCCTTTCGGGTGTGTGCCTGCGCTACTTCAACGTGTTTGGCCCCCGGCAACCCGCCGATTCGGCGTATGCGGCGGTGGTGGCGAGTTTTGCTTCGCGGCTTCTGAATGGTGAGTCTCCGGTGATTTTCGGTGATGGGTTGCAAAGCCGCGATTTCACGTATGTGGGGAATGCGGTTTTGGCAACGCTGCTGGCGGGTTCGACGGAACGTGGGTTGAAGGGTGAGACGGTGAATGTGGGGACGGGCTCGCGAATCGATCTGACTCGTCTTGCTGCGCTGATGGCCGACAAGATTGGGCGGCCGCATCTGCGTCCGACGCATCAACCGGCGCGGGCGGGGGATGTGCGGCATTCGCAGGCGGACTTGAGCCGCGCGCGCGACCTCCTGGGCTATGAGCCGTTTGCATCGCTGGAAGATGGGATTTCGGAAACGCTGGAGTGGCTGAAGCAGTCGCTGGTCAGCAGGTGAGCAGAGCAGCGATTGGCGCATGCGGTCAGTGATCGGGAATGACAATCGTGCGCCACCGGTCAAGAGAAATCGAATTGCAGTTGTGAGATGAGCGCACGGCCAAGTTGGTCGGAGATGTGTTGGGGCAGGAATTGGCCGAGTGAGATGCAGAGGCAGGCGGAAGTGTGGAGGGGGAGGGAGAAGGTGTCGGGGTGTCAAGGTGACGAGGTGTCGAGGGGGAAGAAGAAGGTGTCGAGGTGTCAAGGTGACGAGGTGTCGAGGGGGAGGGAGTGATGTCGCAGGTCAGTGCATCGGGAGACCGTGTCGAGTGTGGCGCACCTTCGGTGCTCAGGAATGAAGACGGAAGAGTGATGTGAGAGGTTTCTGTTCCTGGGGCTGACGCCCCAGGCTCATCACGAGCACCGCTTCGCGGTGAAGA
>CAYTYD010000288.1:0-4246 GCA_964441555.1 uncultured Phycisphaeraceae bacterium | reverse complement strand
TTCCGCACTGCATCCGGCGTGATCGGCTCGATATACGTCCGGTCGCTGAACTGCGGATCCGTCATGATCGTCGCTGGGTTCGAATTCACCAGCACGACCCGATACCCCTCCGCCTTCAAGGTGCGGCACGCCTGCGTCCCCGAATAGTCAAACTCACACCCCTGCCCGATCACAATTGGTCCGGATCCGATAACCAGAATCGTCTTGATGTCGGTGCGCTTGGGCATTGGTCCCCTTCGTGATCAAGGTGGGCGGCTGTCGCTCAGTGCGGATTGGGCAAGCGTAGGAATCTCTGCACAAAAAGCACAACCGCCGACTCACTTCCGGATTCACATTTGTCAGTTACTCCTTTCGACGCCCGCAACCAACCAAGGAAGTTTCCTGCATAACATTCCCCAACCCTTTCGCACGTCGCCTCTCACAACCGACACCCACCATGCACCAGGTCACCACCACATTCATCAAACGGCTCCGGTCCAACGACCAGGCCGCCTGGTTTGAACTGTGGCAAACCTTCGGACCAGTCATCCGCGCCCAACTTTCCAAGTGGGGTCGTGGCCGCATCGGACCAGACACCGTCCAGGACCTCTCGCAGGAAACCCTCGCCGCGCTCTCCGAATCCATCGACCGCTTTGACCCCGCGCGCGGCGCACGTTTCTCCACCTGGCTCCTCGCCATCGCCAAACATGTTCTGGGCGATGAAATGGATCGCCGCATGGCCCAGAAACGCGGCGGCAACGCGCCCCGCGCCGCCTCCCTCGACGATTCCTGGATGGGATCATCCGCCGATCTCCCCGTCGACGACGCCTACGAAGCCGCCGTCTTCCGCGCCAAGGTCGAACGCGCCATCTCCCTGGTCGAGCGCGAAACCGAGTTCCTCGATTTCGCCATCTTCCGTTTGCGCGTCCTCGAAAATCGCCCCGGCAAAGAAGTCGCCGATTCCGTCGGCGTCTCCGAACCCACCGTCTCGCGCCGCTTGGCCCGTGTCCGCGAACTCCTCCGCCAGCGCCTCGCCGAAGTCGTCGAAACGTACTCTTTTACCGACGACGAGCGGCACGAACCCGCCAAGCAGGGTCTCCGCCTTCCTCAACAGACTCCCACCGCTCAGGAAGATGCCGAGTTCGATGATGCTGTCGCCAACGTGTATCACCTGCAGATGGAACTCCGCGCTTTGGATCAAGCCGAATCCACCCGCGCTGACGACTCGCGTATGAAGAGGTAATCCAACTTGGGGCCGCTCGCCTGGGGCATCCTCGGAACACTTGCTCTGGCACTCACCATCGTGCTGGTGGTCGTCATCGTCGTCTACGTGCTTATTCCCATGGGCAAGGGGCTCCGGCTCCTGGGCCTCCATATCTACCGCTATTTCCGAAACTCCATCATCGATCTGCTCAAAGCCGTCGGTGCGCTCGTCATGGCGATTTTCTGCCTGACCGGCGCCACCTTCGCTCTCATCCTGGCACGCCTCGAATCCGCCCGCCACTATCGCGATGAATTCAGCCGCGAACTCAGCGTGATGGGCAAGTGCCTGTATCGCGTCATCGTCGGGCACCCCCTTCGCCTGCTGGGCCTGGGCCCCGCACTCGACAGCGTTGAATCGCGCCTGCCCGATGTCATTGCCCGTTCCCCCGGCGCCTCGGCCCAAGCCGGAAATGCCCCCCCCGGCCGCACCCGCCAGTTCGATGGATACACCATTGTCGCCACGCTGAAGGGGGGCGGCTCCGGAGCACGCCTCTACGTCGCCGAACCCGACGACACTCAGAAAGAGATCTTCCGCCGCATCGGCGCTGGCGAGGTCGATCGCGTCGTCATCAAGTGTTTCACGTTTGGCGATGGCATGGGCGTCCCCGAACTCCGCCGCGAAACCCGCGCCCTGGATGCCGCCCGCGATCTGGGCCTGGTCCTGGCCGATGTCGATGAACCCGAACGCTTCTACTACGTCACCCGCTTTGTACCCGGTGATCGATTGAACCGTGTGGTCATGCGCCTGCACGAAACCAGCGGTGAAGATGGCCTGCATGGCGACCAACTTACCCTTGCCATCTCCCTCGTGGCGGATCTGCTCCGCACGCTGGATCGCTATCACAAGGGCGGCCTCTGGCATAAAGACGTCAAGCCCGACAACATCATCGTCAACGAGGAAGACGACACCGCCGTTGCACATCTGGTCGATCTTGGCCTGGTCACCAGTCTGCATTCCGGGCTCACACTCACCACCCACGGCACCGAGTATTTCCGCGATCCTGAACTTGTCCGCCAGGCCCTTCGAGGCACCAAGGTGGACAAGATCGACGGTGCACGCTTTGACGTGTACGCCGCGGGCGCGGTTCTTTACAGCGTTCTGGAGAATTCTTTTCCTGCTCACGGCTCCCTCTCGCGTTTTACTCGCAAATCTCCCGACTGCCTGCGCTGGATCGTGCAGCGCGCCATGACCGATTACGACAAGCGCTACCGCTCCGTCGCCATCATGCTCGCTGATCTGGAGTGGGTCGCCTCGCAGCCCGATCCCTTTGCCGCCAAACCCGCGCAAATGCCCAGCATGCTGCAGGCCATGCAAGGCAACGACGTGGATATCGCCACGCTCGAACCTTCCGGCGAAAGCGCGCCGCTGGTCACCGTGATTCTCAATGACCAGGATCACGAAACACCCTCCACATCCACCTCGGTGAGCGACCACATCTCCGCCAGCCACAGTGGCAAAGGCATTCCCGGCCTGCTGCACTCCGCGCTGCCGGTCACCCCTCCAACATTGCCTCAGACCCAGTCGCGCAGCGTTGCCATTCCATCGATTGGCACGCGCTCGTCCCGAACTTCCGCGGCACTCCCCACCTCGGCCACGACCAAGGTCGCGCCCAGCACGCGCCGCGCCGCGCGCCGCACCGCCGTCATGGCCACCGTCGTCATTGGCGCGGCCATGGGTCTTGGCATCTACATCGGACAGGTCATCAAGCCCTCGTCGCCTTCGGCCGAGGTTGAGACTGCCACGACCACGACCACTCTGGATCTTTCGTCAGATGCGCAAGCTGCACTCCTGCCCTCCGCCCTGGGCCCTGAAGCAAGTGCCCGTGCCGCATTGGCGGCTCTCCAGCGCACACAGCAAGCCAAGATCGCGGGCGAACTGGCGCGTTTCATTTCCAAACAGGCCCGTGTCATTTCAGATGCTTCCGGCCTGACCGCGCCTGAATCAAAGACGGTGCTGGCGTTATCGCCGGAAGAAGAAGAACTTCGCTCGCGTAACGCCGAAGCGATCGCCTCACCGATTTCCGTTTCCACGCCTTCATCGCTCTTCACGCTGGCCGAAGAGTTCCGCCGAGCCATGAACGATTCTCCCAAATCGGCACGGGTGGCCATCGTGTGCGATTTCACGACTCCGTTGACTGCTGAACAGGAATCCGCCGTGGCGTTCCCATTGCTCGGACTGTTGTGGTCTGATATTGACCTGATCGGAAGATACCCCAACAACCCAGTCAAAGGGGATGCGCTGCGTGAACATCGTGCGCTGGTCTCAGCGCTTTCGGCTATAGCGTCTCCTGTGGGGCCATCCGCTGCGACCACCAAACAAGCCGTGGCCCAATGGCTGGTCAACAACCCGCGCTACGACGCGGCGATCTTTGTGCATCAGCCGCAAAGCCGTTCAGGCAAAGCACCCGCCTTTGAATTTGTGGTGGTTTCTCCCTCGCTTGACGACCTGGACGAACGTCGCCGCGAACGCGTGGTCGAAGTGCTCCGTCGCGTCGTCACCTCGCTCTCGCCTTCGCGGATGAACAAGAAATCCTGAGTTTCGAAGCCGACTCCTCGAAGATGCGATAACGCTTCCTTCTATGCGGTTCGGCTTCGACGTGAAGTCGCGCACCGATAACTTGGCAAAAGATTTTCATTCCACACCTGCAAGATTGTCGCCTGTTGGGGCATATCTAGGTGCAGAACGTTGCTGATCTCACAGAGCTCACGACTTCCGCCGAGCACAAATCCATCGGCCACCTAGGCAGGCATCACGCCCGCCACCGATGCCACTCGCACACACAAAGTCCCGGAGATTCCCATGAACACCCGCAACGTCCGTACCGCTCTCGTCGCCCTCCTCACCGCAGCCACACTGACCAACATGAGCGCCAACGCCGCGATCACCGGCACCGGCGGCTCCTGCGTGCAGATCGGTGCACCGGCTTCCGCCCTACCTGGTGCCTGGATTGGCCCTCCCGCCTACGCCTGGAATGAACAGCTCAACGTCAACACCGCCTCTCCT
>CAYTYD010000287.1:0-4250 GCA_964441555.1 uncultured Phycisphaeraceae bacterium | reverse complement strand
AGCTGATGACCTGCTCCTCATCACCGGAAGTAGAGCAGCCGGACTGAACGAGGAGTATGGAGCCATCGGCGTGTGTAGCGGATTCGGAGTGCTGGCCGGACTCGATCTGAACGGCCCATCCGTCGGACTTGGGGGGAGCATCACCGGCGAAGACATCGCCAGCGATCGAGACGAGGCAACGGGGCGAACCTTGAAGAGTGAGTTCGCGGACGGCAGACTCGGCGGCGTATCCCTTGGCGATGCCTCCGAAATCCAATCTCATTCCCTTGTGAAGCAGGCGTGCTTGATGATCGGACGATTCGATGTGCCTCCAATTCACCAATTGGCGAGCGGCGGCGAGGTCGGAATCGGAGATGAGAGCATTCGGGGTTTGCCGCTGGCGCCGCCAGAGGTGCGTGAGAGGGCCCATGGTGGGATCGAAAGCTCCGGCAGACTCGCGGGCCAGCAGAGATGAGGTTTGAATCATGCGGGCCAGATGCGGGCCGATGGGAGTCCAATCGCCCGTACCAGCGCGCGCAGCGAGGTGCGCGACGGCGTTATCGACGCGGTAATCGCTGGTCTGGGATTCGATCTCGGCGATGACGGCGAACGCGCGGGCGGCGGCTCGCTCGGCGTCTGGTTCGGAAGAAGCGTACAGGGTGATTCTTGCTTGCACCCCCATCATGACTCTGGTAAAGTCGAATCGGTGCTGAGGTGAGGTGGCACAGCCACTGAGCCCCAGCAGGAACAACATGGCCAGGAGCAGCGCTCGTGCTGCATTCTGAGATCGAGATGGACCTTTGCACATGACGCGTTTTGAGATCATTTTACTTTCCGGTTGCGTGGCGTGTTCACATGCGATGGGCCAACCTGCGACAGATCAGATGCCTGCACCGGCGGGATCGAAGCAAGCAGACGGGAAACCGGCACACACGATTTTCGTGAAGATTCCCGCCGCAGCGTATGAAGTCACGATGACATTGATTCCAGGTGATGCAGCCAAAGGAATCAAGCCGTTTTATCTGGCGACGACGGAACTGACATGGCAGGCGTTTGACCCGTACCTCTATCGACTGGATGAGGGCGGGACGAATGACGCATTGCCAGCGAATGCGGACACCAAGACCAGGCCATCCAAGCCGTACCTGCCGCCGGATCGTGGATTCGGGCATGATGGGTACGCGGCGATCACCATGTCATTCAAGAACGCCAAGTCGTATTGCGATTGGCTGACCAAGCACGATGCCAAGACTGGTGGGAAGCGATCGTTTCGCCTGCCCAGCGATCAGGAGTGGGCGCACGCGGCGAAAGCTGGTTCGGAGCAGCCCATCGACGCGAAGGTGGCGGATTCGATGGGATGGTTTGTGACGACGGCGGATGGGAAGACGCATCCTGTCGCGACCAAGAAGCCGAATGCGTGGGGCTTGTATGACATGATGGGCAATGCCGCGGAATGGGTGGTTTTTCGGGACGCGGCGGGGAATGAAAAGGGTGGATTGATGGGTGGGTCGTATCTGGATGAGCCGGGGAGCGCGGAGCTTTTGAAACCGACGCCAAACAATCCGGACTGGAATGGGAGTGATCCGCAGGTTCCCAAGAGTCCGTGGTGGCTGGCGGATGGGCCGTTTGTAGGATTCCGGATTGTGTGCGATGTGCCGCAGGAGGCGGAGAAGCCAGCGGCCAAACCCGAGCCCGAGCAGGGCAAACCAGTGATCAAATCGCAGTAAGCAGTTGATTGGCTTTCAAGGAAGGTTTTTCATGCATTCAAAGCATTATGGCCAGAATCACGATTGGACACGGCGGTCGATTGTCAAGGCAGGCGCTGCCGGAGCGGCGGGCTCACTGCTGTTGCCAAACGTGACGCTTGCGCAACCCGCGGCGGTTCCTGCGAACACGGTGGGCGTGGCTCGTCCGATTGATGGCAACACGCGACTGCGCATCGGCATCATCGGCTGCGGTGGACGCGGCACGGGTGCGGCGGTGCAGGCGCTGCGGGCAGACCCGAATTGCGAACTGGTGGCCATGGCGGATGTGTTTGCCGACCGATTGAACAGTTGTTATGAGAATGTGCTGCGGGCGATGAACCCGGATGCGCCGGAGGATGCCAAGATCGCGGATCTGAAGACGGATCGGGTGAACGTGCCACCGGAGGCACGCCATGTCGGATTTGATTCGTATCTGAAAGTCATTCAGAGCAATGTCGATGTGGTGCTGCTGACGTCGTATCCGGCGTTTCGTCCCGCGCATCTGAAGGCGGCGATCGAGGCGGGGAAGCATGTCTTTGCGGAAAAGCCAGTGGCGGTGGACGGGCCGGGAATTCGCTCGGTGCTGGAATCCGCGGCGTTGGCCAAGCAGAAGAACTTGGCGCTTCTGGTTGGATTCTGCTGGCGCTTTCACGGCGGCATGAAGGCGGTGTTTGATCAGATTCTGGGCGGGGCGATTGGTGACATCGTGTCGAGCCACACGACGTATTACACCAGCACACTGAGTAAGCGGGCGCGGAAACCCGAGTGGAGCGATATTGAGTTTCAATTGCGAAATTGGTGGCACTTCAACTGGATTTCAGGTGATCACATTGTCGAGCAGGCGGTGCACTCGGTTGATCGTCTGGCATGGAGTTTCAATGACAAGATCCCGACCAAGGTGATCACGCTGGGTGGTCGTGCGGCACGCAGTGGCCCGGAATCGGGAGATGTGTTTGACCACTTCTCAGCGGTGTATGAGTATGACGATGGACGCCGCGGGTTTCACTCGTGCCGCCAGATCGACGGCTGTCCGAGTGACAACACCGATTACATTTATGGCACCAAGGGGCGTGCCACGGTAAATGGATGGGTGCCGACGCTGGAGATCAAGGACTACGCCGGTAAACCAACGTGGAACTTTGCCGGCCCCAAGCCGATTGACATGTATCAATCGGAGCACAACGAACTGTTCAAATCGATTCGCGCGGGGACACCGATCAACGATTGCGTGCGCGGGGCCAACAGCACCATGATGGCGATCATGGCGAGAATGTCTGCGTATACGGGGCAGACGGTGTCGTGGGAACAGGCGATGAACAGCAAAGAAGTGCTTGGCCCATCAGCGCTGGATCTGGCGGCATACCCCACGGGGCCGGTGCCAATTCCAGGCAAGACCAAGTTCTTTTGATTTTGTCATGGCGACTTTTGTGATCGATGAGGACGATTGTCATGCACCGACGTGATCTGCTTCTTTCCGCGAGCGCTGCCGCGATTGCCGCGACATCGCTTTCCACAGCTCACGCGGCCCAACCCGCGCCAGCAGGTGCTTCGCCTCCGGCGATTCCCCCACCACCGTCCTCCGGTGTCAAACGCACGCTGCGCAAGGCGGTGATGATCGGCATGGTGGGCGGCCCATCGGACCTGACAGACAAATTCAAACTGCTCAAATCGTGCGGCTTTGAAGGCGTGGAGATGGACAGCCCGACTTCGATCTCGATGGATGAGATCAAGAAAGCGCGGGATGCAACTGGCATCGTGGTGCACGGCATGGTGGACAGCGTGCACTGGAAATGGCACCTGAACAATCCCGATGCCTCGGTGCGGCAGAAGGGAATCGATGCTCTGAAGCAGGCGCTGCGTGATTCGGCGGCGGTTGGGGCTTCAAGCGTGCTGCTGGTGCCTGCGGTGGTGAACGGGCAGATGCCGTATGACGCGGCGTACACATTGTCGCAGCAAGCGATCCGCGAGTGCATTCCGGTGGCCGAAGAGACCAAGGTGCAGATCGCGATTGAAAACGTGTGGAACAATTTCCTGTTGTCACCCCTGGAGGCGGCGCGATACGTTGATGATTTCAATCATCCGCTGGTGAAGTTTCACTTTGACATCGGCAATGTGATCAACACTGGGTGGCCCGCGCAGTGGATCCGCATTCTCGGCAATCGCATCGTCAAACTGCACATCAAGGATTTCAGTAAGAAGAAACGAGATGACGAGGGACTCTGGAAGGGATTCAGTGTCGAACTGGGTAATGGCGATGCCGGTTGGCCAGCGTTGATGAAGGAGCTGGATTCGTTGGGATACTCCACTGCCTCGGGCGGCAACTGGGCCACTGCCGAGGTTGGCGGAGGCAACGAGGAACGCCTGCGTCAGATCAGCACGCAGATGGACAAGCTTTTCGCAATCTGAATTATTTTGAATTGCTCTGACACAAAGGACTACCGATGATGCGCCCCACCCTGATTCCCGCCATGCTCGCCGCCGCCGCGATGAGCTGCGTCGCGATTGCTTCGTCCACTGACAGTCTTG
>CAYTYD010000286.1:0-4261 GCA_964441555.1 uncultured Phycisphaeraceae bacterium | reverse complement strand
CATCAGCATTCTGCTTCCGTCGCTGGGCTCTGCCCGCGGCGTGGCCCGCCAGATCGTCGGTCTTGCCATGCAAAAGGGGCTGGGCGAAGGTCAAGCGATGTATGGCAACTCGTTCAAGGACTATTACGCAGGCGTGAACACC
Organism: uncultured Phycisphaeraceae bacterium; assembly: GCA_964441555.1. GTDB lineage: Bacteria > Planctomycetota > Phycisphaerae > Phycisphaerales > UBA1924 > F1-120-MAGs238. Next base: position 4,119 of record CAYTYD010000286.1, on the reverse strand, counting down.
AGCGGCGCGTATTACCAGGCCATTCACGCTGGCGGCATCATCGGCCCGAACCTGATGCTCGGCGAGACCAATTCAACGATGCCCACCTCCACCTTTGACTGGATCAGCCCGGTGATTGGTGATTCGGCGAACCTTTCCCCCAATCGCGCGGTGCGTACACAGCAGCTTTTCAATCGCTGGCGTTGCCCTGCCGCGACGCGCAGCAATGACACTCTGTACGGTGCGGCGAGCGACCGCAACGATTTCGTTGCCGCCACGGCCAATGGCGGATTCAATCAGGTCAGCTTCCTTTCACCGTCGGCATTCCACTATTACTCACAGGCCTCGGCTGATGCTGGAACGGTTCCCCGCATCGGTTTGAACAACGCCTTTCGCCTCAAGGTCGATGACCACACGACTCCTGTCGCCGTGACCGCAAAGTTCTCGCCGCGATTTGATCGCGTGGGAACCCAACTTTCCATGAAGGCGATGATCATGGACGGCACCCGTTATCTTGAGGGGACTGAGCTGGATTTCGATATCGCTCCCAGCCCCTCGTGGTTCGGCTCGTTCACGGATTCCGGACCTATCTATCACGCCTCGACTGCCTACGGGCGCGACACTGGCTCACCCAGCGCTGGTCAAGGGTGGAAGCTGTCGATGCGTCACCCCAACCGCTCGATGAACGTCTTCTTCTTTGATGGTCACGGCAGCGTGATGAAGAGCGACGAGGCGTATCGCGAGCCGAAGTACTGGTACCCCAGCGGCAGCGTGTTTACTGGTGGCGAGGCCACTCCCGAGGCGACCGCGAAGTACTCGTCCGGCACGATCATCGACTGAGAATCAGTCAAATACATCGAATACCGAGGCCCGGAGCAATCCGGGCCTTTTGTTTGCGCTGCGCGATCAGGTCAGCGATCTGCCACCATCCACGGTGAGGATGTGGCCGGTGGTGTAGGTCGCTTCGAGAGTCAGGAAGCGCGCGGCCTTGGCGACTTCTTCGGGAGTGCCTGCGCGAGCCATGGGCACGCGGCTCAAGTAGCGCTTTTGCATATCTAGGTTGGCATCTGGGCCACCTTCGGGCCATGCCGCGACGCCGATGGCCAGGCCGTTGACACGGACGCCATGGGCGAGTTCGATCGCCAGAGAGCGGACCATTTCGGCGAGTGCCGCTTTGGACATGGAGTACGCCAACATGCCGGCACGGGGAGTGCCGAGGGCGTGAATATCGAGCAGCGCGAGGATGCTGCCGCGACCGGGGAGTATGGAGTGCTTGAGCGGAGATTTGAGCATGCTGACGATGACAGCGTGCGCGGCGGCGTTGATGGTGAACATCGAAGTGAGTTCAGAGACTGCGATTTCGTCCAAAGGTGTCTGGTGGTACGCGGATGCGGAGAGCACTAGAGCATCGCAGCGCGGAGTCGCGTCGATGATGGGCTTGATTTGCAGCGCGATGGTTTCGTTGAGCGTCAATTGAGCGATGGTGGCCTGGGCACCAAGGTCGCGGCAGGACTGCGCGGTGATCTCAGCATCGTCGCGGCTGGTGTTGTATGTGATGAGGAGATCGCAGCCAGCACGAGCCAGCTCGATGGCTATGGCCCGACCGAGTCGTTTGGCGCCGCCGATGACCCATGCGGTGGGTCGTGGGGGACTTGATGAGCTCTGACTTGTCTCAGGCATGACTGGATTATCGCGTGCTGGGTGGCTCGTAGTTGCCGCGAGTGTCGGGGGCATCCGGCGGGGGGCGATCGGGACGGTGCTCGGCCCCATGCAGGTATGGTGGGTCAGGGGGCATGCGCTTGCCGGATTCGGCCCATGCATCGACGACTTCGGTGGGTTTGGGGGAGCGGTTTGCTTGAGCGCGCAGACGTGCTGATCGCCGCAGCATGGCGAGAAGGGCCAGGCCAGTGAGCACGATCAGCAGGATCAGCGCGAGAGTGCCCCAGAGCCCAGTGGCTTCTCGTGCCAGCGCGGGCTTGGATCGCCCTGGGTCGGCAGTTGGAGCGGGGGTGATCAGGATTGCGAGTTGGCCGGACATGAGAATTTGTGGTGAAGTGATGCCCAGTGCGAGAGGGAGACGGTCACGGCACATACTTCGCGGCGCGACGCGTCTCGATGAGGTCATACGTCAGGTTGGCAAAAGGGATCCCGGATCGGCGGCAGATTGCCTCTGGCCAGATCTGGTGCCGGAGTTCGTGCAGCAGTCTGCGGGGCAAACCGGTGGGGCTTCCCTTGAGCACTTTGCGCCAGGAGCCATTCCAGCGATAGTTGGTGACCTGAAAAATGCCGAAGTTCTCGACATGGGTGTATTCGAGGAAGGCCTTGGCCTCTGCGCGGCGGGGATACAGGATGTAGCGTCGGAGGGTGTCGAGGAAATCGGGACGCATGTCCATGCTGGAGCAATCGATCAGAGGTAGAAGCGAGATGAAATCGGTGGTGTAATCCTCAATGCCGCGGCGGACATCGGCGAAATGGGTGGTGAAGTTTCGCTGTTCGGAGGAATCGATGCGGATGGTTGCCTTGACGGTGCCGTTTTCCGTGCGTCGATACCCAGCTGCGCCACCGTGCATGGCCGTCGAGAACATTTCAAAGACTGAGCCGTTCTTAAAGATGCACTCGGAGACCCAGTCAGCGGAGCGAGTGTCTGCCATGAACCCGACCTTGGCATTTCGTGGATCGACATCGAGGTGATGGTGTGTCAGGCCGAAGTAGAAGCCCATGATGGCCGGAGCGCGATCTGTGTGCGCCAGGGCGCGGTACATGTTGTTCTGAATCGAGCCCTTCCAACCGATATCGACGACGCCGACGGTGTCGGTGGCGGAGCCGTCGCCATCGAACCAGCCACGATCTCGCATGTATTGCGTAAAGAGTGTGCGGGCCTGATCGCGTTCGCGGATGAAGATGCCTTGAACCGCGGGGTCTGCGAAAAATGCCGTCAGTGCCGGCTCGGCGTGCAGGTCTTTGATTGGCCGGTCGAGATCGTCAAAGCCCGCGGCCTGAGCCAAGGGAGTCAATTCCTCAAGCGGGAGACTGAAATTGCGGATGATTCGCGACAACGACTGGCCGTGATACTGGGCCCAGATGCGTTGAAGGCCGGGAATATCGAATGAATCGCTGCTGGCCAGAAAGGTCGAAGCCCTGCTCACAACGGCGTATTCGGCCTTGGGGGCGATGTGTTCGACACCGAGTGCTCGCACGATGCGACGATACATGCGCAGGAAAGTCAGCCCTTCTCGACTCAGGAAGAAGAGTCTGCGGAGCCCAAGTTCTTGCGATTTCTCCAAGATGTGCAGCGTGAAGGCGAGGAAGCCGGGTGCGAGTAATTCGCCCAATCGATAGTGGGGGCTTTCGGCGTCCGCATCAGTTCGTGCCAGCGAAACGGGGAGTGCCTCCACGATCTCGCGAACATGCCGACCAATCCAGAAGGAGTTCTGCCTTGACAATGAATCGAGCAACTGCAGTCGAGCACGGCGAGCAGCTTCGGGCGGGTCGGCGATATGCATGGTGCGGATGCCGCGGGAAGCTGGCATCGCGACATCTGAATGGGCGTTGTCGCCGATGAAAAGCATCGATGCCGGGCTGGTGTTCTCGGCCAGCAGAACATGCTCAAAAAGTCGCCCGGCGCGCTTCGTGAGCATCGCCTCACTGGAGACGTACCCGCCATCAAAGAACTCCAGCAGTCCGCTTGATCCCAGTAGAGCCCGGATATCTGTGAGCGAGAGGTATGAATCACTGACGAAAATGACACGTTTGGCGGCGGCTCGCGCGGTCTCCAGCACGTGCAGGATTCCCTGCGTCGGCGCGGTCGCGGCGTGTTCACAACGCAATTCATGCTCCACGAGCTGATCGGCGAAGGACTGGATGATCTCACGCGGCACCAAGGGCTGAGCGCAGCGCTTCACCCACATGAACATCATCTCTCGAAGCCGAAACTCATGATCATGTCCCTGGATCTCGGCGGTGTGACCCAGTTCGACTTCCAGCAGGCGACGCTTCTCACGAAGCAGGCGCCAGTCGGGCATGCCGCGGGATCGGAGCGGAGCGTGCGGTGGAAGGCCTGTGAGCAGGCGAACCAGCCGTCGCGCCACGATGTCTTTGACGGTTTCCGGCTCGACACGGCGGCGGAGCAGCGTATCGAAG
>CAYTYD010000285.1:1387-4300 GCA_964441555.1 uncultured Phycisphaeraceae bacterium | reverse complement strand
GGCACCGAAATCCTTGGTGCTCACGACCTTGCCGGTGTAGACGGTGCCGACCTTGATCTCTTCGCACAGTGCCTCGATCTCGGAGCGGGCTGCCATGAGCGATTCGCGATTGGCACTGGCGACGTTGACCGTGCCGTCGTCCTCGACGTCGATGGTGACGTTGTAGCGATCCTGCAGACCGCGGATCATCTTGCCGCCGGGGCCGATGAGCTTGCCGATCTTCTCGGGATCGATCTTGAGGGTCGCGATGCGGGGAGCAAAGGGGCTGATCTCGGCGCGGGCCTGGGCGATGGCCTGCTCCATGTGATCGATGATGTAAATGCGGCCTTCGCGGGCCTGATCGATGGTGCGCTTGATCTGCGGTATGGTGAGGCCGCGAATCTTCATATCCAACTGGATGCCGGTGATGCCATCGCGGGTGCCTGCGACCTTGAAATCCATGTCGCCATAGAAATCTTCTTCGCCGATGATGTCGGTGACGTAGAGCTCGCGGCCCGAATCATCGCTGAAACGACCGACCGAGATACCGGCGCAGGTCGCCTTGATGGGGACGCCCGCATCCATGAGAGCCAGGCATCCGCCGCAGACCGAGGCCTGCGAGGTGGAACCGTTAGACTCCATGATCTCGCTGACGAGGCGGATGGTGTAGGGGAACTCTTCAGCCGACGGCAGAATGCCCAGAAGCGAACGCTCCGCCAGAGCGCCGTGGCCGATTTCGCGGCGGCCGGGGCTGCCGACCTTTTTCACTTCGCCCGTCGAGAACGGGGGGAAGTTGTAATGGTGGGTGAACTTCTTGGAGTATTCGGGCAAAAGGCCATCGATGATCTGCTCATCCTTGCCTGTGCCCAGTGTGCAGGTCACCACGGCCTGCGTCTCGCCACGCTGGAAGAGGGCCGAGCCGTGGGTGCGCGGAATAAAGCCGACCTGGCTGGTGAGGGGACGAATCTGTGTCAATCCGCGGCCATCGGTACGCGCACCCGTATCGAGGACCTGCTTACGGGTGAGCTTTTCATCGAGGCGCTTGAAGGCCTCCTTGGCCATGGTGCGGTCCTTGACTGACTTCTGCCAGACATCGACGTTACCGGTTGAATTGATCTGGAAATGCGAATCCAGCATTTTGGCCTGGATCTCGTTGATGGGATTGTTGCGCTCTTTCGTACCGTGACTCTTGCGAGCTGCAGCGAGTTCCTTCTCGCATGCTGCGGCAACCTTGGCCGTCACTTCGTCGCTGGGGAGGTAGAGGGTCTTAGGCATCACCTTGGGCTTGCCGGCCTTGCCGACCAATTCTTCGATCATGCCCACGATTTCTTTGACAAACTTGTCGGCAAATTCGATCGCGCCCATCACTCCCGCCTCATCGACCTCGGCAGCGCCGAGCTCGATCATGTTCATGCCGTCCTTGTGACCGGCGACGACCAGATCCAGATCGGAATATTCCATCTGGGTGACGGTGGGATTGATGACGTATTGGGGGCCCTGCTCGGTGTGCAGACGACCGACGCGGACGGTGGCGATGGGGCCTTCGAAGGGAATATCGGAAATGGCGAGGCACGCCGAGGAGCCGATGCAGGCCAGGATGTCGGTGTCATTCTCCTGGTCGTGGCTGAGCGTGAGGCACTGGATCAGCACTTCGTCGACGAAGCCATCCGGGAAGAGTGGGCGGATGGGACGATCGATCATGCGCATGGTGAGGATTTCACGCTCGCTGGGCGCACCTTCACGCTTGCGGAAGCCGCCGGGGAATTTACCCGCCGCCGAAGCACGCTCGCGGTAATCGACCGTGAGGGGGAAGAAATCCAGGCCTTCGCGCGGGTTGGCGCGAACGCAGGCACACATGACGATGGACTCGCCGTAAGTGATGATGACCGCGCCGCCGGCCTGGCGACCGATCTTGCCGGACTCCATGGTCAAAGTGCGGCCGCCGATCTCGCGAGAGACGGAAATGGAATCTGTAAACATGAGCAACCTCTTATTTGTGCGTGAGACGCACCCGAACGCACCACTCAGCCCGGGCGTCGCGCGGCCGAGTGCACGCGACAAAGGCAGGATGCTCACCTGACCCGGTCATTCCCATCAGGTTCGGAGAGGCAAAAGGCACACGGCAGTCGCAACTGCATGGTGCCTGCTGCCGCTCGGCAGGGATGGCCGGGTCGAGAACTGAAATGTCGAGCTGATGAGAATCAGCCCGCAAACAAAGCGGCCCGACTGTCTTCCGACAATCGGGCCGGTATTTCTTACTTACGCAGCTCGAGACGCTTGATCAGGGTCTTGTAGCTATCGGGATTCACACGGGCCAGATAGCGGAGAAGGCGGTTGCGCTTGCTCACCATCTGCACCAAGCCGCGGCGGCTGTGGTTGTCCTTCATGTGACCCTTCAGGTGCTCCGCCACTTCCTTGATACGGGCGGTCAGCAAAGCAATCTGCACTTCCGGCGAGCCGACATCGGTGCCGTGGCGGCGGTTCGTGGAGATCACCTGGGTCTTAACTTCTGCGAGAATGGCCATGGGTCGTCTGTTCCTAATCGTGAAATGAATTGAGGGGAAGTTTAGACCTTTGTTCTTCCACTTTCTACGTCGCCGGAAAGCTGGGTAGGACTATCCGAAATCAAGTTATTGACCTTGCCATGACGAGAAAAGGCGCACGATACGTCCTATAACTACGAGTTGGCCACACCGGATACAGCGTTCGCCTGAGGCTTCACCGCTCCGACATCCATTTTCCAAGTGGTCCGGATAGCTGCCAGTAGCTTGGAAACCGTCGAACTGTCGACTCCACGACGCTCAATCACGTGTTTCGCTAGTGCCAAGCCGGTTTCGCCCTCTTCAAATACCACATAAGAGGCCCCGGCAGCCCGAAGCGCCTCGCCTTCGGCCAGATAACGGGTACGGACGGTCACTTCGACTTTGGGATTGG
>CAYTYD010000285.1:0-1377 GCA_964441555.1 uncultured Phycisphaeraceae bacterium | reverse complement strand
AAGACCGCCATGACCAATTGCGGCAGGCCTGCCACACCTGGCAAGGTGACCACCAAGTGAGTTGCCTTTTGAATGCCCGCTGCTTCCAAGATCGGAGTCAGCGTGCAGTCTCCATAGACCGCCGCACGCCCGGCCTTGGCTAGGTTGCGAACGGTGTCCACATTCATGTCGATGATGACCGTGTCAAACTTGGCATCGCGAAGCATGGCATCAACCACACGACCGACGGGGCCATATCCGGCGATGATGGCCAAGGGCTTATCGATCGCGGCAACTCGTTCCTGAGCCTGGTTATTCAGACCAACAAGTCGCTTGTCATGACGACCATTGAGAAGTTTCCAAAGCCACGGCATGCCGCGGATGGCAGACTCCATCTGATCAATGCCTTTGAACAGCATCGGATTCAGTGTGATCGAGACGATGGCGGAGGAAACAAGCACCTGCATACCGGCTGGAGGAAGCAGATTGCTCTGAGATGCGGATTGCGCGACAATAAATGAGAACTCACCAATCTGAGCAAGACCGATCGCGACCGTCAACGCCGTACGGACTGGATAACCACAGATGGCGACAATGGCAAGAGCCGCCAGTGGTTTGACCACCAGCACAATCACGACGCCAGCCACCACGAGCAGGGGTTCTTGGACAAGGAACTTTGGATCAAGCAGCATTCCGACGGCGACAAAGAAGAGCACTGAGAAGGTGTGACGCAGGGGAAGGGCATCCGCCGCAGCTTGATGGCTGACACGAGACTGTGCTACGACCATACCAGCGAGGAACGCACCAAGTGCGGGAGAAGCGTCAAACGCCGCGGCGGCCCCCACTGCAATTGCCACTGAAAAAGCCAATACCGTCAGCGTGAAAAGCTCGCCGGAACGCAGCCGCGTGACACGAATGAGAATCCACGGGACAATGCGAGATCCTGCGACATACACGATCGCGATCATCGCGATCAATTTCAGAAACGCAAAACCAATCGCTTTGAGCCCTTCGATTCCGGCCAGACCACTCTGCCCTGTGGAAGGATCGACAGCAAAGAGCGGGATCATGACGAGCAGAAGAACGGTCAGAATATCTTCAACGATCAGCCAGCCCACTGCTACGTGACCATGACTGGTGCTGAGCATCTGCCGATCCATCAGGACGCGTAACAGCACCACTGTGCTGGCAACCGCCATCGCCATCCCCAGCACGACACCCGAAGTCAGCGACCAGCCAAGGAAGTGAAAGATCACCATCCCAGCCAACGTGGCCACAAGACTTTGTCCGATGGCGCCGGGAATGGCCACTCGTTTCACCGCGAGCAATTCATCCAGGTGAAAGTGCATGCCCACACCAAACATGAGGAACATGACCCCAAGTTCAGCCAATTGGTTC
>CAYTYD010000284.1:0-4308 GCA_964441555.1 uncultured Phycisphaeraceae bacterium | reverse complement strand
AGGATGGGAGTCGCGGTGGTGGGAGATGGTGTTGGCGATACCCAGAATGGAACGGCCCATGTGAAATCGAGGGGAAGAATGACTTTGAGCACCACCGGTATGTACAGCGCGATGCGGTACGCCGCGGCGAGACGACGAGAAAGAAGGCGATCCGCGATAATCGCCAGAACAAGCAGCACCACAGTGCTGAGATTGGTGGAAATACACCAGGAAAGCAGGGATTCGCCGAACGTCGATAATGAAGTGAGAAGATCAGTCACGGCTGGATTCCTTGTTTAGGAGATCGAGAAGCCGCTCGCGATCCTTGGGGGAGATGGCCTGCGAGGCGATGAACTCAAGGGCTGGTGAGAGAGAGCCGCCGAACGCGGCATCGACGAACTGCCACCATGCACTCTTACGTACCTCGGCGGGTGCGACTGCGCTGGAGAACTCCCACACGTTGCCGACCTGGCGGGCAGTGACCAGACCTTTTTCGACCATGCGATCGAGCATGGTCTTGACCGTGGAATAGGCCCACTGGCGGGTGGAGTGCACATGATCGGCCACTTGGCGGGCGGTGGTTGGACCCAGATGCCACAGGGCCTTGAGGATGTCCCATTCGGCCTGTGTAATCGAAGCGGAATCGGAAAAATTGGGGCGAGATTTGCGGGGGGTGGACCGACCCCGGGGCTTGGCTGGCGACATGACACTCTCCGACGCGTTACATACATCACAGTTCCACGACATATGTAGTGTTGTTGATTTGCGGCATCATGTCAAGCACGCCTGTTGAGGCGTTACACAACTGTCATCACATGTGGATAACTCGCGAAGACCGCTTTCTGGTAACGGATCGTCTCGCTGATGCTCGATGGGGGCAAAGCGATCTATGCTCTTATATGGCTGGAGGCACACCAAGAGTTGTTTCTCTGCGAGCGACGGAGCCGTCGGATTTGCGAACCCTCTTCGAGAACGGAAACGATCCTGAAGCCAATGCGCATGCCGGGACCAAGCCGCGAACATGGGAAACGTTTGAGCCGAAGTGGTTGGAATTGATGCAAGATGAAACGGCGACGATGAGGGTGATCCTGGCCGATCGTGTGATGGTGGGCGCGATCAATGTGTTGATGATGGATGGTGAGGTTTCGCTGGGATATTGGCTCGGACGCCAATTCTGGGGGCAAGGAATCGCGAGCGCCGCTGTTGGTTTGATGCTGACTGAAGTGACCACTCGACCGCTCCACGCCAGTGCCGCTGGACACAACTTGGCGTCAATCCGCGTTCTTCTCAAACATGGATTTGTCGAAACGTCACGACATTGGACCGGCGAAACCGAACGCACTATCGCTCGCGAGACTGTGACGTTTGTGTTGCAGTGACCGCTGTTCGTCGCGAGCTGTTTATTTTGCTGAAAACACAAACAGCCCCTGCTTTCGCAAGGGCTGCTGGAAGCGGAGAGGGGGGGATTCGAACCCCCGAGTGGGCTTACGCCCACTGCCGGTTTTCGAAACCGGTCCGTTCAACCGCTCTGGCACCTCTCCGTGCGCGGCAAGCCGCTGGTTGAAGCCAAGTGTTGAGACCCTAAATCGACAGGTCAACCGTGTTCATTCACTCTGGCACAGAAGTTTCAGGACTTTGAGGGGGTCTTGAGAGCGGTCGCGATCATTGTGAGAATCTCTTCCGGCTCGGCCATTCGTCCGGTTCCCACCGTGCGGCACGCTTGCCACCCATCCTCCGGACCGACACAACGGAAACCGTCCTCGTGAAGCGTCTTCAGATTGCGCTGCGTGGCTGGCTGATGCCACATCACATCATTCATGCTGGGAGCAAGAAACACGGGTGTCCGTGCGCGATCAATCGCAGAAACAATCAACGACACCACGTCATCAGTGCGGCCGGTTGCCAGCTTTGCCAACGTGTCCATCGTGCAGGGAGCGATCAAAGCCAGGTCACAGGATCGCGCCAAAGAAATGTGCTGGGGATCGTGACTTTCGATGTGATCCCACGGTGAGACGTAAACAGGCCGACCGGAAAGTGCCTGAAAAGTCAGCGGAGTGACAAACTTCGTTGCACTAGGTGTCATCGCGACGGTGACGCTGGCGCCCGCTTGAGCAAGCCGGGAAACGACCGTGCAAGTCTTGTACGCGGCAATACCGCCACACACACCAACGAAGATGCTGGGTGGCAGCACCCTATTCCAACCAGAGAGAAGGCCATCTGGTTTAGGAGGGGTAGGGGACATACGAGTTCGTTCTTGCGGCTCGCGACTTGACTCAGCGGCTGCTAGCTTCCAACTGATTGGCCGACTCATCGGCCCAACCGGTTTCAACCATGTCGAGAGTGATCTTCTCCTGGACGATCTCTTCGATCACAATCTCCAGGGGCGTGCGGCCATCACGAGCGACGAGGGGACGGGCCCCTTCCATCAGCTGAACCAGACGCCGCTGAATCAGAGCGCAGAGCTTGAATCGGCCACCAACCTTGTTGACAATGTCATCGCTCTTGAGCGCTTCGATCATGAGCAGGTATCCTTTGCAATGTGCGGTTCAGGGCGCAGACCCGGAAACCAGAAAAGTCACCGGGTTGGCATCCCGGCTGAGTTCCTGATAGTATTCTGCTCGGCTGCCCGGGTCGAATCGATCGGTAGCCCAAAGATTCCTCGCCGACGGATTTGCCCATGCTTTGCACTTGCAGGCGGTGGGACCCGGCCGGATTGAACCTTGAAATGTACTTGCCAGGTCCGGAAATTCCGGCCCGAAATGTGACTCAGATTTAGATTGTTGACCATCCAAAATGACTGCTTTTCCCGCCGCAAAGACCCAACTCATGGCCACCTTCAAACAGGGCGACCGCGTCACCCACCGCAACCGACCCGAATGGGGAGCAGGAACAGTCACCCTCGCTGAACCGGCGACGCACAATGGATCCGCGTGTCAGCGTCTCACCATCCGATTTGACCGAGCTGGGGCCAAAGTGCTTTCCACGGCTCTTGCCCCTTTGCAGGCCTTTTCAGGTTCAAAGTTTGACGAGCCCAGCAGTGGCGTTGGTCAAGAGGTCTCAGGAGGAGACCCATCTATGTCCAGACAATCGACAGGCAGTTCACCGTTCGGCATGCCGCGTACTTCCGTGAGTGCGGACTTGGAGCCAGACCCTCTGCTTTCCCTGAAGCCGACGGCATCTGAAAAACGAGAGATGCTGCTCAGGGTTCCTGATGATGCGACAGATCCCTTCGTAACCCCTCGCAAGCGCCTAGAACGCACACTGGCCTTATTTCGATTCTCCGCGCACGGGGGATCGCTGCTGGATTGGGCCGCGATGCAAACTCAGTTGAAGGATCCTCTCTCGGCGTTCAATCGTCACGAGTTAGAGGATGCCTTTAAGTGGTTCCAGAACCGGCTAGAGCAACATTTGCGGACGGTACTCCGTGAGGTTCGCAAGGCCGACCCAGGTGCCATAGAAGAATTAGCCAAGACCGCTGTTCCCGCGGCGCGGCAGGCGCTGATTCGCGCCAACAACGAACGTTGAGTTTCATCGACACCCTGCACACACCGCATAGACGGATATGACGCCTGCACTACGTGTGCCGCAGCGGCATCGCCACGATCATTCTGCGGGGCTTTCTATCGGACACACTTGATTGGCACGCGACTCTGGCTCGGCTGGGCCAGCGGTTGCAACATATTCCCTTGTCCCGCTGACTGCCGCTCGGAGGCAGAGAGAGACGGCGGGATGAATCGCAACAACACCAAGACAAGGGGACAGCCATGAACGAGAACGATTTCCAGGTCAAACTCAGCGAGCTCATTGGTCAGATCGATCAGCTTCCCGAGAACGAGCGCGATGCCCTTCAGAAGCTCGCGGCGGAATCCAAGTCTCGTCATGACAAAGTCCGCAAGACGATCGCCGACCTTCAGGATTCAATTGACTATCTTCGACTTTCGATCAAGTACCTTGTCTTCGATCTCGAAGCCACTCGCCGTGAGAACGCCCACCTGCGGAAACTCCTTGAGGAGCGAACCAGCGAGAGTGGAGATGAGTCCGGCGAGGAATGAGCCGACCGGCAAATCCTGAGACGCACGCAGCCGCAGTTCACGCTGAACGCCTCGTGCACTCAACCCATCCAACTTCAGAAAGCCCTTGTGCGATGCGAGCGAACGGTTCGGGCGGAGGCCCGGACCGTTTGTTTTTCGGAGCCATAGGCGAAATTGAGTCTGAGAACTGTCGATCGGACCTGCAGATGGCTGTACCCATGGCCTGAATGGGTCTACCCTGTATCCACGCCGGAGAGGTGGCCGAGAGGCTGAAGGCGGCGGTTTGCTAAACCGTTAT
>CAYTYD010000283.1:0-4333 GCA_964441555.1 uncultured Phycisphaeraceae bacterium | reverse complement strand
TTCACTTTCTTCAACAACTCATACCGCGCCACCGTCTCCGCCTCGCGCCCCTTCGCCGCACGTTCCGCCTTGGGCAACGCCTGATCCACCGTTTCCAGGTCTGCCAGCACCAACTCGGTATTGATGATGTCGATGTCACGCAGCGGATCAACTGATCCCGACACGTGCATGATGTCCTCGCCACCCGGCGCCTTGGTGAAACACCGCACCACCTGCAAGATCGCATCCACCTCGCGAATGTGCGACAAAAACTTGTTCCCCAGCCCCTCGCCCTCGCTCGCCCCCTTCACGATTCCTGCGATATCCACCAGCCGCAGCGCGGCAGGAATTACCTTCTGCGTCTTGACGAAGCTCTGAATGATGTGCAAGCGCGGATCGGGAATCGGCACCACGCCCACGTTCGGCTCGATGGTCGCAAACGGATAATTCGCCGCCAGCGCATTGGCCTTGGTCAAAGCGTTGAAAAGCGTGCTCTTGCCCACATTGGGCAATCCGACAATGCCAGCGTCCATCAGATGCTCCGATCGAATGTCCCTCAGCGGCAGCCGCAGCCCTGGGCCACGAAACCCGCTGGATTCAGGGCCGCGATGATAGGTTTCCCGCCCGGAAAAATCAGCGGCACACACCCGCTGTTTTGCCGCATAATCCCTGTAAAAGCGATCTCACCGGCACGCCATCTCCACCTTGCGGCTGATCGCGTTTCCTACCTCCAACAACTTCAGAAACTGCTCGCGCGCTCCACCCTGCTGCTCCGCAGGCAGTCCGCTTAAATTGATGTGCACATTCCACGCACTCGACCGATTCGTCGCTTCCGCCAGCACAGTCGCGATCCCCAGATCGCTCTTCAAGTACGCATTCGTGATTGGCTGCAACGTCTCGCACAGCCGCAGCAATTCCACCGAGAGAGCCATCGCCGCCAATGGCACATCCACCGCCGCACGCTGCGCAGCCGGCAACTCCGCCACCCTTCGGGCATCCCCCTCCGGCAGCTTCTGCAACTCATTCACCAACCCATACGCCGCGGCATCCTCTTCCGCCAACTGCACATACATCTCACGCATCCGCACCAACTGCTTCGAAGCCGACTCCAGCGCCGGCTGATGCTGCGCCAGATTCTTCTTTCCCAAGGAGTACGCCACCACCATGTGCGCCAACGATGCCGCGATCGCCCCGACACTCCCCGCCACCGCCCCACCACCCGGTGTCGGCGTCTTGGCGGCAATCGAAGTGAGCAAATCGCCAAAGGTGTGTTCGGTCAGCGATGGAGTTGAAGGGGTGCCAGTCATAACAGATTGTGGCCCCATAACTACCAAACTCCAGAAATCCCTCTCGAAATGGCCTGTCAACTAGCCGTGAAACCCGCCCCCACGAAAACCCGAACAAGTAGCGACGCGCGGCAAGCGCACTACAAGGAGCTTCACATGCCTACTCAATCCAAGACCAGTCGCCGCACGATCGTGCTCCCTTTCCCGATCGCGTTGTTCTCGATGCTCATGACGTCACTTGCCCCAGCATTCGTGGTCGCGCCACCCGCTCTCTCATCTCCCCCCACTCACCCTGCTTCCCCCACTTCGCCAAACACCGCACCGCTTGCACCTGCCGCGCCCACATTCCCCGCCCCAACACGCGAAGATCTCGCGATCGCGTATCAGCGCATCGATGCCATGTTGCAGCTCGATCCCCCATCCTCCGACAAACTCGCCCAGATCAACAAGGTTTTCGATCAGGCCACACTCTCCTTCTTTGGCGGTCGCTTTTCTTCTGCCGTTCAAGACCTCGCCGACCTTGCTGGCACGCTTTCGACGGCAGAGAATCAGGAACAGACCAAAGCTTGGCAGTCGCTTCGTTCCCTCACAGTGCGCCTCGACGTCGCGAGCCCTCAGCCGACACTCACGTTTCAATCCCTTTTCCCGCTTCCGCACAACATCGACACCAAGCTGTTTGTCGAGTTTGGTTCAATAGGCGGTGAGTTGCAGCAGATTCCCTTCGTCGTTCCTGCTGGCCAGCGTTTCGAATACATCATACCCCTCACTCGATTCGTACACCCTCACCTCGACCGCGCACTTGCTATCTCGTTCACCATCCCCACACCTGGCAGCGACTTGGAACTCTGGGAATCACGCCAATTCATCCTTCCCTCACCAGAACACGCAGCCAACATCGCCGAATGGCAGGGCCAAATCGCGCAGACGGCCGACAAACCTGGCCTCGACATCGCCCGCTCCATCGTGCAGGCCCGTCTCGCGCTCGCCGACCAACCACACAACACCCAGAACTCCGCACACTTTCTCGGATATCGCGCCCGCATCCTCGCCGAACTCGCTGGCAATCTCAAACTCATGCGCTACGGCATGAATCCCTTCAAGAACCACGACGGCCTCGTCTATCGCCCCATCATCTCCGAAGGCGCGGCGATCCCCATGTTCGTCTACGCCCCGCCTCAATCCTTCAATCGCGGCCCAGTGCCCCTCGTCATCGCCCTGCACGGCGCAGGTGGCGATGAAGCCATGTTCCTCTCCGCGTACGGCAATGGTGAAGCCAAGCGTCAGGCCGAAGATCACGGCTGTATTCTCGCCTGCCCCAGCACTACTGCCTTCATGACCAGCCCCGTGCTCTTCGACACGCTCGTCAACCAACTCGCCGCCGATTACTCCATCGACCGCTCCCGCATATTCATTGTCGGCCATTCCATGGGCGCGGCGGCCGCGACAGGGCTGGCCCGCACCCGCGCTTCGGTCCTCGCCGGTGTGGTCTGTCTCGCGGGTGGACGCCTCCCGACAAGGCCGTTGGCTCCTGGCGAATCCATCGCGCCCATGCTCGCCATATATGGCACTCTTGACCCACTCACCGGCAAAGTGGATATCAATCGCATCAACGACGCCGCAAAAACACACAATCTTCCCATCGAGGCCCGCGAAATGCAGGACTGGGGCCACACCCTCATGGTCGGCCCGGCGCTGCCTCAGGCCTTTGAGTGGATGATGCAGCAGAAGCCTTTGACTCCCGCCGCCCCAAAGTGATTCACCCCTCACCCCGCCGCAGCGCTTCAAGCATCGGATGCTTGGTCGCTTTCTTCCTCTTCAAACCCTCGATCACCAGTGGCGGCACCATCGCCTTCAGCGCATTCATGTCGTCGCCCATCGCCGCGATCTGACGGATCAGCGATGAACTTGTGTACGCGAAGCTTTGCCCCGCCACCACGAACGCCGTCTCCAGGTCCGCCACCTCGCGATTCGTCACCGCCTGCTGGATCTCGTACTGCAGATCATTCAGATTCCGCACACCGCGCAAGAGCACCGTCGCCCCCACGCTCTTGGCAAAATCTACGGTCAACCCCTCAAAGCTGGCCACCCGCACCGGCGCATCACCCGGCGATTCCTTGACCATCTCCTTCACCAGCGCATCCGCCATCGACATCCGCTCTTCCGCCGAGAACAGCGGCTGCTTCCCCGGATTTCGCCCCACCGCGACCACCAACTCATCGAACAGCCGCCGGCCTCGCCGAATCACATCCAGATGCCCGAAGGTGATCGGATCAAACGAACCGGGATACAAAGCCAGGTGCTTCGCCATACCCGAATCCTATCGAATGACACGGGCCGGTGCACACGATCCATCATGAGATCGCACACACCGGCCCGTTGTGAAGGGTTCGAAAAAACTCAGATCTTGGGTGCTGCGGGGAAATCCACCGCCGTCTGGTTCACATGGTTGAAATAGTTGGTATACGTGGCCAGTGCCAATTGGGCCACCGCCTCAACCACATGGGCATCGGTGAATCCCGCGGCTTTGAAGTCTGCAACGTCTTTGGCCGAGGCGTGTCCTTTCTTCTCATCCAAAATCAAGACAAACTTGGCCAGCGCATCCAGCTTCTTATCCGCCAACGTGCCGCGGCGGGCCTCGATCGTCTGCCCCTCCGTCAGCCCGGCGCCCTTGCCAATGGCTGTGTGAGCGGCCACGCAGTAATCACAATTCCGCGCTTCACCCAAGGCAAGGTGAATCACTTCCACTTCCTTAGGGGTAAACGCCCCCTTGGAGAGCGCGCCGGACAACGCCAAGTATGCCTGCAATCCCGCCGGTGAATTCGCCATCGCCTTGAAGATGTTGAAGTGCTTGCCCTTCAGGGGGCCGTCAAAAATGTCCTTGGCGGCTCCAGTCGCGGTCGCGGGATCAAGTGTGGTCAGGACGCTCATGGGTATCTCCTTCGCTGTCATTCGCCGGTGAATTCCGACACTCTTTGGATGCCAGATGACCGCGGCGGGTTTCCACAATTTGCTGTCTTACTTCGTGGGCCATTTGCTGGGACCGGTCCACTCGGCGATCCACAGTTGGC
>CAYTYD010000282.1:0-4374 GCA_964441555.1 uncultured Phycisphaeraceae bacterium | reverse complement strand
GGATGTCATTCTCAAACAGCATACGGATATCGGGGATCTCGTACCTCTTCATGGCGATGCGTTCGATCCCGAAACCGAACGCGAATCCCTGCCATTCTTCGGGATTGATACCGCACCCTTGCAAGACGTTGGGATGGACCATGCCGCAACCGCCCAGTTCGACCCATTTTGCGGGTTGATCGGCGCGGAAGCGGATTTTCATGTCCAATTCCGCGGAGGGTTCGGTGAAAGGGAAGAAGGAGGGTCGGAGGCGAATTTCGGAATCTTCGCCGAAATAGGCCTGGGCGAATTGGACGAGAGTGGTCTTGAGATCGGCCATGGTGACTGCGCGATCGATGTAGAGCCCCTCAATCTGATGAAACATGAAGGAGTGGGTGGCATCGACGGTGTCGGGGCGGTAAACGCGGCCGGGGGCGACAATCTTGATGGGGGCGCGAAGCTGGCCGCCGCCAGCTTTGACAGCGGCCTCCATCACGCGAATCTGGACGGTGCTGGTCTGACTTCGCAGCATGCGCGGTGTGGCCACCTTGCGGGGGTCATCCACATAAAAATTGTCGATGGGGTCACGGGCGGGGTGCTCGGCAGGAATATTCAGACGCGCGAAGTTGTGTTCATCGTCTTCGAGTTCGGGGCCATCGGCGACTTCGAAACCCATGCGGGCAAAGACTTCACAGAGTTCTTCGCGGACGCGAGTGATGATGTGGCGGCGGCCCAGCCCGGTGCTGGTGACAAAGCCCGGCTCTGTGAGGTCGACAGTCTCGGGAGAAGGTTCGTTGGCACCGAGAGCACCCTTGCGTTCGGCGAAGGCGGTTTCGAGGGCAGAGCGCGTGGCGTTCATGCGAGCTCCACCGGTGGCCTTCTGATCCTTGGGGAGTTTGGCAAAGTCGCCCATGATGGCTTTGAGCTTGCCACTTGGGCCGAGATAGGAGAGGCGCCAGGCCTCCAGGGTTGCCGCGTCGTTTGTCTCGGCGAGAGAGGCGAGACCTTCGGATTCGAGTTGAGCGATAGATTCGAGCATGGGCGATGAGCGTAACGGCTTCGAAGGCGTTTGTCAGGGGGTTGTCGAGGGCAAAAAGCACGCGACCTGACACACTGTTGTCAGGTCACGGAGGAGTTATCTGGTGGCGAGAGACTAACCGACAGGCGGTGAGAGGTTATCGAACCTGCTCTGTCCTCGACTCTTTGCAACGTCTCATGACACTTTGGCCATGCCGCGTTCGATGCAGGCAAAGACGCGGGGCCAATCGGCGATGTTGAAGACAGGGAGGGGCGGAAGCATGCGGACGTGGTAGGGACCGTGGCCGCACGAGAAGAGGATGACCCCTTCTTCGAAGCAGGTCTTGCAGGCCTTGCCAATTTTGTCTTTGCTGCCGCCGTAGGGGGAGAACTTCATCATGCCGCCGATGCCGCCGACGATGTCGTGCTCGTAGCCGAGGGCGTCGGTGACCTTGGGGAACCAATCGGGGTGGCGGGCGGCGAGGGCTTTGACCTGTTCGCGGAAGGCGGCGTGATGCTTGGCGAAGGAACCGTTCTCACCATAGAAGGTGTTGCTGCCATCGCGGAGCTTTTCGACGATGCGACGACCCACGCGGAAGGTGGGACCTTCGCCGGTGAATGTGCCACTGAGGAGACCGGGCTTGGGGTTGTATTCCTCGGTGAAGAGGGTGGCGCAGGCCTGAGTCATTTTGCCGACGCAGAAGACGTCGACGTAATCGCCGAGATCGAAATGTTCGTACGCGAACATGCGGGGAGTGCGGCCCCAGGTCTGGATCTCGTCATCCCAGATGGCGATCTTGCGGGCACGGCAGACATCCATGAGGGCCTTGAAGTAGTCGCGGTTGCCGACATTGAAGCCGCCCTCGCCCTGGATGAGCTCGAAGATGAAGCAGGCGTGCTGGCCGGGGTAGCGATCGAGGTATTGATTGAGGTGCCAGACGGCGAGATCGATGTAGCGCTTGGCGCCCATGGCGCGATACTGGGCTTCGTCGAAGAAGGGCATGTAGTCAACGAGTGTGGAGAGAGGAACGCCCTGGCGATAATCGGCGGTGTCACCAATCTGGCACATGGTGATGGAGCGGCCCATGAAGCAGTCTTTGAAAGCGATCACGCGGCTGGCGGGGGCGTGCTTCTGGAAGCAGACCTTGAGGGCGTTTTCGTTGGCCATGGCTCCGCCGGTGGAGACGTAGGAATATTTGAGGCGGCTGTGCTTGCGTGCCTCGGCGAGGAGGGCTTCGGAGAATTCGAAGGCCTCGAAGTTTGTCTGCAGGTTGCCGTGCTTGACGGTGTCGTCGATGGAACCCATGAGGGATTCGGCGATGAGGTCGGGCTCTGAGTGACCGAAGAAGTGGACGCCGATGCCGGCGATCATGTCCCATTTGACGGAGCCATCGAGGAGTTCGACAAGGGCGCCGTTGCCGACGCCACTGCCGATGTAGGGATAGAGGAGACCGCGGCCGCGGACATCGGCTGCACGCTTCATGAGGGCGTCGTACGACTCTTTCAGCCCGGCGTTGGAAGGACGGACATCGGTGATCTGAGCAGAGGTCTGGCGCACCTGATCAACGATGGTCTTGATGGCGGCAGTGATGGCGGGGCTGGAGCGCATCTGTTGGCCCAATGTGACTGAGGGGGAAAGGGAGGAGGCGGGAGAAGTCGTGGTCATAGGAAAGCATAGATCGACCTAATGGGGCGAATCGCCACAGCAAAGCGCAGAAGCGGAGCCGCAAGGGGTTTGACGCATCGCCTCAGCCCCTACAGCCGGTACAGGTTCGCGGCGGGGGCTTCAGAGTTGGGAGCGCTGGCTGAGGCGATGCATGAGCAGGGCAAGGAGTTGGCAGCGTTCGACGAGACTGGAAAGGTCGATCCACTCTTGAGGAGTGTGGAGGCCACCACCACGGACGCCGAGGGTGTCGATGGTCGGGCACCCAGCGGCTTGGAGGTTGTTGCCATCGCAGACGCCACCAGTTTTGGCAAAGGGCATGGGTTGGCCAAGGTCGGCGGCGGTGGCGCGGGCGAAATCGGCAAGTTTCTGGGTTTGCGGAGTGAGGGGCTTGCTGGGGCGATTGAAGCTGCGTTGAAGGGT
This sequence comes from uncultured Phycisphaeraceae bacterium, assembly GCA_964441555.1. Lineage (GTDB taxonomy): Bacteria > Planctomycetota > Phycisphaerae > Phycisphaerales > UBA1924 > F1-120-MAGs238. The sequence continues at coordinate 1,292 of CAYTYD010000282.1, read as the reverse complement.
GATGCCGGGTGCAGAGAGAGCGTCGAGCTTTTGTGCCGCGATGGATTCGGATTCGGGGGTGAAGTAGCGGACGTTGCCCCAAGCGCGGGCGTGATCGGGTACGACGTTGGGAGCGACGCCACCGATGATGCGGCCGACGCTGCAAATGAGGCCGTTGGCGGGATCGGCGATTTCGGCGGCATCGAGGACGGCTTGAGAGAGGAAGTTGATGGCGGAGATGCCGGAAGTGAAATCGCGGCCGACGTGGGCGGCCTTGCCACGAGCTTCGATCATGAATTGGCCAGAACCGGGGCGCTCGACAACGAGAGAGCCGTCGGGAAGGGCGGGCTCGAGGGCAAGGCCGATGTCGTGCGCTGCGCCAGCCTGACGAAGGGCGACTTCGGAGTGGTAGGAACCAGTTTCCTCATCGCTGTTGAGGATGAAGGACCATGCGACGGGAGAGCCGAGTTCTTCGAGGGCTTCGAGGGCGGCCATGGCGATGACGAGGCCGCCCTTCATATCGACACAACCGGGGCCGGTGGCGGACTTGCCATCGGAATTGAGCGTGAGAGATCGAAAGGGAGAGGAGGGCTCGTGCACGGTGTCGAGGTGGCCGGAGAGGAGAACTTTCAGGCCGTTGCGATTGGCTGTGCGGGAGAGGAGCGTGGTGGGTGGAGGCGGTGCGTCAGCGGCGGCATCATCAAGAGACATGGTGAGCCACGAGGGCCGGGGAATGCCGGGGATGAGGGTTTGTGTCGCGCCGAGAGCGAGGCTGCGGGCGGCGAAGCGTTCGCGGGATTCGTCGAGGCCGGCCTGGTTTCCACCTCCGGTGGGAATGCCAACGTGGAGGCGCAGATCTTCGAGGAGTTTGTCGCGACGAAGGGCGATGGAGTCACACAGGCGTTGTTCGGTGGCGGTCAAGCTCATCGGGTTACCTCTGGATGATCGCACATGGTGTGGCTGATGAGAGAAAGGTGCGTGGGTAAGCTGTGAGATACGGACCTTTGACGTGGCGGATCTTGGGATTGTTCGCGGTTCAACCGGTTCACATCAAACCAGGCGAGGGAGACACCGATCACCAGAATGGTGAGAGCGAAGGCCTTCACGCGGGTGGCTGTGCGATCGATGGGGATGGCATTGATGCTGACGCCGATCAATTGGCGAAGGCGATCTTGACGAGTGGAGATCGAGCCGTGACGGAAGGAGAACTGGTCTGGAAGGATGCCGTTGAGATCGGCGACGGATTGGAGGGCATCGATCATGACCGTCGCGGCGTTGGCAGTGATGATGCCGGGCTCGCCCGTGCCGCGTTC
>CAYTYD010000281.1:0-4385 GCA_964441555.1 uncultured Phycisphaeraceae bacterium | reverse complement strand
AAATGCCGAAGGGCGGACTCGAACCGCCGACCTGAGCGTTATGAATGCTCCGCTCTAACCAGCTGAGCTACTTCGGCAAGTAGGAAAGGAGTCTAGGAGGGATGAGCCCGGAGGCCAAGAGGGCGGCAGGGGCTGATGGGTGGCCTGACCGGAGCGGATTGGATGGGGGACCGGCGGGGTGGGGGGTGGGTCGCGGTGGGGCTGGTGCCGTTGGGCTTTCTATGGTGTGGGTATGCAGACTCTGAATGACCGGATTGGTGTGATCACGGGTGCTTCGGCGGGGATCGGCTTGGCGATTGCCAGGCAGTGTGTCGCGGCGGGAGCGAGGGTGGTGATCAATGGGCGGCGGGGTGAGCGGCTGGAGGCGATTGCCAAAGAGTTAGGCGCTGACAAAGTGGCGTGTGTGGCGGGGGATTGCGCGGATGTGGGCGTGATCGGAGCCATGCTGGAGATGGCGGAGAAGCGGTTTGGTCGGAGTGCGGACCTGGTGGTGGTGAATGCGGGGCGAGGGTTGAATGGGTCGGTGATGACTTCGGATACTGGGCAATGGGAAGAGATGGTTCGGACGAATCTGCTGGGTGCCGCGCATCTGATTCGCATGGCGGGGACGAAGATGATGGCAGAGAGTGCCGCGATGACGGGGCCGGCGGTATTGACGCGGGCGCGGGACATCATCGTGCTGGGCTCGACGGTGGGGCGGCATGTGTCACCGTTCTCAAGCATGTATGGGAGCACCAAGTTTGCGGTGCATGGATTGACGGAGGGAGCGCGGCGAGAGCTTGGGCCCAAGGGGATTCGCGTGTCATTGATCGAGCCAGGGTTCGTGGTGTCGGAGTTCCAGGGTGTGGCGGGGTATGCAGAGAAGTGGGTGGAGGAGACGTTTGCGCGGATCGGACCGCCCTTGACACCAGATGACATTGGAAGGGTGGCGACGTTTATTGCGAGCCAGCCTAAGGGTGTGCATGTGGCGGATGTGTTGATCCGGCCGACGCGGCAGGATTATCCGTGAGAGAGGAAAGGCAGGGCATCGGGCACCAGGCACTAGGGGGGAGAAGAAGTGATGAAGTGAGGGAGCGTGCATGATGTGAGAGCTTTTAACAGCGTGGGATGCGATCTTGTCGCCGAGAGTGTCGCACTGATCGCGTGACTCAGAGTTTGATTTGTCGATTTGCTATTTGCTATTTTCTTATGCCCACCCCTCGTCCATTCCAAGTTGTGAGTCCCTTCTCGCCGATGGGTGACCAGCCGCGGGCGATTGAGAAATTGACGACTGATCTGGCGGCGGGGGCACCCCACGCGTGCCTCTTGGGCGCGACGGGCACGGGCAAGACCTTCACGATGGCGAATGTGATTCAGCGGCTGGGGAAGCCAACGCTGATCATCAGCCACAACAAGACGCTGGCCGCGCAGTTGTATGAGGAGTTGAAAGAGTTCTTCCCGCACAACAGCGTGAACTATTTTGTCAGCTACTACGACTACTACCAGCCGGAGGCGTATATCCCGCAGCGGGATATCTATATCGAGAAGGATTCGAGTCGCAACGATGATCTGGATCTGTTGCGATTGGCGGCGACGAGTTCGATTCTGTCGCGGCGCGACACGATTGTGGTGGCGAGCGTGTCGTGCATCTTTGGTTTGGGATCGCCAGAGGCGTACGGCAACCGGGTGCTGACGCTGACCAAGGGATCGCGGTTGGATCGCCGCGAATTTCTGCTGGCGTTGAATGCGATGCAATACAACCGGGCGGAAGTGGATTTCAAGCGAGCGACGTATCGCGTGCGGGGTGATGCGATTGAGATCTATCCGGCGTATGAACGCTACGCGGTGCGGGTGGAACTCTTTGGTGATGACATCGAGCGGATTGAGTTGATCAACCCTCTGTCGGGCGAATTGCTGGCGCAAGAGAAGCAGTTCTTTCTCTTCCCTGCGGTGCACTATGTCATGCCAGAGACTGAGTTGAAATCGATCACGGCAAAGATCAGGCAAGACCTGGATGCGCGCGTGCTGGAATTGCGGCATCAAGGCAAACTGCTGGAAGCGCAGCGGTTGATTGCGCGGACGCGATACGACCTGGAGATGATCGACGAGGTTGGGTATTGCAACGGTGTGGAGAATTACTCGCGGTACTTTGATGGACGCTTGCCGGGTGAGCGGCCGTACACGCTGATGGATTACTTTGATTTTGCTCCGCCCAAGGACAAGCCGGATTTGCCGCCATTGACCGACCCGGCGCGATTCAAGGATGGGATCAAGCCGATGCGGACGGCGGGGCTGGAGAGCCCGGAGCGGGGTCCGGAGAGGCCGAACTATCGGGATTGGCTGCTGATTATTGATGAATCACACGTGACCCTGCCGCAGATTCGGGCGATGTATCACGGCGATCGGAATCGCAAGACGATTCTGGTGGAGCATGGATTCAGATTGCCAGCGGCGATGGATAACAGGCCATTGCGGTTTGAGGAATTTGAGAGCATGGTGCCGCAGATCCTGTTTGTTTCGGCTACACCTGGGCCATATGAACTGGAGAAGGTGGGCGGGGATGTTGCGGAGCAGGTGATTCGCCCGACGGGATTGATTGATCCGCAGATTGAGGTGCGGCCGGCGAAGGGGCAGGTTGAAGATCTGGTGCAACAGGCCACGGCCCGTGCGGCAAAGAATCAGCGCGTGCTGGTGACGGCCCTCACCAAACGCCTGTGCGAGGATCTGGCGACGTACTTGGATAAGCGTGGATTGAAAGTGCGGTACTTGCACTCAGAGATTGAGACGCTGGACCGGATTGCGATCTTGACGGATTTGCGCGCGGGCGACTATGACGTGCTGGTGGGTGTGAACCTGTTGCGCGAAGGGCTCGACTTGCCGGAAGTGTCGCTGGTGTGCATTCTGGATGCGGACAAGGAAGGGTTTTTGCGATCGGCGACGTCGTTGATTCAGCAGATGGGGCGTGCAGCGAGAAACGTGGACGCGACGGTCATCATGTATGCGGACACGATGACACCGAGCATGCAGGCGGCGATCGAAGAGACGGAGCGCAGGCGGACCAAGCAGATCGCGTACAACACCGAGCATGGAATCACGCCGGCGACGGTGCAGAAATCGATCCGGCGGGGGATGGAGCTAGAACTGCGTGCTCGCAAGACCGCGCGGGAGGCGGTGGATGACAAGGAAGAGACGTTTGAAGTGTCGGAGCTGATCACGACGCTGGAGAAGGAGATGTTGGAGGCGGCGGAAGCACTGGAGTTTGAGAAGGCGGCGGGGTTACGAGATCAGGTGACCAAGCTCAAACGGATGCGGGATGATGCGGCACGGGTGGGGGTGCCCGAGGCCAAGGTGAAGCGATCCGAGGGGGCACGGAGCAAGGGGCGGGAGGGGGAGAAACCCAAGGGTGCGCCAGGAATGCCGGGGACGCGGAGTGGCAAGCGGACGGGGAGGAAGCCAAAACGGCCGGACTAGCGATTCCGAATGAGGTACCGAGTGTTCTCACCAGACCCGCCCCCCCGGGGTGTGCCAAGTTGTGTTAGGGCCGAAAGGGGGGTATCGTCCGCGTTCAATCACCCTTTCCGGGATAGCACTTTGAGCCCACGCCCAACCTTCCAGACAACCTCACTGACAACGTCACACGCCAATCTGACGCAATCGGCCGCAAACACGGCCTTCGGCGTGTTCCAGGGAATGACTGCGTGCAGACCGGCAGCATGGCTGTTTTTGGCGGCGGGGTTTCTTGCCGCGACCGGGACGCCGGCCCTGGGGTGGCAGGCGGGTGCAGCAGTGCCCCGACCGGGTGAGAGCCAGCCGAACGAACAACCGGCGGCAGCCAAGGGGCCGAACGAGAGGCCTGATGAGGCCTTGCCAGCGGCGCCGATTCCGGAATTGGCGATCTATGAGGGGCGGCCGGTGCGGGCGATCATTCTGCGGCAGCCGGTGATCGCGCCGAAGCCCAAGAAGGCAGAACCGACCACGACTGATCCCGAATTGGTGCAACCAGCCAAGAAAGAGGATGCACCTCCGCCGCCGTCAGCGGCACCGACATTCAAGCCCTTGACGGGTGCGGTGGCCCAGTTGGCGATGAACCAGATTCGCACGGTGGAGGGGGGGCCCTATTCGCAGCGGGTGGTGAGTGAAGACATGACGCGATTGAACCGGCTGGGGCGGTTCAAGGGAATTGAGAACAGCGTGGAGTTGCTGTCGGATGGGTCGGTGAACCTGATTTTCACGCTGACGCCGCAGGCGGTGGTGGCGGATGTGCAGCCAGCCGGAAACACGGTGATTACGGATGAGGACATTCGTGATCGGGTGGAGGTCTTGATTGGCTCGCCCGTGGATCAGTTTGCGCTGGACCGGGGATGCCGCAGAATCGAAGAGATGTATCGCGAGAAGGGGTATTACCT
>CAYTYD010000280.1:0-4415 GCA_964441555.1 uncultured Phycisphaeraceae bacterium | reverse complement strand
CCGCCGCAGCCACCATCGGCCGTCGCATGCAAGTCGATGAAGGCGACATGTTCCGCCCCGGCGCTGTGTACATCTCCGAAGCCCAGTACATCGCCTCCGATGACGCCTCATACCTCAACTCCTCCAATCGCCGCGAGAATGGCCTCAACAACGCCTCCTATCGCGTCTCCACCGGCTACGTCTCTGATCAGACCGCCGGCGCTGAGTTCGACATCGGCGGCACCACCGTCCGTCGCCAACCCGCCATCATGTATTGGCCCGTCATCGACCCCAGCGTCATCGTCACCACCCACGACTACACCGATGCACAGAATTACGTCTCACGCTTCTACGTCGGCACCAAGGTGACCAACAACAACAACGGCACATGGACCTACACCTACGCCATTCACAACCTCAACAGCGACAACTCCGCCTCCAAGTTCGAAATCCCCTGCACCAACGTGGCCGCCAGCAATCCCTACTACCGGAGCGTCCTGTACCACTCCGGCGAGTCCCCGAGCATGAGTGAACGCTGGAACAACACCGCCAACGCCAGCGGCATTTCCTGGTCCACACCCCAGACCTTCGCCCAAAATCCCAACTCCAGTGCCATCCGCTGGGGCACCACCGCCACCTTCGCCATCACCACCAACACGCCACCCGTCACCGGAAACGCCACCCTCACCTACTTCAAGACGGCGGGCACGCTCACGCTCAGCGGCATCCGCATCCCCGCCAGCGGCTCCTGCGCGGCAGACTTCAACGCCGACACCACCATCGATTTCTTCGACTACCTCGATTTCGTCGCCGCCTTCTCGTCTCCCTGCTGATCACTCCACGAAGCATCAACACCATCCGCAAGCCCGGTTCACGCCGGGCTTGTGCGTTTTTCCTTCGCATCACCCGACGATCTTCACGCTCCGCACCTTCATCCCCGCGCGGATCAACTCATCCTTCCCGCCATCGCGCAGCCAACGATCCAGTTCAAAGCGCAGCGACGCCTCTGACACACTCACCGTCAGCACACCCCGGTTCAACGACTTGAACACCGCACCCTGTGCCAAGTTCTGCGGCACCACATTCCACGCCGCCGCCACTCCCCCAAACGTCTTGTGCTGCCGCTTGATCGTCGCAAATTCCTGCCCGAGCGATGCCGCAAGTGGCGACGTCCGATCCGGAAACCGCCTCCACTCCTGCAACTTGCTCGCCCGGTTCAACGACATTGCACAATGGTACGGTCCCCGTACCATTGGGCCCTCATGTCGACCTCGATCTCCATTTCCGGCATTGCCAAGTCCTTCCCAGCCCTCCCTGGCGCGCCGGGCACCGTCGATGGCAAGACCATCGTCCTGCACTCGATCGATATCACCATCCAATCCGGCGAACTCTTCTTCCTCCTCGGTCCCTCCGGCTGTGGCAAAACCACTCTCCTCCGCATCATCGCCGGCTTTCTCGAGCCCGACAGCGGCACACTGCGATTCAACGACCGCGATGTCACCTTCGCCCCCGCCAACACCCGCAACACCGGCATGGTCTTTCAGTCCTACGCCCTCTGGCCGCACATGACGGTGGCCGAAAATGTCGCTTTCGGTCTGGATATTCGTAAGGTGCCCAAGCCCGAGCAATCCACGCGCATCAAGGAAGCCCTCGAACTCGTCCGCATGGCCCATCTGGAAATGCGCCGGCCAGTCCAACTCTCCGGCGGCCAGCAGCAGCGCGTCGCCCTCGCCCGTGCCATCGTCATCCGTCCTGACGTCCTCCTTCTCGACGAGCCCCTCTCCAATCTCGATGCCAAGCTCCGCATCGAACTCCGCTCCGAAATCCGCCGCATCTGCAAAGCCAGCGGCATCACCACCGTCTACGTCACCCACGATCAGAAGGAAGCCCTCTCCATGGCCGATCGCGTCGCCATCATGCACCAGGGCCGTCTCGAACAACTCGGCACCCCCGAAACCCTCTACCGCCGCCCGCAAACCACCTTCGTCGCCTCCTTCCTTGGCGAAACCAATTTCCTCGCCGCTTCCATGCTCGAATCCAAAGCCGGAATCCGCCGCTACCAATCCGTCGCCGGCGAGGTCCTCGTCAACGAAGATGCCGCCACAGCCACCGGCCCCAAAGCCACTCTCAGCATTCGCCCCGAAGCCCTCTCCCTCAATCCCGTCCAGGGCCCCGATGTCTTCCAACTCCGCGGCACACTCGCCGACACCACCTACCTGGGCGAATTGGCCCAGCACACCGTCGCCCTATCCGATCAATCCAAAGTCCACGTCGCCGAATTCAATCCCGGATTCCTCGCCCGCCGTGCCCCCGGTTCCGCCGTCACCCTCTTCGGACGGGCCGCCGATGTCGTCGCACTCAACCCCGAAACTCCCTAAACTCTCTCCGTGTTTGAATTTTCCGTGAATCTTGCCTTCGTCATCCTCAGCTTCCTCGTGGGGTCGATTCCCTTCGGCCTCCTGGTTGGTCGCCTCCGCGGCATCGACATCCGCCAACACGGTTCCAAAAACATCGGCGCCACCAACGTCGGCCGCGTCCTGGGTCGAAAGTGGGGCCTGCTCTGCTTCGCCCTTGATGTCGCCAAGGGATTTTTGCCCACCATGGCCTTTGGCATGTGGTCTGGTGCAATGGATGCGGCCCGCGCCACCACCATCGAGCCGCAACTCCTCGCCTGGTGGCTCAGCGTCTCATGCGCTGCAGTGCTCGGTCACGTCTTTTGCCCCTGGCTTGGATTCAAAGGTGGCAAGGGTGTCGCAACTTCACTCGGTGCGCTGCTCGCCGTGTATCCCGTCCTCTCTGTCGCCATGGTCGTCTGCTTTGGCGTGTGGTGCCTCTGCGTTGCCACGTGGCGATACGTCAGCTTGGCGTCCATTCTCGCCGCAATCTCACTACCCCCCCTCGTCGTCGTTGTGGCCAACGCCCGCAAAGAACTCCTCTTTCCCAATGTGCCACCCTCCCCAGATGCGACCCCCTATCTCGCTGGCTCCGGCCTCATCGTCGCCACCACATGCATACTCGCCGGACTCGTCATCTGGGCCCACCGATCCAATATCGAACGCCTCGCCAGCGGCACCGAGTCCAAGGTGGGCATACCTCGCCCCAAGCTCCCCAAGCGATTCCTGCGTCAATAACCCATCCTTTTCCTCAACTTCGCAACGGCGCAGGCGTATAACCCAAAGAGACGCTTGTCATCACCCTCACTGCTGAGGTGCCGCATGGATATTCGGATTGCAGTCTGCTGCCTCGGGGTGCTGTCTGTCCGCGCCTGCTTGGGCGCAAACCTCGACGAGCCAGTCTCGCCCCTCAGTGGTCCGACCGTCAAAGAACCGGGAGTCCCCGGCAACAGCACGCGCTTCACCGGTGGCGGCAGGCGCGAAGGTGAACGCCTCGTCGACCATCGCACGTTTCTCAAGGCGCTCGACGCCCTGCGATCCGATGCCGATGCCGCACTTCATCTCACCCCAGACCAGGAGTCGCAGATCTTCGTGCTCATCCGCGATTACCGCCTCGCCCACCGCGCTTACTTTGAAAAAAACCTCAACGACATCCGCGATGTCCGTCAGGTGCTCGAGATTCGTGGCGATCAGCCACCCACCGAGTCCGCCATTCGCAAGGGTGTCGACGAGCTGCGCCGCAACATCGTCGGTGATGATGCCGCTGCTGAACAGGCGATGAGCCAGGACGCCATCAAAAACTCCGCCCGCGAAAAAGCCCGCCGCATATACGAAGGCGCGCCGCGAGCGGCGGATGTGCACACCAAAATCTGGAAGATCCTGACATCACTCCAGCGCGATGCGATCAGCGACACCATCAGTTCACTGGTGGCGCAGCAGGAAGCGATGCGCCGCGAATTTCTCTCTCCTGAATCCGGCTCCATGACGATGCCCGCAGATTCTGGCGTCAACGCAATGAAGAACGATGCCATGAACAGCGCCATGAACGGCTCGATGAACTCGGATGCCATGTCGAGTCGCGCCACGCGCGACGACATGATGGGCGCAAAGGATGGAGCTCTCTCCCCAGCCACAACCCACGCGTCCAAAGAGACGGACCCCGCTTCATTGCTCGGTTCCGATCCTGCCAAGATCGCCGCCGACGATCCACGCTTGCCCGAACGCGTCCGCCGCCGCATCCGTTTCATGAAGCCCGAAGCCCGCGCCGAAGCACTCACGCGCTACCTCGCGGATCTCAAAGACGAACTCGCCCAAGCCCGTGCCGCGGCAGAGAAGGACAAGTCCGCACCCCCCACCGTGGACAAAGTGAACGTCCCCACGCCCGAGAAAAAGTGACCTCCCAGCGTGCTGGCAATGCCGACACTTCGTCCACAATTGGCACAAAACCGCGCGTGCCCGATAAAATGAGGCAAAAACCCTATATCAAGCGGGAAAGATCCCCATTTTGTAACGCAATCCTTGCGCTGAGAAGTTGTCGCGCCG
>CAYTYD010000279.1:0-4427 GCA_964441555.1 uncultured Phycisphaeraceae bacterium | reverse complement strand
GGTGGATACATCCGCACCGAAAAGTCGTACACCAACTACATCGTGCGTCTGCAGTGGAGACATGACCCGGCGGCTCCGGGAAACAGCGGTGTGCTGCTGCGCATGGTGGGCGAAGACAAGGTGTGGCCCAAGAGCGTGGAAGCTCAGCTGCAATCCGGCGCGGCGGGGGATTTCTGGAACATCGATGAATTCAAGATGACCACCGCAAAGGAGCGTCTGAACGGGCGCAATACCAAGCGGACTCACACCGCGGAGCGGCCACTGGGAGAATGGAACGAGTATGAGATCATCGTCAATGGCGGCACGATCATTCTGAACGTGAACGGCGAGGAACTCAATCGGGCCACGGATGTCGAGGTTGTTCCAGGCAAGATCTGCCTGCAGAGCGAAGGGGCCAAGATCTGGTTCAAGAACATCCGGCTGATTCCGCTCGATTGAGTGCCGACATCATTCTGCGACCGCGCGGGCGATTTCTGGCACACCTCGGAAGCCGTCGCGGTCATACGCGCGGACAGCAAAGAAGTAGTTGTCCTTGGAGACAGGAAGAGTCTTTTCTGTCGCCATGCCGACATCGATGATGTGCTGCCACGTTGGCGCGGAAGTATCACGCAGCAGGATTTCATAACCAGCCACATCGCCATCGGCCGGTGCATCCCAACGTAAGGTGGCGGTGGTTTCGAGTGATTTGGTCAGCATCCGCGTGCGTTTGGTCGGACCGGGCGCACTGGCCAGATGCACAATCGCAGCAGTGTTGAGCTTCGCAATATTGGCGACATACGGCCCGCTCACGTATTCAGCAATATCCCCGTAGGGCTTGCCATCCTTGCTGATGACATCAGCATGTTGACGCGAGTAGTCCTCAGCAGGCACTGAGAAACGCACTGCGGGAAAGCCAGCCTCATTGAAAGCACTGTGATCTCCACCACGCAGGAAGCGATCCTGCCGATGCATGAGGCGAGGTTGGAACGACATCCCCTCACGCTGTGCGACGTCAGCAACATAACGAGCGAGCTGTCGGCTGGGCGAATCGTTCTCCAATCCTTCCGTGCGCAACTTGGAGAGGGCTTCGGCGGAAAGGCCGCGCGGAATCGCCTCGGAAAACAATCTCACGAAAGTGGACGAATCAACCGATTGGCCGGATGGCAGGATGAAAGGGATACTGGGATCACCGACGATGTCGTTGTTCAGCACCCACACCGATGAGCGTTTACCGCTCGCGGCGAGTTGCTCAGCATGGTACTTAGCCCCCACCAATCCCTGCTCCTCCGCCGCAGTGCAGAGAAAGACCACGGTTGTTTCCAGCGGTTGCGCGGCAAGGGCTCTCGCGCACTCCAGAACAACCACAGTGCCGGAGGCATCGTCATTGGCGCCCGGCGCATCGCGAGTCGGGTCCATGCGATCTCCATTGATGGTGTCGTAGTGACCGACCACATACACCACCCGGTCTTTGGCGGTAGCGCTCGTACCCGGCAATGTGACTACGACATTCACGATCTTCGCCCCATCCGGCAATCGCGGCATCTTGGGTGCGTCAAACTCCTCAAAACGCACATCCAGCATGTTCGCAACGGACTTGAGTGATTCAAACTCGGCTTTCAGCCAGTTGCGTGCCGCGCCGATGCCGCGCGTCGCGGAGGCCGTCTCCGAAAGCGTGTGACGAGTCCCGAAGGAAGCCAGCTTTTCCACACTCGCTTTGGCCCGCTCGGCAGAAACTCGCCCCATCGCGTCCTGCGCCGGAGTCGTTGCGAATGCCGTGTGGCTGGCGCTCAACACGAGCATCCAGCCCACGAGGGGAATCAACCGCCCCGCTGCTCCTGCCACCGTCGCCGCCTGATTGCTGTGCGTCTTCTTCATCGACGCAGGATACCTGCGCATCTACGATGCCGCATGACGATCGCACCTGTTCTTTCCCCCGGCCAACGACTCCGTGATTCCATGGATCGGGGCTGCATCGCGCTTCCCGGCGCTTTCAACGCTCTCTGCGGCATGGCAATCTCCCACGCTGGCTTTCACGGGTGTTATGTCTCAGGCGCCGCCACCAGTGTGTCGGCTGGCGTGCCCGATGTTGGCATCCTCACCCTCGATCACTTTTCCAAGTTGATCCGCGAGATCGCCGATGCCTCCGGCCTGCCCGTCATCGCTGATGCGGACACTGGGTTCGGCGAGGCGGAGATGGCGCGGCGGACCGTGATCGACTACTCACGCGCAGGCGCTGCCGGCTTGCACCTCGAAGACCAGGTCTTTCCCAAGCGCTGCGGCCACCTGGATGGCAAGGCCCTTGTCCCAGTTGATCATGCCTGTGAAAAGATCAATGCCGCATCTCGTGCGGCGGTCCAGCTGAACAACGGCTTCATCGTCTGCGCCCGCACCGACGCAACGGGAGTGGAGGGATTTGACGCCGCAATCTCGCGAGCCAAGGCGTATGTCGAGGCAGGCGCCGAAATGCTCTTCCCGGAAGGGCTGACCAGCGGAGAGGAGTTCTCCAAATTCGCCAAAGCGATGGCGGGAGTGAAAACCGTCTCAGGCCGGTCCACTCCGTATCTCCTCGCCAACATGACCGAGTTTGGCAAGACGCCCATCATTCACGTGTCGCGTTTCGGCGAACTCGGCTATTCCTGCGTCATCTTCCCCGTCAGTCTGCTCCGCGTCGCCATGGGCGCGGTCACTCGCGCTCTCACTCAGCTTCACAAGGACGGCACCGTCTCCGGCTTCATCGATCAGATGCAGACCCGCAAGGAACTCTACGAATTGATCGGCTACACACCCGGCACCGAGTGGGACTACCCCGCACGCTGAAAAGCTCGCTAAGCCGCTTCCGCCACTGTCGATTCACGCCAAATCCGCGCCTTCGCGTCATACCATGCCCTCATGGCAAAGGCACTGGTCATTCGCGCGGCGGGAACCAACTGCGATATCGAAGTCTGCCACGGCTTCGAATTGGCCGGCGCTGAAAGCGAACTCGTCCACCTCGACACTCTGATTCGCGAGCCGCAACGCCTGGACAGCGCCGACATCGTCGCCTTCCCCGGCGGTTTTTCCTACGGCGACGATGTCGCCAGTGGGCGCATCTTCGCCATGAAGCTCCGCGAACGCCTCTGGCCCGCCCTTCGCGCTGCGGTCGATCGCGGCACGCCCATGATCGGCATCTGCAACGGCTTTCAAGTCTTGGTCCAAGTCGGGTTGTTGCCCGGCCCGTGCGCTGGCGAATCGTGGTCAGACACCGCGCCGGTGCAGACTTTGAGCTTGGCTCAAAATGTCGGCGGCCGGTATGTCTGCCGCTGGGTGCCTGTGCATTATGAAGAACGTTCCGTTTGCCTGTGGACCAAGGGCATGAGCGGCGCCGGTGCAGCGGAAACCCGCATCCTCCCCGTCGGGCATGGCGAAGGTCGCTTGGCCCCGATCGATGAGGCGACCATTCCCAAATTGGAAGCCAACGGACAGGTGGTCGTCCGTTATCAAGACAACTACAACGGTTCCGCACTCGCCGTCGCCGGCGTGTGCGATCGCAGCGGCCGCATCTTCGGCCTGATGCCCCATCCCGACCGTTACCTCGCCTGGAACCGCCACCCCTTCTGGACGCGTCTGAATCCTCAGGACCGCAATGGTGATGCCCCCGGCCTGCGGATGTTCAAGAACGCAGTGGAAGCTGTCCGCCACGCCATGGTCTGAACGCACTCCCCGGAATTCCTGATCGCAACCAGTTTGGTCCGATTCGGTATCATGCAAACAGCGTTCCCGGTCGGGAATGCTGGGCGGAGTGCCGGGTATGCCCATCGGTGAAGAGATCCTGTCTCGCGGCGTGGTTCACATCATTGAACCCGGGACGCCCTGCCGCAAATGCGGTTACGACCTCAGCGGCCTGCCCACTAGCGCGTTATGCCCTGAATGCGGCACCGCCGCCAAGGTTGATCGCAAGAAAAAGAAGCTCGGCGACGTCATCACCGATGCCCCGCGAAGTTATCTCCAGATTCTCGCTGCGGGCGCTTGGTTATGCGCAGGTGGCGTGATCGCCGCGACCGTCATGGGCATCGCGGCATACGTGCGCATTCTGCATCCCGTCACCTCTCTCATCTGGGCCGCGTGTTCTGTAGTGTGGTGCATCGGCGTGTGGATCGTCACGATGCCCAGGCGTTCGGCGATCGAGCCGATTGAAGTCACCGCCAAAGAGCATGCACGTCTTCGCTGGTGGAATCGCTTTTCTCAATGGGCATGGGTGTGCTCAGGCATCGCGCTCGCCATCGGAAGTCAATCGCTTCTCAAAGCCAACGCCGTGATCGTGACAGGGCCCACGGTCTTTCCGCCGTTGTATTCCGCGATGCCCGTCGTTGCTGCGGTTTTCCAACTCATCGGCGTCATCGGCATCGGCACCCTTTGCTTTCAATTGGCTTCTCTCGCCGAATGGGGTCGCGATGATGAGCAAGCCCAGT
>CAYTYD010000278.1:0-4431 GCA_964441555.1 uncultured Phycisphaeraceae bacterium | reverse complement strand
CCTGTGCTGCTGCTTCCCGTCACATCGAGTTTGGTGGAGGGATTATTGGTACCGATGCCCACACTTCCCTCAAAGTAGTTCTGCCCTCCGAGAAAATACCCGGCGTATCCGCTGCTACTGGCAACGGATCCAAGCACACCGTATGAAAGTCCACTGTCAAGGGTGGATTGGCCATAGACGCCCGAACCCAAGACATTTTGCGCCTTTCCATGCACGGCATAGGTAAAGGTGCCTGACGTGGTGGTTGTTTCGGCCAGGAGCGCGGTGTATGGCGCTTTGGCATACACGGCATAACCGGAGATTGAAGCATTGTCAAAATACGCGGCGTATGACACGCCGTTCGTGGCTGTCGCTCGGGCCCGCAGCCCTTGTCCGGTCGGCGAAGCCGTTTCCGCCCAGATGCCGGTGGCTGGGTTGTTGACATCGCCACTGGCGGTCGTGGCAAAGTTGAACCCCTGCAAGCCGCGCCCCGTGGGGTTGTTGGTCTCACCCCACAATGCAGTCGTGCGCGAGCCATTGCCGGGCGTGCCGATGAAGGCGTAACTGCCGATGGTGCGTGCGCCGGGCGAACTCTCGATCACACCAAACTTGGGTGTGGTCAGGCCGGTGGCACCGACGTAGACCGGGCCGCCTTCATACTTCATGCGGTTATCCGGCGCGGCGGGGCCGACCCACTGGGCACAGGCGGTGCCAGCAACACAGGCGAGGGTGAACGCGGCAGAAAGGGAACGCATCATGTGAGTACTCTCCGGATTGATACTCGCACCGAATGGGTGTGAGGCATTGGAAGAGTATCAGAATCGATGGAAAGTCGTCTTATCCGCCAAACCAGCCGCGGACGAGGTGC
Organism: uncultured Phycisphaeraceae bacterium; assembly: GCA_964441555.1. Classification (GTDB taxonomy): domain Bacteria; phylum Planctomycetota; class Phycisphaerae; order Phycisphaerales; family UBA1924; genus F1-120-MAGs238. The sequence goes on along the minus strand of CAYTYD010000278.1, from coordinate 3,584 downwards.
CACAGCCCGATGATGGGTTTTTCGAGCACATGCCAGAAGGCCCAGACCACGACGACCTGAAGCAATTGCAGCACGTGGCCGACCAGCACCAGCAGGCCGTCCTCTTCCATCAGTGCGACCGAATACACCACGATGGGGAGAATGAAAAACCAGTTGGAGCCGGGAATGGGTAACGGCGCGGCAAGGCCGATGGCCTGAGCCAAGACGCAGAGCGCCAGGACGCGAACCATGATTCCAGAAGTGAGGAAAGTCAGCCGCGGACGGAACACTTTTTCCATGCCTTTGGTGACGCGAGCGATGATGTCGATGGTGCGGATGCTGACGAGGTGATCGCGGACGCGGCGTGGGAGCCATGGCTCTTTGCGTCCGAGGAGAAGCTGCCACGCCAACCCGGTGATAGCGAGGCCGAAGGGCATGCTCATGCCGACGAAGGGGATGGAGACGATGGCGATGAAGGCCATGATGAAGCCGAAGCCAGCGCGCTGCGTCTGTGTGACGATGTCGCCGATGGAAATGTCGGAGCGAATCTTGCGAAGAGGAACCGGGTGGGCTTTGGCTTCGTGAGAGGCGGAGTCGGCGGGGTGGCCGAGAAGCAGGACGGGGCCGACGACGGTGGCATCGATGTGGCGGGGAGATTCAGAATTTGGGGCGGGCGAGACGCTTTCGGTGGAAAGCGCGTCAGGGGAAGGCGCGGCGGGCTTGACGGTGGTGGTGAAATCAGGATGCACCACGACGATGCGCGGGCCATCGGTGAGTGCTTCGCTGCCGTGCGAGGCGAGTTCGGCAAAGATGACAGAGAGTTTCACCCCGGAATCCTTTCCGTGCGGCCTGAGACGTGGGGGAAAGGGTATTCAGGGGAAAGGGGAGGGTGGAGGGAAGCTGAGTGCCGCAGGAACTACGCAATCGCCACAAGAGGGTTCAGTATCGCAAAGTTCAGTGTCACAAAGCTGTTACCGATCCGATGCGACAAGTCAATAGAATCCCAAGAAGAGCGTGAGGTATCGAGTCTTTGGCCTCGCGCTATCAAGGTGCATATGCAACACAACAGATTCTTCACATTCTGGATGAGGTTCAGCTTGATCATCGTGGGCATGGTCGTGCTAAGCCCGAAATCGCATGCCGCTGCGACCAACCCCGCGCTTCGGACTCCGGCCGATTCACTGGACAAACCCGAGATTGAGATGACCGTGCCTGACTCGTGGCCTATGGGGAAGAACATCGAGTGGTGCGTCAGAGTTCGCAATACTGGAACGCGGACGCAGCAGTTCCGATGCGATCTACAATCTACTGCAAACACAAACAGAGGCGATCCATTTGGCTCACTTTTGAACCCACGAAGTGAATTCTTCACCTTGAGCAGTGGCGATGAGATCATGTTCTCATCCACAATCCGCTGGCAGGATGTCAAACCCTACGCTGGATTCATGCCGTTTATCGAGTTTGAAGCGGTGGTTATACGCATAGACGATCACGAGCATTGGTTCAAACGAAGGGTATTGATGCTTGAGGGACCTCCGGTGACAATTACCTTGAAGCCGGAACGGTTTGTTGCCCTGCATGGCGAGGTGACAGCAACAATCACTTACTCGAATCCGCTGGACGAGCCGCTGACTGGTGTAGAGTTGACATTTGATGGCAGATCGAATCTGCTACTGAATGGTAGTGAGAAAGAAGAAGAGATATCGATCGGCACGATTCCCGCCAAATCAATGGCGACATTTGTTCGCACGCTGATTGCCAACGAGATTGGGGAGGGATCGTTCGTGGCCATCTTGTATACAAAGAATGCCGAGCGCGTCGATGCCTTCCGTACAGTTAAGATCACGTGCCCGCCAGACCTCAACGGTGATACCGCCATAGATCATCTGGACTCCGATGAGTTTCTCGTGGCGTTTGGAACCAACATGCCACCAGCAGATTTCAACAAGGATGGGGTCGTCAATGCAACGGACTATGTCGACTTCATGGTGGCATTTGCAAATGGTTGCTCCTGAACAAACACTCTCCCTATACGTTGATGCTTGCATTGATAAGTGACTTCAACGGCATGGCCATCAAGAAACCGCGTAGTGGATGATGTTGCTTTTCCGGGGGTGTCGGCTTCGCCGACGACCCCCGGCGATTCAAAATAACCAACTAGTGGTGAAGTGGGATCGCGAACGACAAGACCATGCCCCGGCATGAACTACCATGGTGTTCATGCCCCTCCGTATCGACATTCTGACCACGTTTCCGGAGATGTTCAGCGAAGAGTCGCCTGCCGCGCTGGGGGTGAGCATTCCTGCGCGGGCACGCAAGGCAGGGGTACTCGAAGTCGTCGCCACGGATATCCGAGGGTTTTCCACCGACAAGCACCGCAAGACCGACGACCGTCCTTTTGGGGGCGGACCCGGGATGGTGATGATGTGCCAGCCCCTGTTTGATGCGGTCAAGCATGTCGAGGGGCTGGACCCGCGCCCGCCGCGGCGAGTGCTCCTCACGCCGCAGGGCAAGACCCTGACCCAGCAGATGGTTGAGGAACTGGCCAAACAAGAGCGGCTGCTGCTTATCGCCGGGCACTATGAGGGGCTGGATGAGCGGGTGATCGAGGAACTCGCGCCCCTGGAAAACTCCATCGGGGATTATGTGTTATCGGGGGGTGAACTGGCGGCGATGGTGCTGATCGATGCCGTGACGCGGCTGCTGCCGGGAGCCCTGGGAGATGCAGAATCCGCCCACGTTGAGAGTTTTTGCGGCGACCAGCGGTTGCTCGACCACCCCCACTACACCAAGCCCAGAGAGTGGATGGGACGGCAGGTGCCGGAGGTGCTGCTGAGCGGCGATCATGCAAAAATCGAGGAATGGCGGCAGGGGAAAAGGGTCGAGCGGACGAGGGAGCGGAGGCCGGATTTGCTCGACTAATGCGCAATCCGACCCAAACTGACACCTGACAATAATGTTTCCGGGGATAGACGGTGGGCGAACCAAGGCCTATCATCTCGACCCGTCACTGAGCGGCCCACTTGGGGCCGATCCGAGGCAGGTTCATACGCAGCTTTTGCATACGAGGTTGTTCCATGTCCCGTCAGCAGATTCTTGAATCCATCAACGCTTCGACCCTCAAAACCGATGTGCCCACTATGGATATCGGTGACACCGTTTCCGTGCAGTTCCGCATCGTGGAAGGTGACAAGGAGCGTCTTCAGGCCTTCACCGGCGTGATCATCTCCCGTCACGGCCGCGGCATCGATGAGATCATGACCCTCCGCAAGGTGGTGGATGATGTCGGTGTGGAGCGCGTGTTCCCCATCAACAGCCCGGTGGTGGCTGGCTTTGAAGTGCTGCGTCGCGCTGATGCCCGCCGCGCCAAGCTGTATTACCTGCGTGATCGCCAGGGCAAGAGCCAGCGTCTGCGTGACCGCCGCCGCGGCTTGAAGCACGTGACCAAGATCACGAGCAAGGCCTGATTTTTTTGCAGAGCAAGATTTTCCAGCCGCCTCGGTGACCCCGGGGCGGTTGTGTTTTTGAGCGCGGTTGATGTGGACTACCTTGTGGGCATGAGAGCGATCGTCTGCCAGCGTCAGGGAAATCCGGTGACACCGAAT
>CAYTYD010000277.1:0-4470 GCA_964441555.1 uncultured Phycisphaeraceae bacterium | reverse complement strand
ACGAAGACACCGAAGTTGGTGATCTTCGTGACCTTGCCGCGGACGACCATGCCGGGCTTGTAGTTGTCCGGGATGGCGCTGAGCCAGGGATCCTCGGTGAGCTGCTTGACACCGAGTGAGATGCGCTGCTTGCTCTGATCCACTTCGAGAACGACGCAGCGGACCTGGTCGCCCTTCTTGTAGATTTCCTGGGGATGGGTGATCTTCTTGGTCCAGGAGATGTCGCTGATGTGCAACAGACCGTCGATGCCGGGCTCGATCTCGACAAACGCGCCGTAGTTGGCGAGGTTGCGGACTGCGCCCTCGATGATGGTGCCCGGGGGGTACTTCTCGCTGACGAGTTCCCAGGGGTTGACCTCGATCTGCTTCATACCGAGGGAGATTTCCTGCTTGTCCTTGTTGATCTCAAGGACGACGACCTCGACCTCATGACCCTGCTTGACCATCTCGCTGGGGTGATTGACGCGGCGGGTCCAGGACATCTCGCTGATGTGGACGAGGCCCTCGATGCCGTCTTCAAGCCGCACGAAGGCGCCGTAGGTCATGATGTTGACCACTGCGCCCTTCACGCGGGAGTTGACGGGGTACTTGCGCTCGATCTCTTCCCAGGGGCTGGTTTCCTTCTGCTTGAGGCCGAGGGCGATCTTCTCTTTCTCGCGATCGATATTGAGGACCTTGACCTCGATCTTCTGGCCGAGCTTCAAGAGCTCGCTGGGGTGATTGATGCGGCTCCAGGACATATCGGTGATATGCAGGAGGCCATCGATGCCGCCGAGATCGATGAAGGCGCCGAAATCGGCGATGTTCTTGACCTCGCCGTTGACGATCTCGCCTTCCTTCAAGTGCTCCATGAGGCGCTTCTTGGCGTTGTCGCGCTCGTCTTCGATGAGCTTGCGGCGGGAGACAACGATGTTGCGACGCTCGAGGTCGATCTTGAGGATGACCGCGCGGATCTTGCGACCCATGAAGTCACCGACATCGCCGGGGCGGCGGACATCGACCTGTGAGGCGGGGAGGAAAACCTGAACGCCGATATCCATGAGCAGGCCACCCTTGATCTTGCGGGTGATCATGCCTTCGACGACGTCGCCTTCCTTGGTGGTGTCGAGGATGCGCTGCCAGTTGAGCTGGCGATCGGCCTTGCGCTTGGAGAGGATGACCTGACCATCTTCCTCGTGGCCATCGAAGAGGACGCTGACTTCATCACCGATCTTGGGTTCGGGGCCGCCCTCGAACTCTTCCTTGGGGATGAGGCCTTCGGACTTGAGGCCGACGTCAACGACGACATCGTTGCCGGCCATGCCGCGGACGCGGCCTTTGATGATCTTGCCCTGGTCGAGAGACTCCATCTGCTTGGAGAGGAGGGTCTCGATGGCTGCGTCTCCGCCGCTGCCGCCTGTGGCAGCGTGGAGGAGTGCGTCGATCTCAGAATTTTTGAGACCCAGGGATGCCATCAGAACTTCATCAATCATGAATCAACCTTCCGGCGGTGTGTGGCTCAGAGGCCGCGGTCCGCCTTGGTGTCGTGCTCGGATCGTCGATCGGTCTTGCCGGGTGATCTCGGGAGAGATACCCCGGCGACGAAGCGAACTCGTCACCGTTGCCGAACTTCTGCCGCGTCTTGCGGTGAAAGCCGACCTGCCCAAGAGTTGGGCGTACGGGTGTACAACTTGCCGCGAGCGCGAACTCCTCGTGCTCTGGCGGCGTGACCGATTGCGGGGAATGTTAGGCACGCCGCCATAGCCAGGTTTGGGCGGGATCTATGCTCCGCCGTGCTGGTTCCGATACCTCATTACATGGCGTGTGCGCCGCTGGATGCGTGGGTGAGGATGCTGATCTCGCCGGGGTCGCGTCCGGCAGTGAAGGCATGGCCGCGATTGCTGTTGAATCTGGTGCTGTCGGCGCTGTTCACGGTGGTGACGCTGCCGGAGCGGGTGGTGATGGGTGTGTGGGGATGGGTGAGGGGAGAGAAGCGGGTGCCGCGGCGTGCGGTGGTGGTGCTTGGGTATTACCGGAGCGGGACGACACATTTGCAGTATCTGTTGTCGTGTGATCCGAGGTTCATCACACCCAAGTGGTATCACACCTTGGCACCGCAGGCGTGGGTGCTGACGTGGTCGGTGTTGAGGTTGCTGCTGGTGCCCTTCATGGGAGAGAAGCGGCCGATTGATGATGTGGCGTATGGGCCGGAGTGGCCGACCGAGGATGAGTTTGCGATTGCGAATTGGAGTGATGCATCGCCATTGACGGGTCGGATGACGTTTCCGAATGAAAAGGCGTATGAGTTCTATCGCAGGTTTCATTTTCTGGAAGGGTTGAGTGAGGGGGAGCTGCGGCGTTGGCGGAGAACGATGCGGGGATTTCTCTGGAAGGTTTCGCTGCTTTGGCCGCAGAAGGTGATCTTGCTGAAAACTCCGGCGCACACAGCGCGGGTGCGGGAACTGGTGAAGTTGTTTGAACCGGGCGCGGTTCAGTTTGTGCACATCTCGCGCGAGCCGGGGGCGGTGCTGGAATCGAATATCGCGATCAATCAGAGGTTTGAGCCGTACCTGCTGCAGGATGGGGCGGATGAGGGAACACTGAGGAGGAGAATCACGAGCGAATATGCCGAGACGATGCGGGCCTTGGAGCGCGATCGGGAGGGGTTGCCGCCCGGGACGATCGTGGATGTGCGGTTTGAGGATCTGCATGCGAACCCGTTGGGAGAGTTGAAGAGGGTGTATGAGACGCTGGGGATGGAGTGGACGCGCGAGGTGGAGCAACGGTGCGCGGCGTATCTGCACGCGGTGAAGGGGCACAAGCCCAGAACGGCGCGGGGAGAGAAGGCGGCGGTGCCGGAGGAGTTACAGTGGATTGGGGCGAGGTATGGTCATGATCGGCCAGCGTGCGATCAGGTCGAATTGCCGAGTTTGCCAACAAAGCCAGGGAACGCGGCGAGGTCGACGCGGCTGGCATTTGCGCTGGGGTTCATGCCGGTGCTGATCGGCGTGTGCTGGGCGATGTACAGCGGGGCGACGCAGTTGCGGCAGGAGTGGCTCGTCTGGCCGTCGGGTGTGGTGCTGGGGTGGTTGACATTGTGGGCGGTGCGGAAGGGGACCACAAGACTTGGCATCGCGGCGGCGGTAATGACAGCGCTGGTGTGGTTCAGTTTGACGTTCACGAATACGTACACGGTGACGTATGACGTGAATCCGCATCCAGAGTTGGCGGTGTCGTTTACGGAAGAGATCGTGCCGCAGACGCTGAATCAGTTTGGCAAGCCGCGGTCGCTGATCTGGGGCGGGATAGGGATTCTGACGGCGTACCGATTTGCATCGCGGCGGCATGTGCATCCATTAGGGAAAGACTCGCTGGACTGAGGCGACTGGCAGTTGAACGATGTGGGTATGCCCACCACTGCTTCGACACTTGCGGTTTGTTCATGGTCTTTGCACCCCACCTCTGCCGCGGATCTGGTGGGGAAGGTGAAGCAGTGCGGGGTGAGCGCGGTGCAACTGGCGGTGGACCCGATTCGGCTGGGGCATTGGGGGCTGGATGAAACACAGCGGGTGTTGAGTGAGAACGGAATCACGATCGTGTCGGCGATGATGGGGACGGAGGGGGAGGATTACTCGACGCTGGAGAGCATCGCGCGGACAGGTGGGGTGAGGCCGGATGCGACGTGGGAGGCGAATCTGGCGCACGCGAAGAGGAACGCGGAGATTTGTACCGCGTTGGGCTTGAACCTGATCACACTGCATGCGGGGTTCCTGCCGCATGAGAGGAGTAATGGGGAGCGGGAGAAACTGCTGGGGCGGCTGCGGATGCTGGCGGATGTGTTTGCGGGCAAGGGAGTGCGAATCGCCTTTGAGACGGGGCAGGAATCAGCGGCGACGCTGCTGGAGGTTTTGGAGGATCTGCATCATCCCAACATTGGTGTGAACTTTGATCCGGCGAACATGATTTTGTACAACATGGGTGAGCCACTGGAGGCGGTGAAAATGCTGGCTCCTTATGTGCGGCAGGTGCATATCAAGGATGCAACGTACACCACCGTGCCGGGGACGTGGGGCGCGGAGGTTCCGGTGGGCACCGGGCGGGTGCCGTGGCCGGAGTTCATTGGGTTTGTGAAGCAGAGTCTGCCTGGTGTGAATTTGTGCATCGAGCGCGAGGCGGGAGATCAGCGGATTTCGGACATTCGGACTGCGGCTGATGTGATTTCGCGTTTGCGCACCTGAACATGGCCAGCATTTTCGACACGATCAAAGATGATGGCGCGAGTGCCGGGGTGCTGATCCATGATGCGTTGGCATTCAGCATCGTCAAGAAGATAGAAGATGGTGGCAAGGGCATCACTTTCCCATCCGGTGCAGGCGATGACGGTGACGGAGCGCCTGCGATCTGATCCGCGACCGGTGCGGATGTCGATGATGTGAGATTGGCGAGTGGAGCCGGAGGTGATGACCTGCTCCACATCACCGGAAGTAGAGC
>CAYTYD010000276.1:377-4490 GCA_964441555.1 uncultured Phycisphaeraceae bacterium | reverse complement strand
CCTCCGCCTCCAGTGATGTGGTGGGAAAAGGAGGCGGCATCTCTGGCAGTGCCTCTGGCGGCGATTGGACTCTCGGTGGCTGTTCCACCCACCTGAGCCCCAAGCGTTTTTCGATCTGCTGGAGTCGCGCTTCGATGGAGTTGAAGCGATCGTCAGGTGAAGGAGTGTGCGAACCCGTGTGCATGGTTGACCCCAGAGTGAAGTGTGCGGCATCAGATTATCTGAATCCGCTGAGTGCCGCAGGTGGTATACAACACTGGGCCAGAAAGCTCGCCCTGCACAGCCAGCCAATGCTGTTCACTATGATCAGGTTTCTCATAGACTGACCTCCACGCACGATGGAGCATGTGTATGTCTCGTCGTTTCAAGATCGTTTTCGCCATTCTTCTGCTGTTGATTCTGCCGCCAATATTGGCGGTTCTCATCTATCCCCTGTATCGCGCGCCCGGCTCATATGTGCTTGAAGCACTTGGGATACCGGCTCTGCGGCCTTACAAGCCGTCGGAACTCTCGTCTATCAAGTTTGGTGAAAATGGAATAACGGCCTGGAATGATGCGACTCGCATCAGCTATGGCGTCTTTCCTGTCGCCGCTGCGGTTGTGCCTTGCAGAATCACGGCCATGCGTCATCCGGCGATTGATCACAAGTACGTAGTTGCCGTCATCGATACCACCTCCGGATCACTCAAGTCCACAACCGGTGGATACGCACTGACCGGTACCGATGAGATTCGACTGAGCATTGGAACACCGCTGTCCGACTTCAGCGGAAGCGTGTTGGTCGATCTCATTCCTACAACAGATCGAGTCGTGATCCTCAAAGGTCCCGAAGTTCAATTTTTCCTGCAGAACGGATTGCGAGATGAAGATATCGAAGCGTTGCGGAAGCTGATTGGCGATGGCAAGAAGTAACTGAATACAAACGCTGTGCTCGCCATATCACTTCGCATCACGCCCCTGCGAGATACATCGTGCCGTTCCGCTGAAGCAAACCCATCACCAAGCAGAGCGGCGTCACCAATTTATGTCTTGATCACTTCAATCGGAATCCACTTGCAGGCGGGTTGGAGAGTGTGAAGTGCTTCGCGCAGGCGCGGTGAGACGAGGATTTCGGGATCGGTGGCTCGGAATGAATATTCCCAAGTGTGGACGATGTCGTATGCCGCGACGGCGTCCACCGAGGAGCGTGCGTAGATCGGGCGGAAGTCGTCGATGATTTCGGTGTTGCGGAAGGTGCCGGGGCCGCGCGTGCCGGAGGGAAGTGGTTCGCGTTGGGGAGTGAGCGCGAGACGGTTGACGCTGTGCATGGGCCCGATGGTGGTATCGGAAGAGAGCTCCCACCAGGCATCGGCGGGGGATGAAATGGTGACGGGTTCGCCGGGTTGGTACTGTGGCGAGGCAGAGGCGCTTTGGGCGCGGGGCTTGGTTTGCACAGTGGGACGAAAGATGAGCCCGCGGTACAGAGATTTTTCGAGTGTCCTCTTCACCGCATCGGGAACGACGAAGGTTGGGCCGACCTTGGTGATCTCTTTCCACTTCCGCACATCGGCGTGAGGCAGGCGAAGCAGGCCATCGTCGGTGCGTTCGCCATCGGTCGAACCGCGAACCTCGCAGTATTCGAGCCAGCAGAAAGGCGCGGCGGCGAAATCGGAGGGGTCGTACTGGCGGCGGCGAATCAGGCGGTACATGCGCTGCCTGGCATTCGGGTACTCGGCCTGTTTGTAGCCGTGGTCGTGCAGGAGCTTGAGGACTGAAGTGAGACGCGGATCAGACTCGGGAAGATCGAGCTTGAAGCCCTCGGGCTCCTTGGGTATGGAGCGGAAGCGGCCTTCGGGGATAAGTTGAAAAAGCTGCGCGAGTAATTCGGGAGCGGTTTCGTGGTGCCGCAACACGGACATGCTGGTGAGGATCTGCATGTGAGCCCCGAAGTGTGTTCAGATCGTCATGAGCGATTATTTGGGACTGGACTGTGAGGGAGTTGTAGCGGGTTGTTCGCGTTTGCGGACGGCGGCGGTGGAATCCTGAATGGCTTTCTTGACATTGTCGATGGTGTAGAAATCCATCAAGATCGGATCAGTGCGGGTGGGGCCAGAGACAGCGAGCAGGGGGATGCTGACACGATTGAGTTCTTTCAGCTTGGCGTTGCCAGCGACGTTGTTGCCGCTGAGATCAACACGCATGGGGATGACGCCCTCTGAATTGAGAAGGGCAACGATTTCCGGTTGATGCAAGACAGTGGCTTCAAGAGTCTTGCAGTTCAAGCACCACTGTGCCGTGAATTCCATGACGACGATTTTGCCTTCGGCGTGGTATTTGGCGAAACGCTCAGGCGTGTAGCCGATCCAAGCGATGGGTCCGCGCCTGGTGAAGGAATGGGCAAGAGCAAGGGTGCTGACTGACAGGAGAAGGGCGAGGGTGGTGAAGATGGCGCGGCGGGGGAGAGAGCGGGTGATCTTTACTGTGCGGAAGATCATCCAGGCCATGGCCCCCACCACTGCCGCGGCAACGAGCCACCAATAGAGCGTGATGGGTTCATCGACGGGTTCACGCAAGAGAGGATCGATGCCGACACCGATGAAGAAGATGGCCACGGCGAAGAGGAGGAGGCCGAGGACTTGCTTCAAGAGTTCGGAGGCGGGGCCGGACTTAGGAACCCAGGAGACGAGTCGGGGAAATGCGGCAAGTACGAGATAGGGAATCGCCATGCCGATACCGATGGCGGCAAAGACGGTGAGGATGATGGCGGGGGATTGAGTGGCAGCCCAAGCCATTGCCGCGCCGCCGAAAGGGGCGGTGCAGGGTGTGGCGAGCACAGCGGTCATGATGCCGAAGACGAAGCTGCCTCCGATGCTGTCACGCTTGGGATCGACGGAGTAGACCCATGTAGGAAGATTGATGGTGAAGAGGCCGATCATGCCGAGCCCCATGACGGCGACGAAGATGCCGATGCCGATGGAGAACCAGGGAATCTGGAAGAGTTGGTTGGTGGCGGTGAAGGATTTGACGCTGGCGATGAGTACCGCGATGACGAGCCAGAAGAAGACGACACCAGCGAACATGATGGCGCCGAGGAGGAGCGAGCGGGAGCGGGTTCCGGCCTCGTGACTGAGCCCCATCATCTTGATCGGGATGACGGGAAGGACGCAAGGCGTGAGGTTGAGGAGGAAGCCGCCAAGTGCTGCCGCGGCGAGGAGGAGGGCGAAGCCAGCGCCGGACTTGGTATCGACTTCGAAGGATTTGCCGAAGACATCGAAGCGAACGGTGGATTTGGCGGCGGAACCGGGCGCGGCATCGATGAAATTCTGAACAAGCTCAGGTTTGAAGGAAGAGAAGACGGGGTCGGCAGGAGTGGCGGCAACGGCAGACGTGCCGACCGTGATGGTGGCAGTGAGGGTGGTTTCGGATGGAAGGTTGCACTTGTGGTCGTCGCAGGCCTGGTAAGAGGCGTTGATATTCAGGGTGCGCGGGCCAGGTGCGGCATTCGGTTCGACTGTGACTACCAGGAAGACGGTGGCCTTGCCTTCAAAGACGCCGTACTTCTCAGCTTTGCCAGTGCCTGCGAGATCAGCGAGGATTTCGACGGGGCGGGGCCACTGGATGCCGCGGAGCTTGAGGCCATCTGCAGGTTCCATCGTAACGATGGTGGGAAAGGGATCGAAGCTGGCGGCTTTCCAGGCGGCAGGGACGACCGGCGCATTGGTGTGGATGTGCCAGTGTGGGGCATGGTCAAAGGTGAGGGCCAGAAGGGTGGTTGAGCCGGGGGCGATGGTGGTGTCTTTGGCGGCGAGGGTCAGGATGACTTTCTCAGCGCGTTCGGGCTCATCGGGGAGGGTGAAGTCGGGTATGTTGCCCTTGGAGCCCGTTTTGGATGGGGTGGTTTCTGGAGGTGCGGCGTGGACGAGGTTCCCCAGCCCGGAAAGGGCGATGAGGCAAGCCACGAGGGGGAGGAAGCGTGAGAGGGAGGGGATTTGGGGAAGCATGAGGGTGGGAATGGTACGAAATGGAGGGGGAGGAGGTTTGGTGTGAGAGGCGGATTGGATGCCGCGGGGGGAAGGGTGTTCCCGGGAACCGGGGAGAGGGAGTGAGGAGTTTTGCAGTGAGAGGGGGAGGAAC
>CAYTYD010000276.1:0-367 GCA_964441555.1 uncultured Phycisphaeraceae bacterium | reverse complement strand
AAGTTCGATTGATGCCCTTCTGGCGACTGTGGGCCAGGAGACGAGCGAGCCCCCGGCACAAGCAGAGCCGGGGAAGGTGTTCAGCCGCGCCCGGAAGGATGGAGTGAGGCCGGAAGTGCGGCCGTATGACTTCAAGCGTCCGGAGCGTGTGAGTAAGGATCAGATGCGGGCGTTGCAGACGCTGCACGAGGCGTTTGCGAGGAACTTCGGCGCGAGCTTGTCGGGGTTTCTGCGCACGATCATCGAGGTGAAGGTCGCGACGTGCGAGCAGATGACCTATTCGGAGTTCATCAGCGGACTGCCGAACCCAACGAGTTTCAACCTGATTGAGGCGGACGGATTGGAAGGGCAGATGTGCCTGGAAATC
>CAYTYD010000275.1:0-4502 GCA_964441555.1 uncultured Phycisphaeraceae bacterium | reverse complement strand
CGAGTTCGCCAGCCGACTGATACCTTCGCTCCTTCTCCTTGGAGAGACACTTGAGAACTATGGTTTCAACTTCATCATTGATCTGACGACGCACCGTGCTCGGCTTGGCGGGTTCTGCCTTCAAGATGTTGTCGAGGATGTCGCGCATGTTGCCGACAACCTGATACGGGAACTTTCCCGTCAACATCTGATACAGGATCACACCCAGGGAATACACGTCGGTGCGAATGTCCACCTGATCGGGAATACCGCCTGCCTGCTCAGGGCTGGCCCATGGCAATGAGCCCACGAACTGGCCAGTCATCGTCATCGCGGCACGCGGATCGCGTCCGCCCACCGCGCTCTCGGCGCTTAATTTTGCCAGACCAAAGTCCAGAATATGAGGCACACCGTCGGCATCGACACGGATATTGCTTGGCTTGATGTCACGGTGAATCACACCCTTAAGGTGCGCTGCACTGATCGCCGAACAGATGGTGGTAAAGAGAGCCAAAGTCCGCTCAATCGGATGCGGACCGGATGCGATGTACGTATCCAGGCCGTGGCCCGACACATAATCCATCACGTAGTAGAATGCCCCCTGTACTTCGCCGCTGTCGTACACGCGCACGATATTGGGGTGATTCAGCGTCGCCAGAATGCGCACTTCGCGTTCAAGCCGCTGGCGCTCCGTCACCGAGGCAAACGGGCCGCCGTGCATCACTTTGATGGCGACCTTCTGCTGCGTCGTCCGCTGTACGGCCTGATACACCACGCCCTGCCCGCCGCGATGAATCTCCCGGACGATGTCGTACCCCAGAATCGCATCCGAAGCCAAGGGTGGCGGCTTGGTCGTGAAATTGAACTTACTCGGGGGCATCTGCTTGAGCGCGCCCTCGATCAAGGCCCGTTCTTTGGAAGGGGGCTTGGAGCCCGATCCCGATCGGACCCCTGATGACCCGCCAGTACTTCCCGGACCGAGCGGAGGCACCGACGAAGGACTCCCCCCGTTCGAACCTCCGGCACCCCCTCCTGCACCACCGGCGGAGCCAAATCCTGAGTTGAATCCCCCACTGCCAAATGATCCCTTAGACCCCGAATAAGGGTCAGGAATCGGGGAACCGGGATTCGTCACATCTTCATCTGCCACAATGAACCATCCACTTCCAGACCATGAGGCAGCCAAACTCGACACGCTATCTATGTGAAGAACGCAAAAAGGCACTCCTACTCACGCAGCCACAAAGGTGCTTATTCCCCAATTTCACGTCCCACCCGTCGAGAAAAAGCGGCTTTCCCGTCCCAGAACGTCGCGAAGCTGTTCGTGGGCCCGGGCCCGCAACATGTAGATCGCCCCCTCGCTGCGCTTCAACTCCGCCGAAACCTCGGTCACCGACTTTCCGGCCAAGTCGTACAGCTGAATCACACGCCGGTAGTCCTCGGGAAGGGATTCCAGCGCCTTGGTAATGAAATCTCCCGCTTCGCCTCTTGCCGCCTGAATACTCGGTGTGGTGAGCGTCACGCCCAGAACCGTCACCAGCGAACTCATGGAGTCTTCGGCGGTTCGTTTGCCACTGACCCGTTTGGATGGGTCAGGGCGTTTGGCTGCCTCGAGGGCGCGAATGCCATCGATCAGGTTGTTCTCGGCCAGTCGCGCTACCCATGCCGCGAATTCTCTGGCTCCGCCACTGGTGAAACGATCAAACCGTGTGACCGCCTCCAGATATGTGGTCTGCATGACATCATCTTCGTCAAGCAAGGCCCGCCAAGCCGGACTCACCTTGCTTGCGACACGCAGCCGCACATCGTGCCCGACAACTTCGAGCAGCGTCACCAGCGACTCGATATCGCCAGCACGTGCCCGCATCAACAGAATTTCCTGATCTTCTGGATTCATGCTTCCCACACCTGAACCGGAAAGTGTAACCGATTGCCATTCGCCACGCGAAACGCCTTGCCCGGCAGACTTTCTTCAACTGGATGGCAACCATCACGCCTGCTTCATGCTGAATCTCGACGCCATCTCCAAGGACATTCCCAAAGCGATGCTGGCCGATCAGCAGCGTCTGCGTCGCCTTGTCCGTGCCGTCTTCGTCGCCAGACGCGATCGCCGCGATTCCGCCCACATCGCCCAACTCGAAGCCCACCTGCGGCACGACATGACCCGGTCGGTGCATCTCCGTCGCGATCGAGAGGCAAACCTTCCAATCCCCAAGTTCGATCAAGATCTTCCAATCCTCACTCGCAAGGATGAGATTCTCGCCGCCATCCGTGATCATCAGGTCGTCGTGATCTGTGGTGAGACAGGGTCAGGCAAGACAACGCAGATTCCCCAACTCTGCCTGGCATTGGGTCGAGGTGTCGGCGGACTGATCGGTCACACCCAGCCGCGGCGCATCGCCGCACGCAGCGTCGCCGCTCGAATTGCAGAGGAACTCGGCGCGACACTTGCGCAGCCCAGCCGGACTCCCGGCAAGGGCGCGCCGCAGGGGCCTGTCGGGTTCAAGGTCCGATTTGGTGACAATGTCGGAGAATCGACTTTCATCAAGGTCATGACCGACGGCATCCTCCTTGCCGAGACGCAATCAGATCAACTGCTCTCTCAATACGACACACTCATCATCGATGAAGCGCACGAGCGGTCACTGAACATCGACTTCCTGCTTGGTTACCTCAAGACCCTCCTTCCCAAGCGGCCTGACTTCAAGCTCATCATTACTTCAGCCACCATCGATCCGCAGAAATTCGCTAAGCACTTTGCCACACACAACATTCCCGCTCCCGTGATCGAAGTTTCGGGCCGAACATATCCAGTCGAAGTTCGCTTTCGCCCACCCGAAGAAGACGCATCCCTTGAAACCACCGACGATGCCGTGGTCAAAGCGTGCCGCGAACTGATCGATATTCATCCCCATGCCGCCGATGGGCGGCATGACATTCTCGTTTTCTTACCGACCGAGCGTGATATCCGTTCCGCGGCAGATGCACTCGGCGACGCATTCGGCAACGCGGTTGAGATTCTGCCGTTGTTCGCACGTCTCTCCACCGGTGAACAGATGCGGGTGTTCTCGTCACATCGCGGGCGCCGAATTGTGCTCGCCACCAACGTGGCTGAGACCTCACTCACAGTCCCCGGCATTCGCTACGTGGTTGATGTCGGCACCGCCCGCCTCAGCCGCTACAGCCACAAGACAAAGGTGCAGCGGCTTCCCGTCGAAGCGATCAGCCGCGCCAGCGCTGATCAACGAGCCGGACGTTGCGGCCGCGTCGCCGAAGGCGTATGCATCCGTCTGTATGGTGAAAAGGACTATCAGACGCGCGATCGCTTTACCGAACCGGAAATCCTCCGAACCAACCTCGCCAGCGTCATCCTGCGGATGAAAGCCCTCAATCTCGGTGACATCGAGAGCTTCCCCTTTGTCGATGCTCCCGAAGGGCGCATGATCCGAGATGGCCTGCAGACGCTGCACGAACTCGGCGCTCTCACGCACGAGGAGGGTGATAAGGCACATCTGACCGATCTGGGGCGTCAGATCGCCAAGCTTCCCATCGATCCCCGCATCGCCCGCATGATCATCGCCGGTGACCGCGAGCACTGCCTGGATCAGATTCTCGTCCTCGCCGCGGCACTCTCCATTCAAGACCCGCGTGAACGTCCCCTCGATCGCCAGCAGGATGCCGATGCCGCACACGCTCGATTTGCCCACGAAACCAGCGACTTTCTCTCTCTGTTGAATCTCTGGAATTTCTACGAAAAGAAATCCGCGGAACTCTCTTCGAGCAAACTTCGCAAACTCTGCCAGACCAGCTTCCTTTCCTGGACGCGCATGCGCGAGTGGGAGGATGTGCATCGCCAATTGCAGGACATGACGCAGGAACTCAAACTCCGCCACTCTGGCCGCCACATTCACGAGGATTTCATCCACCGTGCCATCATGACGGGCCTTCTCTCAAATCTTGGTATCAAGGGCGAGACACACGAATACACCGGCGCGCGGCACATGAAGTTCTCGATTTTTCCCGGCTCCGGCCTCTTTAAGAAAAATCCCAAGTGGATCATGGCCGCGGAAATTGTCCACACCACCCGCACCTACGGACGCACCGTCGCCAAAATCGATCCCAACTGGATCGAACCTCTCGCTGCTCATGTCATCAAGCGTTCCTACACCAACATCTTCTGGCAGCGCGAAATCGGACAGATCGGCGCCTTTGAACGTGTCACTCTGTTCGGGCTGGAGATCGTTGCTAAGCGCCGCGTTCACTTCGGCCCCATTGAGCCCAAGGAATGCCGCGCACTCTTCATCCACCACGCCCTTGTGGAACAGGACAGCACCATCGAGGCGCCCTTCATGGGCCACAACAAGGACTTGGTCGAATCTGTCCGCATGCTGGAATCCAAAGCCCGCGCCCACGACATTCTCGCCGACAACGAATCCGTCTTTGCTTTCTACGACTCCCGTCTCCCCCCCGACATCTACACCACAGGCATGTTTGAGAAATGGCGGAAAGAAGCCGAGCGAAAG
>CAYTYD010000274.1:0-4533 GCA_964441555.1 uncultured Phycisphaeraceae bacterium | reverse complement strand
AGGCGCGGATGGGGTTGAGATCGAAGTGATGGAGAGGAGTGGAGGATGGGAAGCCGAGGGCATCGCCACCGATGCCGGAGCAGAGATCGAGGATGGGGTGAGCGGGGGAGGCGGAGAAACGCCGCGATTTGTGGCGTGCGGAAGTGAGGGAGGAGGCCATTTCAGCGCCGGGAGGATCGGCGATGAGGGTGGCTGAGCGTGGGCCAAATTTGGGGAGGAGTTTGCGGCGTGCGATGGCGAGATCCATCGCCAGGGGAACGAGTTCGGCGGGTCCAAGTTTGCGGAGGGTGGCGATGGCGGTGGGGGTGGGAGCGGCTACTTGGCTGGCTGCGCGGACCAGGTTGGTGTGGGTGGGCGCGAGAAGGGATTGCCAGAGATTGAGGAGCGATTCGGACAACGTCGGAGAGTATCGAGTGCGAATGGGTGTCGGCGTGATTGAAGAGGTTTACTTCTTGTCGGTGGTGGAGGCACCGATGGGGAGGAGGTCTTGAGCGCGGCCTTCGCTCCAGGCCTTGATGCGTGGGAGGACGACTTCGATGATGAGGATGCGGATGCACGCGGCGGCGGGGATGGCGAGGAGGAGACCGTAGAAGCCGCCGAGGAGGCCGCCGGAAATCGAGGCAAAGAGGATCATCGCGACGTTCATGTCGGTGTGCTTGCCCTGGATGGTGGGGGTGAGGACGTAATCATCGAGGGCCTGGGCGGTCATGAAGACGACGACGGGAGCGAAGACGACCCACCACCATTCGGCGCGGATGCCCGTGTGTGGCTCCAGATAGAGAAGGAGGATGGCGACGGGGACGCCAATACCGGAGATGTAGGGGAAGAGGGCAAGAATGGCGACAATGGGACCGAGGAGGAAGGGTGCAGGGACGCCGATGAGGAAGTATCCGACGCTGTAGTGGACGGTGAGGATGGCACAGATGGTGAGGCGACCGCGGATGAAGGCGGCGATGGCGCGATCCATTTTTTCGATGAGGGAGACGATGGAGCGCTTGTTGTCATGTGGCAAAAGTGAGCGACCGAAGGCGATGACCTTGGGCCAGCCGGTGGAGAAGGAGAAGAAGAAGAAGGCGGTAAGGAAGGCCTGAAAGAGCAGTACACCAAAGCCGGTGACCGCTGCGGTGACCGATCCCACGGCGTCGATGCCACTGGAGAGGGCCTGTTTGCTCAGGGTACCTGCGTTGGTGCGCAGCCAATTGACGCTCCAGCGGACGCCTTCGTAGATGGGGCTGGTGTCGGTTGGCGTGGTTGCGGCAGGGATAGTGGTTTGGTCTGGCGCGGCGGTCGTGGTGGTGCCACTGTTGGGTTGGGATGTGCCTGAGTCGGTGGGGTTGGGCACGGCCTGATCGGGTTTGGCAGGATCAGACTTGGCGGGATCTGATTTGCTGGGATCGGTCTTCTTGGGTTCGGATTTCAGGCCGGGGATGGCGGAATTCAGGGCATCGCGTGCGGCATCGCTGGCGTCTTTGAGAGCCCCGCGAATGCGGGATTTTTCGTGATCGACGAGTTCATCGCGAATCTTGCGCCAGGTTTCGCTGGGTAGGGCAGCGCGGTAGGAGGGGTTGTCGGGCGCATCGATGCTTTTGACGAGAGTGTCGATGTTGGTGGAGAGTTTGGAGGCATAGCGCACGCCCTGCGAGATTCCGACAGCCGCTCCGACAAAGACGGGAACCACCACGATGAGAAATGAAAGCAGAATGATCAAGGCGGCAGAGAATGAACGTGAAAACCGCAGGCGAGTGGTGGCGAAGCGGATCAGGGGTTCAAAGAGATAGGAGAGCGTAAGCGCCAGCAGAATCGGGACTGTGACAAGAGAGAGTTTCTGCCCTAGAAGTATCAACCCGATGATCAGCAGAATGACACAGATATCCCGCAGGGGCTGAATCTGCCAAAGGTGGAGGCGACGCCAATCGATCGGCTGTGCTCCTGCACTCGATGCTGCATCAGTTTTTGGTTCGGGGGCAATCGGGCGGACAACGTTGTAGAGCCCAGAGCGTGGCTGGGATGGTTCGCCTGGAGAGGGGGCGGGGGTGGAGGGGCCGGTTGGTAGTGGGGTTGGGTCCAAGGTCACCTCGGCAAACTCATTGGGAAGATGCTGCGACCGGTTTACCGGCGAAGATCAGAACTCCGCCTGCTTGGGAGCGCGGGGGAAGGGGATGACATCGCGAATGTTGGCCATGCCGGTGATGAAGAGCATCAGGCGCTCGAAGCCCAAGCCGAAACCGGCGTGGGGAACGGAGCCGTACTTGCGCAGGTCGCGATACCACCAGTAGTCGGCCTTGTTGAGCTTCATTTCATCGAGGCGCATGTCGAGCTTGTCAAGGCGTTCTTCGCGCTGGCTGCCGCCGATGATCTCGCCGATCTTGGGGACCAGCACGTCCATGGCCGAGACTGTTTCGCGGCCGGGAGCGCATCCATCATCCAAGCGCATGTAAAAGGCCTTGATCCCCTTGGGATAGTGCATGAGGATCACGGGCTGCTTGAAGTGCTCTTCGGTGAGGTAGCGCTCGTGTTCGGATTGCAGGTCGGTGCCCCATTTGACGGGGTATTCGAACTTCTTACCACCAGCGATGGCCTTTTGCAGGATGTCGATGGCCTCGGTGTAGGGGAGGCGGCGGAAGGGGGTTTCCAGAACGTGCTTGAGCCGCTGCACGATGCCGTTCTCGATGCGCTCATCAAAGAACTTCATGTCGTCGCCGCGCTGCGTGAGTGCGGCATCGATGCAGTGCTTGATGAACTCTTCGGCGATCTCGGAATCGCGTTTGAGATCGCAGAAAGCCATTTCCGGCTCAATCATCCAGAACTCAGCGAGGTGCCGCGCGGTGTTGCTGTTCTCGGCGCGGAAGGTGGGGCCAAAGGTGTAGACGTTGGAGAGGGCGCAGCAATAGGTTTCGACGTTGAGCTGGCCGGAGACCGTGAGGTGCGCCTCCTTGCCGAAGAAATCTTCACCGAAATCCACCGTCTTGCCGTCAGCGGTCATCTTGCGGTTGACGGTGTCGAGGGTGCTGACGCGGAACATCTGCCCGGCACCTTCGCAGTCGTTGGCGGTGATGATCGGCGTGTGGACGTAGAAGAAGCCCTTCTTGTCAAAATAGTTGTGCACGGCCATGCTCATGCAGTGGCGCATGCGGGCGACGGCACCGAAGGTGTTGGTGCGGACGCGGAGGTGGGCGACCTCGCGGAGGTATTCGAAGGTGTGACGCTTGTTGCTGACGGGGTAGGTGTCGGGGTGTTCGACTTCGCCGATGATGCGGAGTGCGCCGGATTGGGCAGGATCGACCAGAATCTCGACAGTCTGACCCTTGCCCTGGCTGGCCACCAGCACGCCATCGATCTCGACCGAGCATCCGGTGGTCAATTTCTGAATGTCGCCAAAGTTCGCCGCAGTCGACCGCACCACCGCCTGAATCGGGTCAAAGCAGGTGCCATCGGAAACCGCCACAAAGCAGAGGCCCCCATCGGCCTTGGATTCACGATTGGTACGGACCCATCCCTTGATGGTGAGGGGGGTTCCGGGGGCGGCGGCAAAGGCATCGGTGACACGCATCCACTGTGGCATAAAGCACTCCGTCAAGTCGATCGAATTTCGACGGGGAGGGTACGCAACGCGGGGCAAGCTGCTCGCCTCGTTTGTGCTTTGGCAGGTGCCTGGTTACTTCCCTTCGTACCAGTTCGTTCCGATGTGCGCATCGGCGACCAGCGGCACGGCCAGCGTCATCGCCGCCTGCATCCGCTGGGTGACAAGGTCTTTGACGCGTAGGGCATCGGCTTCATCACATTCAAAGACGAGTTCGTCGTGAATCTGGAGGAGCATGAGGACGTTGGGAATATCGGCGGGCTTGCCCTGGCGCAGGGGTGACGCGGCAGGAGACAGCCGCGCATGCAGATCGACCATCGCCAGCTTGATGAGGTCTGCCGCGGAGCCCTGCACGACGGAGTTGATGGCCGTTCGCTCGGCCAAGGCGCGGCGGGAGGGGTTATTCGACTCGATATCCGGGATCGGTCGCCGCCGCTTCATCATGGTTTCGACGTACCCCTGACGACGGGCCTGATCGATGCACTCTTCGAGGAATGTGGTGATGCCGGCAAAGCGTTTCTTGTAACCAGCGATGATCTCCGCCGCGGCATCATTGCCGATTCCCAATCGTCGCGCCAGTCCAAACGCCGTGATGCCGTAGACGATGCCGAAATTGACCATCTTCGCGCCCGAGCGCTGATCGCGAGTCACTTCCGAGGGCGAAACACCGTGAATCTGTGCCGCGACGGCGGTGTGAATGTCTTCGCCAGCGTTGAAGGCGGCGATCAGGGCCGGATCGCGGGAGAGATGAGCGAGAAGGCGCAGTTCGATCTGTGAATAGTCGGCAGTGACGAGGACGCGACCCGGCGGCGCAATGAAGGCCTTGCGGATATCGCGGCCGACATCGGTGCGGATGGGGATGTTCTGCAGGTTGGGATCGCTGGATGAGAGGCGACCTGTGGCGGCGACGGTCTGGTTGAAACTGGCGTGAATGCGCCCGGTGTTCGGGTTGA
>CAYTYD010000273.1:0-4541 GCA_964441555.1 uncultured Phycisphaeraceae bacterium | reverse complement strand
AGACGGGGTGGGTGATGGATTTTGCGGAATTGAAGCGGGTGGTGAAGCCACTGATTGATCGATTGGATCACTCGTTTTTGAATGACATCGAGGGTCTGAGCGTTTCGACATCGGAGATGCTGGCGATCTGGATCTGGAGAGAGTTGAAGCCGAAGCTGCCGAATCTGGCGGCGGTGGAATGCTGGGAGACGCAGACTTCGGGAGCGATCTATCGGGGCGAGGATGAGGCGGTGTGAGGTGGGTGTGGTCTGATCAGGCAGGTGTTGATGATGGCGGAGTCGCGGAGTTGATGGGTGACTCTGGCGATTTGCCGTGCGCGGCAATGTTGGGTGAAGTGTGGCTGGAAGGGGATTTGCCTCGGAAGAGATCGGCGAACCACTCGACGGCGACGTAGAGAGCGGGTGTAAGGATGAGGCCGAGGATGGTGGCGCCGACCATGCCGCCGAATACGGCGGTTCCGATGGATTGGCGACCGGCGGCACCGGCACCGGTGGCGGTGAGGAGTGGGACCACGCCGAGAATGAAGGCGAGCGAAGTCATGATGATGGGGCGGAAGCGGGTTTGCGCGGCGAGGATGGCGGATTCGACGCGACCCTTTCCGGCGGCGCGATTTTCGCGGGCAAACTCAACGATGAGGATGGCGTTTTTGGCACCCAGGCCGATGAGGAGGACCAGGCCGATCTGGGTGAAGATGTTGTTATCGAGGCCGCGGTAATAGAGCGCGATCATGGCACCGACGATGACGAGGGGGACGGAGAGGACGACGGCCAGGGGAGTCATCCAGGATTCGTATTGAGCGGCGAGGATGAGATAGACAAGGATGAGGCCGAATACGAAGACGAGAGCCGCGGTGCCGCCAGCGTTTTTTTCCTGAAATGAGAGGGCGGTCCATTCGTAACCCATACCGGGAGGGAGTTTGTCGGCGGCGACACGTTCCATGATGTTGATGGCATCGCCGGAGGAGACGCCGGGGCGTGGTGCGCCATTGATGGTGGCGGATGGGTACATGTTGTAGCGTTCGATGCGTTCGGGGCCGACGGTGTCTTCGACGTGGAGGAATGTGCCGAGGGGGATCATCTGGCCTTTGCGGTTGCGGACTTCGAGGCGGCGGATGTCTTCGGCCTGAAGGCGGAATTGATAGTCGGCCTGAACATTGACCTGGAAGGTGCGCGACCCGAGGTTGAAATCGTTGACGTAGGTGGAGCCGAGATAGGTTTGCAGAGTTTCAAAGACGGTGGTGAGCGGGACATCGAGCTTGATGACTTTTTCGCGGTCGATGTTGAGGAATATCTGAGGAACGCCTGAGCGGAAACTGGTGTAGGAGTAGGCAATGCCGGGTTGCTGGAAGCTGGCGGCGACGACCTCATCTGCGGCGTTCTGGATGGCATCTGCACCGAGGGATTGCTTATCTTGCAGGCGCAGATCAAAGCCGCTGGTGCTGCCGAGGCCGGAGATGGCGGGGAGTGAGAAGACGAGAGTCGATCCTTCCTGGAAAGCACCGACGCGCTGACGGATGTCATTCATGACGACATCGACGGAGCGTTTGGCTTTGGCGCGTTCACCCCAAGGTTTGAGGACGATCCAGGCATTGCCGTAACTGGTGCCCTGGCCCTGGATGACCGAGAAGCCGGTGAGGGTGACGACGTCCTGCACGCCTTCGACCTGGCGGACCTGATGACTGACGTTGTCGATCATGTGCTTGGTGCGCTCGAGGGAAGAGCCATCGGGCATCTGCACGGCAACGACGACGAAACCGAGATCTTCATTGGGGACAAAGCCGGTGGGGACGCGGGTGAGCATGAAACCGGTGGAGATGAGGACACCTGCGAAGAGGAGGAAGGAGACGGCGGCAGCGCGAGCACCGAGGCGGGCGATCCATGTGTAAGCGGACGTGAGCGCATCAAAGCAGGTGTTGAAGAGATTGGCGAGCCAGCGGAAGGGGCGGAAGAGGATGAAGCCCTTGTGATGGGGATTGTGGGGCTTGAGAATGAGGGCGCAAAGGGCGGGGCTGAGGGTGAGGGCGTTGATGGCCGAGAGGGCGGTGGAGGCGGCGATGGTGAGGGCGAACTGACGGTACATCTCACCAGAGATGCCGGGGAGGGCAGCGGTGGGGAGGAAGACGGCCATCAATACGAGGGTGACAGCGATGACGGGGGAGAAGATCTCACCCATGGCCTTGATGGTCGCATCCTTGGGACTGAGGTTTCCCTCGCGCATGTTGCGTTCGACATTTTCGACGACGATGATGGCATCATCAACGACGATACCGATGGCGAGCACCATGCCGAACATGGTGAGCATGTTGATGCTGAAGCCGAAGAGCTGCATGAGCAGGAGCGTGCCGATCAGCGACACGGGAATGGTGATGGCGGGAATGATGGTGGTGCGAAAGCTCTGGAGAAAGACCAGGACGACGATGAAGACGAGGATGAAGGCCTCGATGAGGGTCGCGGAGACTTCCTCGATGGAAGCACGAATGAACATGGAGGAGTCGTAGAAAAGTTTGGCCTCGGTGTCGGGTGGGAGTTTGACCGCGGCATCCGGGGCGGTGAGCTTGTTCAGGGTGTTCTTGATACTGGTGGCGATTTCGGTGAGGTTTGCACCGGGGAGCTGATAGACCACAAGCACGGCGTTGGGGCGGGCGTTAAAGGTGGCGAGGGTGTTGTAATCGCGGGAGCCGAGTTCGACTCTGCCCACATCCTGCACACGGACGACGCGCTGATCTGCGGTGCTCTTGACGATGATCTGGCCAAATTGATCTGGATCGGATAGGCGACCCTGGGTGTTGACGATGAATTCAAAGTCGGTGCCGGTGGGGGCGGGTTGGCGACCAATGGCGCCAGCGGCGACCTGCACGTTTTGAGCACGGATGGCTGAGGTGACATCGCTCACCGTGAGGCCGCGGGCGCGGAGCTTTTCGGGATCGAGCCAGACGCGGATGGAGTAGTCTTTGGCGGGCATGATGTTGATGCCGCCGACGCCGGGGATTCGAGCGAATTCGTCTTTCCAGTTGGTGGAGAGAAAGTTGGACAGCGTGAGATCGGTCTGGGTGCCTTGGGGCGAGGAGAGGGAAATGACACCGACGAGAGCGGTGGATTGCTTACGGGTGGTGACACCAAGGCGGCGGACTTCTTCGGGGAGCTTGGGCTCGGCGATGTTGACGCGATTTTGCACGAGCACGGCGGCGATGTCGATGTCGGTGCCCTGCTTGAAACTGACATCGAGGGAATAGCGGCTGTCGCTGGAGACGCTGTTCATGTAGATCATGCCGTCGACGCCGTTGATCTCCTGTTCGAGAGGGGCGGCGATGGTGTCGGCGATGGTCTTGGCATTGGCGCCGGGGTAGAGGGCTTCGATGCGGACGATGGGCGGGGCGAGCTCTGGGTATTGAGCGACGGGGAGGCGGAAGTATGAGACGACGCCCAAGAGCACGATGACGATGCTGATGACGCAGGCGAATACCGGGCGATTGATGAAGAATCTACTGAACATGCTCACCCTTTGGTCGTGGGTTGAAATCGGAATGAATTACTTGGCGTTTGAAGGTGCTGATGCGGGTGCTGAAGCAGGTTTCCCGATTGCCTTGCCACCGGGACGGACGCGTTGTAACCCGTTGACGATGACGCGAGTGGTTGGGGAAAGGACTGAGGGTGGCGGTTGAGGTTGGCCGGGGAGGGGGGCTCCCACGACTTCATCAACGGGACGCATGCGATCAAAGACCGGGCCAGCGACGACGTTGATGCGCTGCACGACATCATCGGGGCCGAGCACGAGGAGGTAGCGGCTGGAGGCATCGCGGAGCACTGCGGTGTCGGGAACGAGCAGCGAGGTGCGAGTTCCGAAGACCGCCTGAAGGCGAACGAAGGAGCCGGGGACGATGGTGCGGTCGGCGTTTTCGAAGATGGATTCGATGCGGAGCGTGCCCGTTTCGGGATTCACACGATTGTCGGCTTTGTCAAATCTGCCGGGGTGCGGATATCCCTGTTCGTTGGCGAGGCCCAGGTTGACGGCGATGACGGGGCGGCCGTCTTCGCCGGGACGCTTGTTGTGATTCTTGAGGCGTTGTTCGAGGAGCTCGCGTTCATCCAGATCGAACATGGCGAGGATCTGGTCATCATTGATGATGGTGGTGAGAAGCGTGGGCTCGGTAGCGCCGACCAATTGACCTTCGTCGATGTTGATGATGCCGATGCGGCCGCTGGTTGGGGCCTTGATGGTGGTGAATTCGAGATCAAGCTCGCTGGAGCGGACTCCGGCTTCGGAGAGATCGAGTTGCGCTTTGGCGGCATCACGCTCGGCCTGGGCACGATCGAGCTCCTGCTGACTGCCTGCGCCGGAACGCATGGCATCTTGGATGCGAGCGAGGGTGATTTCCGCGAGACGGAGGTTGGCCTTTTTTGCGGCGGCATCAGCTTTGGTTTGCGCGAGGGTTGCTTCGAAGGTACGAGGATCGATGGTGAACAGAAGATCTCCGGCTTTGACGCGGCGGCCACCCTCGACGTGCTTCTTCTGGAGATAGCCCTTGACGCGGGCGCGGATCT
>CAYTYD010000272.1:0-4544 GCA_964441555.1 uncultured Phycisphaeraceae bacterium | reverse complement strand
AAGTGGAGGCGACGAGACTCGAACTCGTGACCTCTTCCATGCCATGGAAGCGCTCTACCAAAACTGAGCTACGCCCCCAATTCAGGGTGATTGGCATCACCGGGGACATCCACTTGGTTGTCTCCAGACCCGCAAAGGTCGGAAGGGGATAGTAGAGGATCGGGCGACAAGGTCAAGATCTTCACAACAGCCGCCCATTCCCGCGATTCTCCGGCGACTTACGCAGGTCCGCTCGGGTTATCGTCCCGCACCACCACGGTGGGTGATTTCCGCCCGTCCGGGGGTGCCTGACCCACCCCTCCTTCATAATCATCAGGGTGATGCAGTTGCTGGCGCTCCGTCCGAGCCCACTTGTTTGTCTGCCACCGCCAGACCAAGACGAATGCGACTCCCACAATGGGCGTCGCGATCAGCACCACCACCATCACCGGATCGACACTTGGCATGCCGCAAGGATAGTTCGATCAATTCACGCCTTCGACGGCTCGGGTGGACCAGCTTCCAGATCCTCGGGTCGCGCGATGACCTTGAACTGCTCGATCTGGCGCGCCAGCGTCTCCGCCATTTTCCGCGCGCTCTCGATCGCGTTTTCAATCGACGAATTCCCGGTCACTTCCTTGAACTTGTCGCGGCCGTTGGTCTCGCTCAGAATCTGCTCGCTCAATCGCCGGGCCTCGGTCAATTCGGCCACCAGGCGCTCAGCACTCTGCTGACGCCTGACCAGATCCGCAAGCAATCGATCCTTCTCACTCATGATCAATCCGGACCTTATGCGGCCAAACGCGCAGTCTCACCCTTCACCACGCCGGCGGTTTCCGGAGCTTTCATCTCCGGCACGAGTTCTCGCAACAGATCCACTACGCGTTGACGCTCTGGCGAATTCCTCGCCATCGACAGCCGCGCAGCCAATTCGGCCGGCGTCGCGCCCGCATATTTCGGCCCCGCCCACGCATTGATTCCCGGATAGGGAGTAGGCCTCACCAGCTCCG
This sequence comes from uncultured Phycisphaeraceae bacterium, assembly GCA_964441555.1. Classification (GTDB taxonomy): domain Bacteria; phylum Planctomycetota; class Phycisphaerae; order Phycisphaerales; family UBA1924; genus F1-120-MAGs238. The sequence goes on along the minus strand of CAYTYD010000272.1, from coordinate 3,555 downwards.
CGGCGTACGCCAACTCTTCATGCAACTTCTCGCCGGGGCGGATGCCGGTGAGCATCACGGTCATTGGCGTTCCATCGGACGCCTCTTCGGCGCGACCGGCGATGACGGGCTCAAAGCCGTGTGCTCGCGCGAACCGCATCGCCAGATCGAGAATCCGGATCGGATCGCCCATGTCTAACACGTACACCGCGGCTTCATCGCGTGATCCCTCGGCCGCGGCGGACTGAATCACCAGAGCCGCCGCCTCATGAATCGTCATGAAATACCGCGTCATCCGCTCATCGGTCACCGTCAGCGGTCCACCCTCTTCGATCTGACTTGTCCAGATCGGCAGCACACTGCACGCGCTCCCGAGCACATTGCCAAAGCGCACCATGCTGAAACGCGTGGCTTCCTGGGTGCGCTGCAATCCCTGAATGTACATCTCCGCGAGGCGCTTGGTTGCGCCCATCACAGAGGTGGGGTTCACCGCTTTGTCGCTGGAAATCAGCACGAACCGCTCGGTGCCGCAGGCCAGCGCCGCATCCGCGATCGATCGCGTGCCAAAGAAATTGTTCACCACGGCGTGCGATGGGTGATCTTCCATCAAGGGCACGTGTTTGTGGGCTGCGGCATGGAACACCAGGTGCGGCCGATGCTGCATCAACTGCCGCAGAGTCTGCTCCGCATCCACCACATCATGCAGTGCCGGGACGCGCTTCACGCCGGGAAATTTGCGGCCGATCTGCCGATCAATTTCAAACAGGGCGTTTTCACTGCGTTCCATCAGGATGATCTGTTCTGGGGCGAATTCGCCGCAGATCCGCGCGATCTCGCTGCCGATGCTGCCGCCAGCGCCTGTGATCAACACCCGCTTGCCAGAAAGGAGTTTCGACACCACGCGCCGGTCAATGCCGTATGGCGTGCGCCCGATCAGTTCGGCAACATTCAGTGACTTTCGCAGTGCTGAGCGAACCTCACCTTGTCCAACAGAACTCTGCACGCCGGAAGATTCTGGTGCGGGAAACTCGTTCCCTCTGCCCAGCAACTCATCCAAGGGCGTCACAAATCGCGCCTCCACGCCCAGTTCGGTCAGCTGAAACTTCACCAGTTTGGCGCGATCTGCCATGCTCGCGGGCAGGCAGACCAGGGCGACACCAAACTTGAGCATCTGGTGCAGGTTGGAAAGGTCACTGAGTCCACCAATTACCGGCGAGGTCGCGGTCGCGCTCGTCACATCTGCCGCGACATCAATCCACCCGCACGCTCTGGGTCCGCCGGGAACGAGCCGCACCTGGGCTGCCAGCGTGGGCAGGGTCCTGCGGGTTCCGATCAGGACCATCGGCGCGGCTTGCCGCGCATGCTGAACACCCGACCCGCCTAGGGCCTCTATCTGAGAAGGCACACTCATCAATCTGTCTATCGGCCCGAAGATGATCGTCTGGTGAGCAACCTCGTGCCGCTGCAACCCTCCAGAGTGCAGGGCCAGTTCATTCTCGCTACGCTCCGGCCATGATTGCGCGTCTGGGTGGCCAACTTGTTCAATGTGATAAACAGAGCGTTCTAGTTTTGCACCAGTCCGGCCTGACCTATGAACTCCTTGTCCCCACATTTCTCCTCCAATCGCTCGCATCTCAGATAGACCAACCTGTCCACTTCATTACGTATCACTATCTCGAGGGAATCGGCCAGGGGACGCACTTCGTTCCGCGGCTCATCGGGTTCCTCACGGTTCGCCAGCGCGAGTTCTTTGAGCTCTTCACCACCGTCAGCGGCATTGGCAATCGCAAAGCCCTGCGTGCCATGGCCTTAGACCCCGCTGCGATCGCCACATCCATCGCCAGCCGCGACGCCAAGGCACTCACCCAGCTGCCGGAGATCGGTAAGAAACTGGCCGAGCTCATCATCGCCGAACTGCACGACAAAGTGACTCCTTTTGTCGACGCGTCCTTCACCGGCATTGAGGTGAAGGGTGGAGCAGTTTCGAATCGCCCTGCTTCGCCGCTAGACCCACTCGCGGAGGATGCGATCGCGGCGGTGATGGCGCTGGGTGAAAGCCGCGGGGACGCAGAGCGGCTGGTGCAGCGTGTCCTTTCAGATAACAGAACCCATCGCACCGTCGGCGACGTATTGGCTGGTGTGCTCGCGCTGAAGGCCTGATTCGCTTTGAGCGTGAGGGTCCAGTTTGTACACCCGTGCTGATTTCTGACCGATAACCCGATATGCGACACGCGATGATCATGGCGGGAGGGGCGGGGACGCGGCTTTGGCCGATGAGCCGGCGCGATGAGCCCAAACAGCTCCTCAAATTCATTCAGGACAAGAAGTCCGGTGATCAGGTGTCGCTGCTGTCCTTGGCGGCGCGTCGCCTGGAAGGGTTGGTTGCCGTCGAGCGCCGGTTGATCTGTACGAGTGAGAATTACCGCTCCGTCATCCGCCGCGATCTGCCGGATTTTTCTGACGATCGCATTCTGGGCGAACCCGTGGGTCGCGATACGGTGAATGCCGTCGCTTTTGGCGCAGCCGTGCTCGCCAAGAAGGATCCCAACGCCATTTTTGCCGTCCTCACGGCCGACCACATCATTGAACCGGACGATGTTTTCAAGGCGCGGATGGACCTGGCGTTCCGACTCGTCGAGCAGGATCCGCGCCGGTTTGTGACCTTTGCCATCAAGCCCACGTATCCCGCCACCGGCTTTGGGTATGTGCAGCGCGGCGCACCAATCCGCGATATTGATGACGCGACAAGCAAAGATGGGCAACCTCTTGCCTATCGCGTGGAACGCTTTGTAGAAAAGCCAGACCTGGCTCGCGCTCAGGCGTACGTTCAATCCGGCGAGTTCGGCTGGAACAGCGGCATGTTTGTCTGGAAAGCTCAGGCCGTCTTGGATTGCCTGAAGAAGTACAAGCCCGAATCTCATGCGGGTGTCATGGAAATCGCGAATGCGTGGGGCACGGCAGATCAGAAATCCGTGATTGATCGCGTGTATCCGACGCTTCCCAAGATCAGCGTGGATTACGGCATGATGGAACCGGTTGCCGCGGCGATCAAGCAAGGCGACCGCACCTTCAGCATCGCGACGGTGGAGATGGATGTCCGTTGGCTGGATGTCGGATCGTGGCCCAGCTATGCACAGACGGTCGATGCAGACGCCCAAGGTAATCGCATCGCTGGCAATGGCAAAGGCATGGTCGTGAATGGCCGCAACAACCTTGTGGTGGCAGGAGCCGGTGGTAAATTGGTTGCGTTGCTGGGTTGTGATGACATGGTGGTTGTGGATACGCCGGAGGCGACGCTGGTGATGCCGCGAAGCAAGGCGGAGGATCTGAAGCTGCTGCACAGTCAGGTGGAAGATCGGTTGAAGTGATTGTGGCGGCATGGTGTTTTGGATGAATCGTGGGGTGCGCAGGTGATGACCTGCACCGGAGAGGTGCTGGTGGTTGATGCGTCGTCTTCGCGATGAAATGGAGAGCGTGTCAGGGGGGTTCGCGGGGGCGAACGGAAGAAGGTGTCGAGGGGGACGAAGAAGGTGTCGAGGTGTCAAGGTGACGAGGTGTCGAGGGGGAGGGAGTGAT
>CAYTYD010000271.1:0-4565 GCA_964441555.1 uncultured Phycisphaeraceae bacterium | reverse complement strand
CAGCGTGTTTGATATTGAGGAAGTCGGCGCAGAAGTGCTGATGACTGAGTTGGAGATCGATCAGGCCGCTGCGGATCGCATGGTGGAGATTGCCTCTACCAAGGCGAAGGTGGTTGCGGAAGAGCAGCAGAAGGCCAAGGAAGAGAAGGAACGCCTGATGAAGGAACAGGCGGACGCGGCTCAGAAGCTGCTGTCGGGCGAAGGCGCGACGGCGGGTGATGAGGCGGCGAACGCCATTCTTGGTCTGGGTGGACCGTCGAGTGGCAACGCGTAATTTGCACAACCTCTGGTGAGGAAGTGTGTTGGATCGGGTTCGAGGGGTTGGGTTGGAATGTGTGGGCGGTTCGGAAGTCTTTTGAGAGCGTGAAATCACCGTATGAAAGTCAGCGATCTTGCCAAAGAACTGGGTGTTGAGTCCAAGTCGATCATCGCGAAGTTGCGCGCTGAAGGGATCGGCGAAGACATTGTCAAGACGCACGCCTCAACCGTGAAGGCGGGGCTGGTGGCAACCATTCGCGAGTGGCACGCGGCGGGTGAGATTCCCGCGGCGGAGAAAGCCGCTGCTGATGGGAAAGCCAAGTCCAAGTCCAAGACCAAGAAGGTCGATGGAAGCGAAGGCGGCGATACGGCCGTCGCGGTCGCCGCGCCACCCGTTGAGAAGGTGAAGAGCGAGACGACTGAGGTCGTGACGGAAGTGAAGGCGGCCAAGTCAACGGTCACGCCGGAGAAGCCCGTCGAGAAGGTGATCATCAAGCCAGCGGCGGAGCATCCGGTGGTGCTCAGCGATCCCAGCGAGACGCACGCCAAGGCGACGCCGGTGAAGCCGTCGATGCCAATCGCGCCGGTTGTGACAACTCATGCCACCACGGCACCACCGTTGAAGCCAGATGCAATGGCAAAGGCGGCCGCGACGACGGTGATTCCCGCCCCGTCTCAAGTGACGCACCCCGTGTCACCTGCAACGCCCGCAGCGGGAACGACGAGTGCGGCAGCGCACGGACCCGCGGCAGGTTCAGCCGCACTCCGACCCGATGGTGGCTCTGCTGGTGTTGCAGCGAACCGCCCTACTCCTCCTAGTGCAGGCGGGATGGTTGCCCCCAATCGGCCGGGTCCGGTTGGTCAGCAGAATGTTCCCAAGCGTCCTACGGCGGTTACGCCGGCTGGTCCGAAGCTTGAGAATCGCGCGCCAGTCAAATTGTCCGGTCCCAAGGTCGTGCGCATCGAAGCTCCTGAACCGGTTGAAGCACCGCGCCCGCGCCGAGTTGGTCCGCCGATGGGTGGTCAGGGTGGCGGCGGGGCTCGCCCCGCTGGCCCCGGTCGCTCGGCATCTGGGTTTGGTGGCGGCGGAGACGATGATCGCGGTCGCAGTCCGCGGCGCAATGCTGGCGGCAGCGGCGGCCCGGCCGGGAAGCGCTCGACGGGTGCTGGTGTTCCAGAACGTCGCCGCGCTTCGGCGGATGACTGGGTCGGCGGCGGCAACGTTTTCAGCGAGCAGGACCTGATTGAGCGTGAAGCACGCCTGATCCGCTCAGGCGGACTTCTGAAAAAACGTCGCCAGGATGCCAAGCGTCCGGGTACGCCGGGCGGCCAGATGCATCTGGATACCGGTGAGCAGATTGTCGAGATCGCGGCACCGTTCACGATCAAGGACCTCTCTGCGGCGACGGGCGTCAAGGGCGCCGACATCGTCAAGAAGCTGTTCCTTCAGGGTGTGATCGTGACGATCAACTCTGGTTTGGATGCGGCGAAGGCGCAAGAGATCATGATCGATTTTGAGATCGATCTGCGCGTGGTGGAGAAGAAGACGGCGGAAGAGGCCGTGAGCGTGGAGTTCGGCGGACGCGAGGCCAAAGACCTTCAGCCGCGCGGACCGGTGGTCACGATTCTGGGCCACGTCGACCATGGCAAAACGAGCTTGCTCGACAAGATTCGCAATGCCAACGTCGCGGCGGGCGAAGCGGGCGGCATCACGCAGAAGACCAGCGCATTCCGAGTGAATCTGAATGTCAACAACGAAGAGAAGGAAGTGGTCTTCTTTGACACGCCAGGCCACGAAGCGTTCACGAGCATGCGTGCTCGTGGTGCGACGGTGACCGACGTCGTGGTGCTGGTGGTTTCCGCTCCGGAAGGCGTCATGCCTCAGACGATTGAGAGCATCAACCACGCCAAGGCGGCCAAAGTGCCGCTGGTTGTGGCGCTCAACAAGATCGATCGTCCAGATGCGACCGAAGCAGCGATTCAGAAGACGCTGGGCCAATTGGCCGCGGCGGGGATCAATCCTCAGGAATGGGGCGGCGATACGGAAGTGATCCGCGTGTCGGCAACGACAGGCAAGGGCATTCCGGAATTGCTGGAGACGCTGGATCTGCAGGCAACGATCCTGGAACTGAAGGCCGACTTTGCCGGCCACGCCCGTGGCACGGTGATCGAAGCACGCATGGAAGAGGGCCGCGGCCCCGTCGCCAATGTGCTGGTGCAACAAGGACACTTGCGCGTCGGTGATTATGTGGTCATGGGTCGTGCCTTCGGGCGCGTGCGTGATATCACCGATGACCGTGGCCAGAAGTTCAAGGATGTCACACCGCCTTGGCCGGTGCAGGTGTCGGGCCTGAATGCCATTCCCGATGCTGGCGATAAGTTCTTCGTGGTCGATTCGCTGCGCAAGGCGCAGGAAGCGGCGGAGAATCGTCAGCGTCGCGAGCGCGAAGCGGCTTTGGCCGCACCCAAGGTCACGCTGGACAATGTCTTCACGCAGATCGCCGACAAGGATGTCAAGGAAATTTTGGTGGTGCTCAAGGCCGACCTGCAGGGCACGGTTGATGTGCTCAAGGCCCAATGCGAGAAGGTGTCAACCGACGAGATCAAGGTGCGTGTGCTGCACTCCGCGATTGGCGGCATCACCGAGAACGACGTCAGTCTGGCGGCGGCTTCGCAGGCCATCATCATCGGTTTCAACGTCATTCCGTCAGGCAAGGCCCGCACAGTGGCCGAGAGCAAGGGCGTGGAAATCCGCACCTATCAGGTGATCTACGACATCGTGGACGACTTGAAGAAGGCGGCGGAAGGCATGCTGAAGCCAGACCTGCGCGAGGAAGTGCTGGGTCATGCCGAAGTGCGTCAGGTCTTCAAGGTCAGCCGCGTGGGATCGATCGCGGGCTGCTATATCACGGACGGCACGGTGCAGCGCGATGCGCTCATTCGCGTCACCCGCGATGGCGTGGTCATCGAGCACGATCGCGTTCTCGAGCAGCTCAAGCGGTTCAAGGATGATGCCAAGGATGTTCGCTCGGGCATGGAATGCGGCATGAAGATCGTCGGTTACGACGACATCAAGCAGGGCGACGTGCTGGAGTGCTACCGAAAGGTTGAGGTGAAGCGTTCGCTGTGATGTTCCGCGCTGCGAGCGCGGTGATCGGAATGGAACGGAAGAACGCATGATCGTCGGCATTCTCCAGTTTGAATTGATCATTCACCACGCGGAGTCTTTGAAAGACAAACGCCGCGTGGTGATGTCTGTGAAAGACAGGCTGCACCGGGAGCATCAAGTCTCGGTGGCAGAAGTTGATCGGCAGGAGAATCCGCGCATCGCGGTGCTGGGGCTGGCGATTGTGGGATCCGATGCCAAGTACATCGGCGATGTTTTGAGCAATATCACCCTGAAATTGCGGGCCTTGCACGATGCGGAATTGGGGGATGTGACGCGTGAGATTCTGCGTGGTCACGCCGGAGAAGTACAACGCGGGCATCGCATCGATGCAGAAGACCCCGCTGATCTGGCCCAGGTGGAGATGTCCCCCACTGCCGACGAAGCGATGAAGCAGATGTTGACGGATATGGCAACGCGGGCCGAATCAGTGATAACGGAATTGAACACCTCCAAGCCAGAGGGAGGTCGATCGTGAGTAGACGCAACGAACAGATGGCCAGCGCGATTGCCGACGCTGTACGCGAAGTGCTGGTGCGAGGCGTCAACGATCCGCGTGTGTCGGGCCTGATCACGATCACGGGGGCCACGGTGGCGGACGATATGTCGGAGGCGACGATCGGCGTTTCTGTGCTGCCGGCGGAGAAAGGTGAGGAAGTCATCGAAGGATTGACTGCGGCTTCCGGGCATATCCGCCGCGAAGCGGGAGATCTGGTTCGCGTGCGGCGGCTGCCGTTCTTGAGGTTCAAGTTGGATGATTCATTGAAGAAGCAACTCGGGCTGGCGCAGGCCCTGGGCAAAGTGGCCGCAGAGCGGGCAGAAAAGGAACGCAAGGCAAGCGAAGGGAACGAGCCATGAGCGGCGCGGCTGAGAATAAAAAGCTGACCGCCTTGATCAAGCGTTTGCGTACGCAGCACGCTCCCGCCGCGATTCCAAATCGCGCGCCGGATTTTGGCTTTGAAGATGCGGATCCTGTGGTTCGCGAACTGGTGTATTCGCTGCTTCTTTGGGAGACTACCAGCTCCAACGCACGATCGGCGTTTCGGAAGCTGACCGAAACATTCCTGGATGTGAATCACCTGCGCGTGGCCATGCCCGATGAGATCGCGGCAGCGCTGGGCGAGCGTTATCCCAAAGCACT
>CAYTYD010000270.1:0-4572 GCA_964441555.1 uncultured Phycisphaeraceae bacterium | reverse complement strand
CGCAAGATGCAGATTATCAGACTCCGTTCCGGCGTCAACCCCCCTGGCCGAGTGTGCACAAGTTCCTTGGCAGACTCCCCTACCGTCCTCAACAATGCCTCATTACCTCGACAATGCCGCCACTTCTTTCCCTAAACCGCCCGAGGTATTCGCGGCGGTCGCTGAGTACGGCCTTCAGAATGGCTCAACCCCGGGTCGCGGCACTTATGGCAGCAGTCGCGCAGGTGGAGAGATGATCCATCGGTGCCGTCGTAATGTCTTGGCACTGCTTGGTTTACCTTCAAACAAGCCCGAGCAGATCGTGTTTGGCTTGAACTGCTCGGACGTCAATAACCTGGCGATTCACGGCATCATCAACCATGCTCGCCTGGCATCCCGTCCGGTTCAGATCGTCACCACTGAGCTCGACCACAACTCGGTGCTCAGGCCCATTCGCAGCCGGGAAGCCGATGGAGTGAAATGGACCTGCGTGGCGGTCGACCCGCTTTCTGGAAAAGTCGATTCGAGGGATATCGCGACCGCGGTTCGCTCAAGCGCGAAATCAGTAGGACCAGAAGGTCTGGTTCTGCTCGTCATGACCCACGCCAGCAATGTGCTGGGATCGATTCAGCCAGTCGAAGCGGTTGGGCGTGCCTGTCGTGAAATCACTCAGCAACTGGGTGCTCAGGTTGTATTCATGCTGGATGCCGCACAGACGGCTGGACACGTTCGTATGAACGCCGAAGCATGGAACGTGGACCTGTGGACAGCCCCTGGCCATAAGGGCCTTCTCGGGCCGATGGGAACGGGAGTGCTCTGGATTCGCCCCGGTCTTGAGCAACTCATGTCCCCGCTTCGCCAGGGAGGAACTGGCTCAAGATCCGAATTAGATACTCAGCCAACCACGATGCCCGACAAGTTCGAGCCGGGAAGTCACAACGCTCCCGGCTTGGCCGGATTGAACGCGGCACTCGAATGGATCGCTCGCACTGGGATAGACCACATTGCTGCGCACGAACACGAACTGGTCGCAGCATTTCTCAGTCACATGCCCCGACTGCGCGAAGCGGGCTACACCCTTCTTGGTCCATCGACCGCGAACGATCGCGTCGCCATCTTCTCACTCATTCATCGCGACCTCGATGCGCACACGCTCGCCGCGCTGCTGGAAACCGAGCACGACATCCTCGCCCGCGCGGGGTTGCATTGTGCCCCTCGCGCCCATGGTGCATGCGGCACCACCGCTGGCGGCGCAGTGCGATTGAGCTTCAACGCACTCAATTCAACCACCGACGCGAATCGTGCTGCTCACGCCTTGTGTGATATCGCAGGTCACGTAGTCTCGGCAACTGTGCGTGCGCTTCGGGCCGATTCACTCGCACAATGAGGCCTCTCTGGGGTGCCCGCCGTTCACTTCAGCCTTCACTTCGGCGGAACAGATTCAGGCTTCTTCTCTTCCGGCCTTGCTTCGACCGGCTTCGCTTCAGCGGGCTTGCTCTCAACCGGCTTGGCTGTGCCCTCTGCTGCCTCACGCTTGGCCTTCTGATCCAGGGAAACGCCTTCCAATTTGAGTTCCTTGATCGCCGCTTCGGTCAAATCATCGGCTGCAGGCCACACCGCCAGCGGGCGCGACAGCAATTGCTGCACGGTGCCGGCCTGATTCTCCGCGATGAACGTCCGCTCCTTACGCGTCATCAGCACATGTGAATAACCTGCATTTTTTGCCATTCCGTCCACAGTCTGGAGAATGATCTCGTACGCCTCGGCGGCTTGCTTGCTGTTGAATTTGTCCAATTCGCCACTTAACGCCTGTTGCAGTTGCTGCAACTGCTGTTTCTTTCCTTGCCATGTCGACACCAACGAATCGCGATTCGGATCATCCTTCTTGCCCATGATCAGCTTGCTTTCCAAATCGGTCACTTCGCGACCGATCGGGACGAGTTGATCATTCAATTCCTTCACCTTGGCCTCACGCGGCGGGAGGTATCTCTCAGACTGCAGCATCAGATCGATCAGCGCCAGCGCATCGACCGTGGCAACACGGGCGGACTCCGGCGCCAGCGTCGGTCGGCTTGCCTCGGCTTTCCGCGAAAGATTGGCCCCAACACCGAGGCCCACCGCTGCCGCCAACATGGAATACACCACGATTCGTTCGCCACTGCGCATGCTGAAATCTCCAGATAGGGGCCTCATCGTAGCCGGATCCAACGCTTCATTCGGTTTACCCAAACCGCCTGCGCCTGAGCTTGCTTCGCTTGGTTTCGTTATCCTTCATCCATGAGCGATGCACGACTGCACAAACTGGCCCAGGTTCTAGTGAAATACTCCACGCGTCTCAAGAAGAATGATCTGGTAGTCATCCGTGGCGACGTCCTCGGCATGCCTCTGGTCGCCCCTCTCTACGAAGAGTGCCTGCGTGCTGGTGCTCATCCCATGTTCTGGGCGCGTATGGAGCTTCACGATGAGATGCTCATGGAGTTCGGCTCCAGTGAGCAACTCTCATTCGTCTCCCCCCTCACCCAGCACATGGCCGAGACCATCGATGCCTCTATCTCCTACTGGGCCGAAGGCAACACCAAGCATCTCTCACGTTTTCCGTCCCACAAAGCCGCCCTCATGCAGCAGGGTCGGAAGCCCTTTCTCACCCGATTCCTCGAGCGTGCGGCACAAGGCAAAGTCCGCTGGGTGGGAACACAATTCCCCACCGCCGCCGCAGCCCAGGATGCAGAGATGAGTCTCCGCCAATACGAAGACTTTGTCTTCTCCGCCGGATTGCTTCACCTACCTGATCCAGCCGCTGCATGGGCGCAGATCTTTGATCGCCAGGAACTCGTTCGCAAGTTCCTACAGGGCAAACGCGAGTTGCACTTCCACGTTCCTCCTCACCATGGACACGACGGCACCGATCTGCGCGTCGATGTTTCCGCCGCGACATGGGTCAATTGCGGCGGACACGAGAACTTTCCAGATGGAGAAGTCTTTGCCGGCCCAACCCTTCCACCCAAGGGATTCGGCGTCGAGGGGCATGTGAACTACACCTTCCCTGCCGTCTACGAAGGCCGTGAGGTTGAAGGTGTGCGACTCGTGTTCCGCCAGGGTCGCGTCGTCGAGGCCTCCGCCACACGCAATCAGCAATTCCTCCTCGACATGCTGGATCAAGATCCCGGAGCTCGCAATCTGGGCGAAATCGCCATCGGCACCAACTACGGCATTGCCGAATTCTCCAAGAACACGCTTTTTGATGAGAAGATTGGTGGCACCTTCCATGCCGCGGTCGGCGCTGGGTATCCCGAATCCGGCTCGAGCAACGAGAGCGGCCTGCACTGGGACATGGTCTGCGATCTCAGAAATCACAACGGGCTGCCGGGTGGCACCATCAGCGCTGATGGCGAGGTCTTCCATCGCAACGGCAAGTTCCTCAATCCGGCATTTCCGGGAAACGTGTGAATGCTCGAAAGTTAATCTGGGAAACTTCGATTGTTATCGCTCTGTGTTGTGATACCAAACGCCCGAAAAACAGGGCGTTTGCGTTCAACCAGAAAAAAATCTCGCAATTCATTGGCATAACTCTGTATTTGCCTCCCGTTCGTAGTTACCTTTGCAAACACGGGAGTTTTCGCCGAGTTGTTTGGCGGATTCTGATTCCTTATTGACGTGCGTTCCGGCCGTACCCCGTCGCGGCAGCACAAGTTCGGTTGAGGGAGTGAGACACATGAAGACGATTCACGGCCTGATCATGGCTTCGGTGGCACTTTGCGCCTCCGCGGTCACCGCGCAAACGATTGTATTGAACACCGGGGCGTATAGCGCTGGCAACGGTGGCGAATTCAACGCCACTGTGAGCGGCACATCGCTTACTTTCACCAGCTTGACTGAGTCGGGTTCCTTCGAGACGTTCTGCCTGGAGCGGTCTGAGAACTTTCAACCCGGCGCAACCTACTTCTTCGGCGTGTCCACCTCAGCCCGCAACGGTGGCGGCGGCGCCAGCGGTGGTGTCGACCCCCTCGATGAGCGCACTGCGTATCTCTACTCTGCCTTCATCAGCGGCGTGCTTCCCACATACGACTACGACAACTCCGGCAACGATCGTCAAGACGATGCCGAAGCTTTGCAGCGCGCCATCTGGTTCCTTGAGGATGAAGTCGACTCACTCGGCTCCGCCCGAGCACTGTACTTCTACAACTTTGCTCAGGCAGGCATCGGTCAAGGCCTTGGCAACGTCGTGGTTCTGAATGTCTATTCGATCAATGAGCACGGCGACCGCGTCGAGCATCAAAGTCAGATCGCGATGATCCCCACTCCCGGCTCGCTTGCACTGGCTGGACTGGGAACTCTGGCTGCATTCCGTCGCCGCCGCTGATGCTCAGAATGTAAACATGGTGGTGTCCGGCTGTCGATCCTCGAATCGGCAGCCGGTTTTCATTTCAACTGCCGCCACCTTTGTCGCTGGGCTTGAATGCGGCTTCTTCCAAAAGGTAAAGACCTACCAGCCACTTGCCGCTCAGGTAGGGCTTGACGCGGAACACACCCTCAACTGATCCATACACGGCATACCGATCGTCGGTCCCCACCTTCTTCGCCAGGTGAACTTCA
>CAYTYD010000269.1:0-4578 GCA_964441555.1 uncultured Phycisphaeraceae bacterium | reverse complement strand
CAGTCATGTAGCCGCTACTTCCCAGTTGATTCTGAGCTCGGCGCACCCTTGACCTCAGTCGTTCCAGACCCATCCTTCGGCTCATTCGCCGGTTCATCCCCATTGATCACCCGCGGCTTCTTGCTGCCTTCTCGTTCCGCTTCAGCATCGATCCTTCTCAACATCGCTTCGCTTGCGGCGCCACGCCGTCGCGCTACTGCATCCGGACCTCCGCCTCGCACTTCGCGAATGCGTCCAGATTGGACGTCGATCATCCACGGCTCGAGCACGTTCTTGCTCAGCCAATCTCGCACACGCTCTTTCTGATTCGACATGAAGTAAAACAACAGTTCATGTCCACCCAGAAAGTTGATTCGATCTGGCCGGCCCATCAATTCATACAGCTGTTCACCCGTGTCCGCAGGAACGATCTTGTCCATCTGGGCATGAATCTGCAAAACCGGAATCTGGCGTAGAAGGGGGGCCAGGTGGTGTGGATCCAGTCGTGCATAGTCCAGATACCGTCTCACAAACTTCGCCCGATCCGCCTCACCCCCCCTACCCGGTCCCCAATTGATCTGCAGTTCCAATCCCGGCAGGTTCGCCCGCATCGTGATGTCCAGCAGGTTTACCCCTCCACCCACGAGCACCGCCGCTTTGATCTCGCCCGGCATCGTTTCTTCCAGTCGTGCATACACCGCCGGTGTGCACAGTGCGCCAAGCGAAAAGCCCATGATCACAAAGGGCCCGCGTGCCAGGTCAGGTCGCTCCTTCTTGATGTATTCCATCGTCGCCTGCACGGCGTACGCCTCTTCGGCTAGTCCCTCATCCGCCAGCAACGCGATCTTCTTGGCCGCCGCGTCCAGTTCCTCATCATTGCGAATGTTCACGACCGTCTTGCTGCCCACCAAACCTGTCAACGCCCCTGCCGTTCCCACATTCACGATGCGCCAGTTCTGATTTCGCGTGGGTGTCAAAAGATCTCTTTGATAATCTGCCCCACCCAGCGCCAACATCCGAATGATGACTCCCCGCGTCGGTTCTGGCACCGGTGGCGGCAGGGTCACATATACACCTTCAGAGATTTCTGCTTCCCACTCCGTGAATTGCGGCTTCACGCCATAATCCGTTGCCCGATCCTCCGCCCTCTTCTGCTCTCTCTGGCTCCATTTCAAGTACCGTTGAATCCCCGCCTGCCGCAACTTGTAATCTTCAGTCGTTGGCGTGAATGAGCTGCGGTACATCCCCACCAGTTGACGCCGCACAAAGCGATCCCCCGGGTCCGGCGCTTCCAGTGTCCACGGTTCCTCATACACGCGAAAGAGCCCCCCCGCGTGCGTTCCCTTGTACACCAGTGTTCGCTCAGGCACCGTCAATTGCGGCATGAACACCGTCGGTGCCTTCTCAAGTTCCGCTCCATCTTTCATCATCAATCGAAAGGTCTTCTCGGGCGTGTTCTCCAGGATGTTTTTCACCGCGTTGGCATCGCGAGCGGGCCAATCAATCTGAACTCGCTGCTGCTTCTGCGCCTCAGTCATCAGTGCCTGCCGCCCACTTCCGGCACTTCGATACGACATGCACCCCGCCGTCCACGCGAGGATGGTGATCACCATCCCCAAGGACACTCCCATCATTCTTCCACCACGCGTCAGCGTCCGTGCACTCATCATGATCAACCGTATCGACCCTCATTCCCCCTCGCCAACACACCCTCTCCCAGATACGGTTCCCCATGGCCAAATCCCCTCGCTCCACCATCACCCTCGGCACCACCCCCCTATCCATCGCCGATGTGGTTTCCGTCGCTCGCCACCACGCCAAAGTCACTCTCTCCCCCGCCGCCCTTCGTGCCATGGCTGCCTCACGCAAAGTCGTCGAAGCCGCCCTTTCCGATGGTGAACCCCACTACGGCATCAATACCGGCTTCGGCTCCCTCTCCAAACGTCGCATCAATAACGAAGATCTCGCCACTCTTCAAACCAACCTCATTCGCTCTCACCATGCCGGAGTCGGCTCCCCCCTCTCCACCGACATCGTCCGCGGCACCATGTTCCTCCTCGCCGCCTCGCTTTCCCGAGGCCTCTCCGGCGTCCGCCCAGTCGTTGCGCAAACCATCGTTCAACTCCTCAACGCGGGAATCACGCCAGCGGTCCCCGAGCTCGGCTCCGTCGGTGCATCTGGTGACCTCGCCCCACTCGCCGCGATCGCCAATGTCCTCATCGGTGAAGGCCACGTCATCGTCAACGGTCGTGCGGTTCCATCCGCAGCCATCCTCAAGCGTGCACGCGTCAAGCCCCTCGCCCTCGCCGCAAAGGAAGGCCTCGCCCTCATCAACGGCACTCATCTCATGGCTGGCCGCGGTGCTCTCATCGCGCACGACATCGAGCATCTCATCACCGCCTCACTCCTCGCCACCGCGATGTCCATCGACTGCTGCCGCGCCAGCGATGCGTTTCTCGATGAACGTCTCTACGAAGCCCGCTGCCACACCGGCCCCGCCCTCGTCGCCAGCGAACTCCGCCGCCTCCTCGCTGGCAGCACCATCCGCACCTCCCACCTCGAAGATGACCCCCGCGTCCAAGACCCCTACTCCCTTCGCGCAGCCCCCACAGTCCTCGGCGCGGCACACTGGTCCCTCCTGGGCGCCATCGACGAAATTGAAATCGAACTCGGCGCAGTCACCGACAACCCTCTCGTCTTCGCCGATAAGGGCCGCCCTTCCATCGTCTCCGGTGCCAATTTCCACGGCATGCCGCTGGCCATCCCCCTCGACACGCTTGCCATCGGCCTCACCCATATCGCCGGCATCGCCGAACGCCGCATCTATCTCATCACCGGCGCCTTCGAACCCGAAAGCCACCTCAAGCCCTACCTCGCCGCAACACCCGGCCTCGAAAGCGGTTTGATGATCGCCCAGTACACCGCCGCGGCATGCGTCAACGAGCTCGTCACCCTCTCCGCTCCCGCCAGCGTCGCCAATATCCCCACCAGCGCAGGCATGGAGGATTACAACAGCTTCGGCCCTCGCGCAGCCGCCAAGGCCGCCCGCGCAGTCGAGCTCGTCCGCCATGTCCTGGCCATCGAGTTCCTCTGCGCTGCCCAGGGCCTCGAGTACCACCGCCCCCTCAAGAGCGGCAAGCCCGTCGAAAAGGCCCACTCCATCATCCGCTCCCGCGTCAAACCTCTCACCAAAGACCGCCCCATCAATCGCGACATCCAGGCCATCAGCGACCTTATCGCGGCAGGCGCATTCGAGGGGCTGTAAGCGGCCAATTGCTTTTCACTGCGAAGCGGTGAGGGTTCATAGCCGGTGGTCGTGGCGAAGCCACACCACCGGATTCGGCGTTCCATTCCTCACGCACCCCGAGGGGGTGCAGGCAGACCTTCCCCCACCCTTCCTCCACACTGTGCCGCCCTGAGCGAATCACATCTCAATTCCGAGTTCTGGTTCTTCCGCTCTCAATCGCACAACCAAGTTCAACCAGTGCTTCACCCTAGAAGCGCTTCTCAGCGACCGCCACATCTGCATCGCAAATGCAAACGAGCGACCCGGGCACTTCAATCGACATCGATTCGATCATGCCCAAGTGTACGGAAGCCGCTTCATTGTCACACTCGCAATTCGCGCTACTCGCCCGATTCCAAACACTCTCGAATTCTCATAATCATTTCTGATCCGCTGTGTTCCATGGCGTGTGTTGCTTCATAAATCGCGTCGTCATCGGATCCCACTGTTCCCACTCCGGCAAATCCTACTGCAGCGACTGCCCTCGCTTTGGCAAACGCCCGAATCGCCTCGCCAACACGGGCGTGATCATGACCGCTCGCGTCGTGCAATCGTAAATACTCTTCATCAAGCCGCGATGCAACAGTGTCGATCTCTGCGCGTTCCGCGGCGTTAAATCGAACACCTTGACGCAATCGTTGAAGCAGCCGCAAAACCACCGCGTCTTCTACGCCTGACATCGTTGTCGCCATTTCACATGCCATCACTATTGCACGTGCTCGTTTCGATTCCGATGCCTCATGCAACGCTCTTGACAACACCGGGAAGAACTGTTCAAGGCGAGTCATCGCGTGACCCGTGATCCTTTCTGTAATCCGCCCTCTCGCCACACATCTTGCTCCCTCATAGAGCTCAAACTGCGCCCCAAGAACAAGCCGTTCATGCGGGGCTTCATCAGACAGGTACTGCACTGTCGCAGTACACTGGTACTGAGTTATCCAATGTACCTCGTTCACAATTAATGACCAATTCGCGGTCGAGGCATTGTTCCCGTTCCAGCTCCCAACACTCGCAGGAGCGGCGTACCGCTCTCCCGCTCGCAACGGCGGCACCACTCGCCGACCTCCTTCCGATCGCGGCAACCAATCAAGCACCGCTCGGAATCTGGGATTTCCACAAGGGAGATATTTCCCAGGATGCGGTACCGCCGGGTTCTGCTTGGACTTAGAAGCATCTTGGGTCACAGCCTACTCCAGTTCTTCGCTTTCCCCTCTAAACTTCCAACTTTCAACTCCACCCCAATCACTTCACCCGGCCCCCCCCCCAGCACCCGCGCCCCCCCCCCCCCCGCGGGCGGCCGGCCGCGGGCGACC
>CAYTYD010000268.1:2679-4590 GCA_964441555.1 uncultured Phycisphaeraceae bacterium | reverse complement strand
CAAAGCGAGCCAACGCGGCAGAAGTCTTGGCCATCTGCATCAGCGACAAACCGGACTCCTGCATGCGAGCGCCGCCGGAACCGGAGACGATGATGAGGGGTAGATCGTGCTCAGTCGCGTGTTCGATGGAGCGAGTGATCGTCTCGCCGACGACGGAACCCATTGAGCCCATCATGAAATCAAGGTCAAGAACGCAGAGCATCGCATCGCGGCCCTTGATAAAGCACTGGCCAGCACGCAACGCATCGGGGACACCACTCTTGATCTGCTCGGCCTTCACGCGATCGGGATAGGCCTTGAGATCCCGGAATCCGAGCCGATCGACGGATTCGAGGTTGGAAAACATTTCCTGAAAGGTGCCAGTATCGGCGATCTGGTTGACACGCATCGTGCCACCGACACGGAAGTGATGCTGGCACTCCGGGCAGACCTGGAGGTTGGCCGCGAGATTCTCCTTGTAGAGCATTGCAGCGCAGCCGGGGCAACGCAGCCACAGTCCTTCAGGAACTGATTTCTTCTTGTCGGGCTGAACGTCGTTCCAAGTGCGAACCGGGGCCTTGGCAGCCGCGGGGGATGAGGTCGAGGTGGAGGAAGAGGCCTTCATGGTTTCCTTCTGCACATGATTGCCGGGCTGGGGAGTGTTGGGTTGCAAGGTCTGGAAGTTCCGAATTTGCCCGACTGGTGAAGCGTCGTCTCCGACGACGCACGAATCAGAGTGATTGGTCTGAATATCGCCTGAACAGTTGCAAGGCGATCACGATTCCGAGGAGAACCTCCAAGCGGACCCTGGGGGCCGCGGTCAAGGTACAGATAACTCAGCGTTGGACCGGCGCACGCCGCTCCGCAACTGGGATTGCCGCGATGGCGGCAGTCCGACCCAACTTCAATTCAGTCATATCCACCGACACCCATTCGGTGCAGGGGGATGATTCCATCTTGTCCCACACTTGGTCAATGGGGAGGCCATAGATGCGGGCGCGGACCAAGGCCATCGCGAAGGGGCGCAAAACCACCCCCACTCCCTCGGTGCCGCGGCGACGACCGATGCCCTTGATGACCTGCTCCATGAGCCGATCCTGGGCTTCGGTCATGGATTCACCCTCTGGCGGGACGATTTTGGCGGGATCGTGACGCCAGGCCCTATAGGCACTGGTATAGCGAATCTCGAGTTCTTCTTCTCGTTGTCCTTCCCACAGGCCTAATCCAAGCTCGCGGAGATCTTCGACAGACTTCACTTTGCCTTTGCCGGTCGCTGCGGCGACAAGGGAGGCGGTGCTCCGGCAGGCCTCATCCGGACCGGAGAGGACCAACGCCAGATGAATCGCCCCCAACTTGGCACAGTCTGTAGCAGCGGCAGCCCGTCCCTTTTCACAGAGCGGAAGATCTGCACACCCCTGCATCCGACCCTGGCAATCCCAATCCGTCAGGCCGGATCGCACCAGGAGGACCGAAGCTCGATTGGAATCACTCATGGTCTGACCGACCTGGGTAGATCGGACACACTCCGCCGCGATTGAACAGGGCCGTTGGCCCCAAATTGACCTCGCCGATCCCCGGTCGCGGCCGGAAATCGGTGATCCAGAGTTTAGCACGAGCCAGTCGAAGACCGACCTGTCGAGCACCACTGAAGAGGCGCATCGTGCCTCAGAATACCATAAATACACCGTACAAACACGCCGTTTGGGTGTTATCGGTGATGAATTGGGAAAGAACCAGATTGGGACGCGCAGAACCGACCGGTTGTCCACCGAGTTATCGGGCTTGTAGAATCAGCCGCGAAGGACTGCGACACCCTTCAGGCGATCGGCAACAGGTAACCCAAACAGGGCGGTAGCCGCGACGAGCATGTCGCAACCCGCCTCGCGCACCTTGGTCGCGTTGGATTGGTTGATGCCACCATCCATCTCGACA
>CAYTYD010000268.1:0-2669 GCA_964441555.1 uncultured Phycisphaeraceae bacterium | reverse complement strand
TTGAGGGCAGCGCGGGCGCGGCGCGTCTTTTCGAGGACGGGCTCGATGAAGGACTGACCACTGAAACCGGGGTTGACGCTCATCACCAGGACCATGTCAAAGTGGGAAGCGATCTCGAGGACGGGGTCGATCGGGGTCGGAGGATTGACGGCGATGCCGACGGTCATGCCAGCAGCGCGGACGCGGTGGGCCAGGTCGATCGCGGCCTTGCCCTGGTGGACCTCAATGTGAAAGGTGAAGTGGTCCGCGCCAGCTTTGGCGAAGGGCTCGACGTACATCTCGGGCTTGGCGACCATGAGGTGAACATCAAGGGGGGTGTTGGGGAAGGCGCGGCGGACACCCTTGCACATGTCCGGACCCATCGTGAGATTGGGGACAAAGTGACCATCCATGACATCCAGGTGCAGAAGATCGGCCCCACCACTGCCCTGATCGAGAACCGTGCGGCAGTCCCTTTCCATATTGCCAAAATCGGCAGAGAGGATGGATGGGGCGATGAGGGGCCAGCGGCTGCCGGGAAGTGATCGAAAAATGCGATTGGTGGGCGTGACCTTGGTGAGTTCAGCGGCAGCGGCGGTGCTCATGGATGATGGTAGTTTGAGTTATCGCGAAGGGGCGAGTGCCGCAGCGCGTTTTGCGGCTTGATCGCGGGCACGAGCGGCTTCTGTCGGTTTGCCATGAGCGTCGAAGATTTCGGCGAGGCGTTGCAAGGGCTCGGGGCGGTGGGAATCCAAATCCGCGGCCTTTTGCAGGTGGATCGCTGCTTGTTCAAGTTGGTTGCTCATGGCATAAGCCATACCGAGTTCGTAGGCAGCGGGACCGGACTTGGGTTGCGCTTCCGCGGCCTTGGTGAAGCAGGCGATAGCACGATCAGGGAATCCGAGTTGGAGGTAAATGCGAGCGGCAAGTGTCTGGGCATCGGCCTCGGGACGTTTCGCCGCGTCGTCGGCACAACGGAGGAAGCCATCGCGGTCATTGGCAGAGGCGAAGAGCTCGGCCTGGGCGATGCGGACGGCGGTGAGTTCCGGGTGTTTTTCGAGGGTGCTGCGAAAGAGAGCATGCACCTCTGCTGGCGGAGCGTTGCGTAACTGCATCAGTCGCGTGAGGCCCATGACCAGATCCTGCCCGGGATCGCCCATGGGCATGGCCTGGAGCATGAGTGATTCAGAGCGTGCGCGGTCACCGGCCACGGCAGAGAGCCAAGCCATGCGGACAAGGCGCTCTTTGGTGTGAGCCCAACCAAAACCGACGGGTCGGGGGCCGGCACAATCGAAGTGTTTGAGGGCCTGCTGTGCCGCGGCGCGATCAGCGTCTGTGGGTGTGTACCCGGGAGAAAAGACAGTGTCATATGGCGTGGTGATCTTGAGATCGATGACATCGGCGTGCCAGTTATTGGCGCGAACGACACCAGACCACGCCGCGGCGGCCACGGCGACAATGGTGAGCAACGCAAAGCCCCAGCCCGTCACAGTCATGCGGCCCTTGAGCTTGAGTTGCATGTGCGCGCCGCGGACGTTGGCGTCGCGGAAGAGGGTGAGAGATTTGAAGATGAGGTAGGCCGCACACGCGGCCATGCCTGCAGCCATAAGCAGAGGTACAGCATCGAGCATGGAGCGATAGCACCAGAAGATGACGATACCGACAATCAGGAGCAAGACTTCTGACTTGAATGAAAGGTCGTAGCGCTTTGGAGCCGATTGGCGAGCTGCTGCCTCAACGGTTCGTGATTTGGCAAAGAGGGAGGGAGAGGCAAATGACCACGACAGCGCGCCATTCGGGCAGACGCTGACGCAATCCATGCATTTCATGCAGCCGGGATCGACGACTTTGCCGAAGTCCCGCACTTCCTCGTGCACGCGGACATTGCTGGTGCAGGTGGCGGTGCAGTGGCCGCACCCTTCGCATGCATCGCTGACGACAATCTTGCCGATGCTGATCTTGTCGACGACGCCGAAGATGCCGCCGTAAGGACAGCCGTAGGTGCAGAAGGCCTTGGCACCCATCAGATACACGGTGGCAAAGGCGCAGACGAGGATGAAAGGGATGGTGACCTGCCACGATGGAAACGTGTGCCAGAAATCATCCGTCATGAAGGCATTGGAGAATTGGGGGCGCCTGCCTGGCTCACCGAGAAGCCAAGTTGGCCACTGCACCTGCATCATCTTCAGCAGCGGAATCACCGCCTCACGCTCAAACGTCGGCCAGACAAACATGTACAGGCCCAGCAAGAGGGGCGTGATGACGAGAAGACGAGTGCGGAAGGGCTTGGGATGAATGCCGATCTTCTTCATCAACCATGCGCACAGATCCTGGAGGGCGACGATGTGGCACCCCCAGCCGCAGAAGAAGCGACCGAAGATGAAGGTGCTCAGAATCGCCAGCACAAAGAAGACCAGCCCGGCGTTCAATTGGCCAAGTTCGATGGCGTACATCGATTCGCTGGGTTCGACCGGAGACAGAGTGGTTCCCTTGGCGATCCAGTGCCAGACGTGTATGGCAAAGAGCACGTGCACCAGCACGAGCACGATGACGCGCCAGAATGAGGCACGAGACGTCTTGATACCACGCGCGTGGTGAGCTGACGCAACTGGAGGAGCTGGCTCAGCTGCGACGGGCAGAGACACCGAGCGTGGCACTTGTGAGGATGCAGATTCCGCCGAACAGGGCAT
>CAYTYD010000267.1:0-4596 GCA_964441555.1 uncultured Phycisphaeraceae bacterium | reverse complement strand
ACGCCATCGATCATGCCGATGCGCTTTTCGGTGCGGCCACGATAGAATAGTGTGAGGGAGTGGCCACGGGCTTTGGCTGCATCAACGACGGCGGGGCCGAGGAAACCGGTGCCACCGAGAATGAGGATGCGGAGTGATTTGCCGGCACCGCCCCCACCACCCCCACCACCGCCAGCAGCTGGGGCCGGGGTGTCGGAGAATGAGGCGACACCTGCACCCGAGACGGATGCAACGACAGCCAAACCTGCGGCTCCGGCGACGGTTTGCACAAATCCACGACGAGTTGTTTCCATGGGAAAGACGATCCTGCGCGCGTCAGACAAGAAAGCATACCACACTCGGTCGGGCCGGTTGCAGTGTGCGGCAACTTCTTCGGAAGAGGCCTTTGACGATTTCAGGGGTGTCGGTTATTTGGACGCTGAAGAAGACTTCAATTCGGAAATGAGTTCCTTGGCCTGATAGACCTTGTCGAAGACCTCGATCATGCCACGACTGTCGACGGCAACGGCGCGGGCGTTGGCCGCGTCGTAGAAGACATCGCCAACGGTGGAATAGATATTGCCGTCAAAGATCAGCCCGACGACTTCACCCTTGGCGTTGACCAGCGGGCTGCCGGAATTGCCGCCGATGATGTCGGCGGTGCAGGTGAGATTGAAGGGGACATCGGGATTGATCTTGCCCTGGGCCTTGAGCCAGGAGGGAGGAAGGGTGAATCCCTCCTGACCCGCGCGTTCCTTGGCGCGGGTGAACGTGCCGCCGAGATTCGTGAATGCGGGAGTGTTGTCCTTGGCAACACCGAGGACCTGTCCATATGAGAGGCGGAGCGTGAAGGTGGCATCGGGATAGACGGAATTGCCAAACTTGGCAAAGCGTGCCGCGGCGACCTTGGCGTAATTCTCCTTCTGCACGCTTTCGACGCGATCTTCGAAGACCTTACGCAATTCACGCACACGCCCATCCATATCGCGAGCGAGAATGATGAGGGGATCGGTGGATGATTCGATGCCGGAGGCGCCGGCCTTGACCGCAGACTTGCGCGCCTCGATGTCGGCGAGCTTGGTGGCGGAAATGCACTCCTGAGCACGAAGGCGGGGAGACTTTCCAGCCAGGGCACGGACGACGAGGGGATGATCGCCGCCGAGGGTTTCGGCGAGGAACGAGAGTGCATTCGCGAGCTTTTCAGTTTCCAGAACGGCGGGCAGCGGCTCAGGCGAGTAGAGATTCAGGTACAGCGATTCGAGTTTGGCATCGCCATATTCGGAGAGGCGATCAGCACTTGGCTTGGTGAGTTCGCGGGTGAGCTGCACGATCTGCCGCGCACGCTGAAAGAGGCCACTGGAATTGAAGGAGCGATTCAGAGCCATGTATTCGGAATAGATCTTGCGATGCTCTTCTTGGGCGGCAGAGATGGCATCCCAAGCCGTGCCCCAGCGAGCGCGATTCGAATCATCCGCATTCACGGCCTGACGAAACGCGGCTTCATCGGCGGCTTTCCCTGCAAACAGCACGGGATCCTGCAGTCCGGAGAGAAGTCCGGTGTAGACCTTGCGACCATTGGCCACGCCGAAAAGATCGTCGCGGACGATGCGGGCGTTTTCCGCACTTCGACCGGCAAAGGTCTGAAGCTTGATTTCGGTGCGCCACATAGAAGACATCATCCGGGGCAACTCGGTGTCACGGAGAAAACGGAGATGGTCGACGGTGTAGCCGCGACGGGTGCGGCCAGGATGGCCGAAGACGTAGACCAGCTCCTGCTCAGCAGCGCCGGACGAACTCCACGTCAGATGATCGGGAGAAGCAATGGGCTTGCCATTCTCATAAATGCGAAAGAAGCAGCAGTCCAGGTCGTAGCGGGGAAATTCAAAATTGTCGGCATCGCCGCCAAAGAAGGCGATCGCCTCTTCTGGAGCAAAGACCAGGCGGACATCAGTGAATGACTTGTAGAGATAGAGGTGATATTCGCCGCCCTGATACAACGTGACCACTTCGGCTTTGAGGCCGCTGGCTGCTTTGGACTGTTCTTCGATGGTGGCGATGTTCTTGCGCCGAAGAGCGCCGGCCTCGGCGCTGGGCATGGAACCAGACACGCCCTGATTCACTCTGGCGGTCACATCCGAGACTTCCCAAAGGACGTTCAATTCCAGATCAGGGCATCTGAGTTCTTGTTCGGGAGTGCGGGCGATGAATCCATGCTCCAACAAATTGTTCTCAGGCGTGCTGAGCTTCAACAGCATGTCCGAGCCCACGTGGTGATTCGTCATGACCAGGCCGTGAGGGCTGACCACCGATCCGGAGCCACCCGTTTGAAAACGCACGGCGGCTCGCTGCATGCGCAGCAGCCACTCAGACGAAGGTGATGCGTTGTATTTGGCCTTGAGTTGCTCCAACGGAGGGCGATTCACCAGCCACATGCCCTCGTCCGCAATGGCGATGGCGGCGAATCCCGCGAGAGCGAAGAGTGCGGACAAGATTGAAACGCGGGACGAAATCGACATGGAAACCTCCGAAGATTCTGTCTGCCGTTATGACACGGTACTGTAGAAGCCAAAGATGCGAGACCGATCGAACGAGATTCATCGATGGAACTGACGCCACTGAGGTATTTTCGCACGCTCGCCCAGACGCGGCACATGACCCGCGCAGCGGACGCATTGGGTGTCACTCAACCTGCCCTGTCGGCGATGCTCAAGAAGCTGGAAAAGGAGGTTGGAACACCTCTCGTACTTCGCACCAGCCGCGGAATCGAACTCACCGAGGCGGGAAAGGTGTTTCTCGTCCATGCGGATGAATCCCTGCGTGCCGCGGATCAAGCGACCACCAGCGTGCGGCAATTGCTGGGTCTGGAGCGAGGCAGCATCCGTCTCGGAGGCGGCGCCACGGCCATCACTTATCTGCTTCCGCCGGTGGTCAGTTCACTGCGGCGGACGTATCCGGGGCTTCGGTTTTACATTCGCGAGGCAGGCAGCAGCTCCGTGGCGCAAAGCGTGCTTTCGGGAGAGCTTGATCTTGGAATCGTGACGCTTCCCCTGGCACTGGTCAGCGGATCGGAACTGGAACGCGTGCCGATGGTGACGGATGAATTGAGACTGATTCTTCCCCCTCGACACCGGCTTGCCGGGAAAGAGCACTTTCGCTGGAAGGATCTGGATGGCGAAACGGTGGTCGCGTTTGAGGCGGGCTCGGCGGTGCGTGATCTGATTGATCGCACCGCGTCACAAGCGGGAATTGCTCTCAACATCGTGATGGAGCTTCGCTCCATCGATTCCATCAAGCAGATGGTTGCAGCGGGAATCGGCATCGGCTTTGTTTCGCGTTTTGCGCTTCGCAATGGAGAAGGATTGATGCCAAAGGATGGCAAAATCGGGCGACAGCTCGCCATTGTCAAACGACGCGATCGCACGCTTTCACCTGCTGCAGCCGCGTGCGAAAAACTGCTGCTCAGCCATTCGTGACGCTCTGACTATATCACTTTTCACGAATCAACTGCAGCACTTGTGACTGAGTTGTCGCAGCATCGGCTCCTGGCTTAACAATACCAACCAGGTTCATTTCCGTGTCGACCAGCAAAATGCACAGCGGTGATCCCTTGGCATACTTCTCCAACGTGTTTGCTGGAGAAAGGCTCCAGCGCAATGAGGCCCCTTCGGCTTGGCCAGCGGACGCAGTCGCCCACGACGCGGCAAGTTTTGCAGGCGCTTCGCGTTCAAACGTGGAGAGGTCATACACCGCCAAAGGTTCAATGCCCAACCGCGGTGTGTTCGGCTGATCCGTCGCCGAACGGCGCAATTCAGCTGCCGCGTTGCGCACTCCGGACATCGTGTTAGCAACCTCTTCGCTGATCACTCGCGCATCGGCCCCGAGAGGACCTGCAAACATCACCACGGCGACCAACTGCGGGCCCTCGGCGGCAGCCCTGCGAGTTGCAAGCGCATCTGCAAGCGACCACGGCTTGAATTCGGCGGTGTTGCCGTGGATGTTTGCGATACGACCGAGGGGCGGTGATAAGGCGGCATCCGCCATGTTCAGTTCCTGAATAGTCCGTTTTGCTTCGCGTCCGGAAAGATCCAGCGCCATGTCTTTTTCGGAGTAGATCATCGGGGTGTAGACAATGCGAATTTCAAGCGTGTCATCCTCAGCGCCGCGACGGACTCGTGATTCCGTCAGGCGCAGAGGGGTCCCGCCGGCAACCAGGGCGATGCTTGTCGACCCGGACCTCGCAGAAAAGACCATGTTCGGCCCCTGAATCTCCGATGACCACGACAACTCCGGATACACCTCTGTGCGATCAGGCAGACCTTGTTCAAATGCCAGAAGCAAATTGATGAATGGCAATGGGGGCAAACCTTCCGCGAGTGAAGCGAGCATGCTGGCGCGGCGTGGTACGGCCACGAACGACCGGTTGTCCTTAGCGGAGACGCACACCATCTGGGCGGCATCGGCCAATACGACGAGATCGCCCAGATCAAGCCGGAGCTTTGCCGAATCTCTCCGCGGATCACATCGCACTATGCCGCTTGCCTTGCGCTCCGAGGGTGCGTGCCCGGTCCGTTCGCGTCGGACAACTACCTCACATCGCTCGGCAAAGGGACGCTCGCG
>CAYTYD010000266.1:0-4669 GCA_964441555.1 uncultured Phycisphaeraceae bacterium | reverse complement strand
TCTTGAACGATGTGATGTACTGCTCAACAGCCCACACAGAGGCCATTGCCAGGGGAATGCCGCAGAGATAGCAGGCAAACATGGAGACAATCGCTCGCATCAGCACGGTTTCCGCCGGATTACCGACAACCAAACCGGCAACCGCCGCCACTACAAATCCGGTGAGGCCAAAAACTGCGGCGATGTGCCTGAAGGGGTTTGTCACTCGTGCAAATCCTGATTCGTTCAAAGTCGAACCGTCATCCCCACGCACACTCGCGTCCCCACCAAGCCCACCTTGTTCGGCGGGATTACAGCCACGATGAAGCGTGCAGACAGAATGACGCCCAAAAACTCAAGTGTGAGCGCGGCATATCCCGCATATTCCGTGCCGACGGAACCCGGAAATAGGGGAAACGGGCCAATTATGTGATGAATTCTTCAATCGCAGCGGAGAATCAGCGCCCAAGCACAGCGCCAAGCCACGCCGCGAGCGTTCCCTGCTTTCGGGGAATCTGACCCACCCGCACCGCATGTGGCATCACGGCATCAGCCAGGGCCTGCGACACGGTTTCCACTTCCTGCATCCATCGTGAACCTGGACGCCAGAGAGACATCGGCGTGCGCCGCCGGATCGATTCGCTGACGAGCCGTTCAGCCGACACCCAGCCAAGAAATGGAACGCGGTAGGAAAGGAATCTCTCACTGACGCCAGCAACTCGCTCGTGCACCGCCATCGCCTCGGTATGTGATCTGGCTTGATTGACCAGAAGCATGATGCGGGGTGGCGTAGATTGGCCATCCGAAACCTGGGCCGATTGCTGCACCAGGCACTTGATGAGCGCATACGCGTCCGTGATGCTGGTTGGCTCCGGCGTGGCCACCACGACAACAGCCGTCGCGGCTTTGAGGAACCCGAGCACCGAGGGCGACAATCCTGCACCGGTATCGGTGATCACGATGTCGCTTGTGGACTCCAAATGTGAAAGTGACTCGATCAATTCGGCCCGCTCATGATCGGGCAACGCCGCCATGCGCGCGATGCCGAGGGTGCCGGGCACCAAGCGGAAACCACCAGCCGTTTGAACCGCCAATGAATCCGCCGCTCGCCCCGCCACCACCTGCTCCAAACGCCGCGCAGGCGTGATGCCGCACATCACATCCGCTTTGGCCATGCCGAGGTCCGCATCGACGAGCGTCACCCGAGACCCAAACTTGGCGAGGCAGGATGACAGGTTCACGGCCAGCGACGTCTTTCCCACCCCACCCTTGCCACTGGAAATCGCGACTACAGGGCAATGCGAAACGTGGCGAGGAGTCTGGGGTGATCGCCCAGACCGCAACTCGGTTCTGGGGGTCCCTCCTGACGAAAGAGCGTCCACCATGTTCCGCAGCCGCGACGCCTGGTCGGATGCTGGCACCGCACCCAAACGCGACACCGCTGCCCTTGCCCGCCGCGGCGGCACATTGGCGATCGGCACTTTTGGACGCGGTACCGCGTCAAGCTCGAGAACTTCACCTGGTCTGAACGTCACGCGATTCCCTCTCCGGCGACGAGGGTAGCCGCCAACGCGCGAGCGTCGGCGGGTGCCATGTGATCGGGAACTTCTTGTCCTGTCGTCACACAACCGACAGGAATCCTCCGTCCCGCGAGAAGGTTGAAAACCGGAGCCAGCGAAGCCGACTCGTCCAATTTTGAAAGCAGGATGTGCGTCGGATGCATGGCCTCAAATCGGCCCAGCGACCGCGCGAGTGACTGCTCACCCAGCACTGCCGACAGTACCAAATGTGTCTGATGAGGGCGAGCGGCACGTAAGAATGAATCCAGTTCCGCAAGCCGCACCGCATCCGTCGGACTCCGCCCTGCCGTGTCAATGAGAATGACATCCGACTCCGCAGCGAGCACGCGGCACGCTTCGGCGAGTTCTTCTGGTGTCATCGCCACTCTGAGCGGCAATCTGATGATGTCAGCGTACACGCGCAGCTGCTCGACGGCAGCAATGCGATATGTATCCGCAGTCACCAAGCCGACGCGCTTGCCCTGCTTCAGGCGATAGTGAGCCGCGAGCTTGGCAATCGTGGTTGTCTTTCCCACACCCGTAGGTCCGATGAGAGCCATCGTCAGCGGCCTGCCATCCGGCTGCATCTCAGCCACGGGCAGCGAACCGGTAGTGCGCACACGACGAGCCAAGTGTTCAATCACACTTCGCTGAACGCAAGCGACGCGCTCACTGTGCGGCATGGCTGGGCCGGGGTCCTTTGCTCCGGCCTCATACAAGGCTTCCGAAATGACCGCCTGATCCAACCCCTGCCGAAGCAGCATGGACCGCACGCTGGAAACCGGCCCATCTGCAAATCCGACTCCACTCGATGTTGCAAGAACCTGCCCGATCAACCTCTTGATCGAAGCCAGTTCATCCTCAATGCCGCGAGAGTGCTCCACTTGCGGCATGGCTTGAGACGAGGCAAACGACACCCCCCCTGAGACCGAAACGGCCTGTTTGGTCGGGGCTTTGGCCACATCAATTTCCTGCTTCCGATGTGTGACGATCGATTCCGCGCTGCGAGGAACACTGTTCTGCACCGCAACCACCTGCCGAGCGGGTGTGGAAACTTCGACCTTGGAAAAGTCCGTGGGTTTGAATCCCGCCACTTCATCACGCGGGCTTGCTGTCGATCCGACGGCACCGGAGATCACTTCGACGGGCTTGCGAGCCGACTCTGATCTCGCGGCACGAGGAGCACGTGCTCGTGGGGCCTGGTCGGATGCTGTGATCTCAACAACGGACCTCGACCCGACCCCGGCAATGCCGCCAGCTTTGTATGAACGCGTGTGCAGAATGACCGCTTCGGATCCCAGATCCTTCTTGACCTGGGCCAATGCTTCTGCCATCGATGGTGCGCGATAGGTCTTCAGCTGCATTGCCGCCATCCATGGCGATGTGCGAACTTCAAATGACGAGGGTGCCAACCCCGCCCGAGCACTCCAGCGGTTCCACCGCCAGATCGCGGCACACGCACGCGACAAGCCCAGTATATCGACTGGTCAACCAACGTGCGAGTGAAGCGTGTCAGATTCTGAATCTTTGCAGCAAATGCAGCAGAATACCTATGGAATCAGCACGATCTTTCCACCCGCCCCACTTTGCATCACCAGTTCGAGTGCTTTGGCCGCCTGCCCCAAGGCCAGTTCCTCACGCACCACCGGCCGGATAACGCCCCGCCGCATCAACAGATCCATGCGCCTGGCCAGTTCCTGACATTGATCCGCTGTGGCATTCAGAAGACTCATTCCCGTCACTGTCGATTCCCGAATCATCAGATCGCGTGGATTGATCTCAATCCGCCCACGGTTTCCGATCACCACAACCTCTCCACCCATGGCCAACATCGAAAGATCCTTCTCCAGATTCACATTCGCCAGCATCTCCAGGATGATGTCTACACCCCCTTTGGGGTAACCCGTCAGTTGCCGCACCGATTCGACCATCTCTGGATCATGATGATTCAGAGCATGATCCGCTCCGCACGCCCTCAGAAGTTCAAGTCCTTGCTCTGTGCCTGCTGTCGCAATGACCTGAAACCCGAGTGCCTTGGCAATTTGAATCGCGGCTAACCCCACACCTCCACTGCCGCCGTGAATCAGCACCGATCGTGCGTATTCAGACCTGGCCTTGAACACCAAAGCCCGTAGCGCCGTCCAATATGGAACGTGCAACGCGGCGCCCTGGGCAAAGGTCAGCTCTTCCGGCAATCGATGCACTTGTCCAGCGTTGCACAATACATACTGCGCGTAGGTGCCTGACACACTGCGCCCAACATACACACGATCACCGGCACAAAACTCGGCAACGTGAGACACCTCAACTATTCCAGCGCCATCCATGCCCGGCGTGTACGGCAACGCAGGCAGGGCTCCATATGAGCCCGCGCGAATGTATGTATCCACAGGGTTCACACCAACGGCATGCAATCGAACCAACACTTGATTCGGACCCGCAACTGGCACGGGCATATGCTGCAATCGCATCACACCCGGCGCGCCAAATTCATGCACAACGATGGCCGACATCACTCCTTGGGATTCCGATTCACCGAGTTTCATATCGGGACGATACTCCCCAAACTCTCCATCACTCGCCACATTTTCTGAACCTCCGCACTCATCCGCCGTATCGAATGAAGGTGACGCTCCAATGGCGTCA
Source organism: uncultured Phycisphaeraceae bacterium (assembly GCA_964441555.1). Classification (GTDB taxonomy): domain Bacteria; phylum Planctomycetota; class Phycisphaerae; order Phycisphaerales; family UBA1924; genus F1-120-MAGs238. Next base: position 485 of record CAYTYD010000266.1, on the reverse strand, counting down.
CATGCAATGGAGGACCCGCACCATGGATTTCCGATTTGTTGACGGCCCCATGTCCACCAGCCAGTCTCTCTTGAATCACGCGGAACGCAAGGTTCGCCGTGCCCTTTCCCGCATTTCCGATCGCGTCACACGCGTCGAAGTGCATGTCGTCGATGACAACGGCCCCAAGGGCGGGACCGATAAGCGCTGTTCCATCGTCGCCAACATCGCAGGCATGGGTCAGATCGCTGTCAACGAACTCTCTTCCGATTTCTTCAAGGCCGTCGACCTCGCCGCGCGCAAGCTTCGCCGCGCCACGGAACACCGTGTCGCACGGGCTCGCCACGCCTAAAACAATCCGACGCGCTTTATCGCACCAGTGCCGCGTTGCGGCGTGATTCCACATATTCCGCGATCTGCACCGCGTTCAATGCCGCACCTAAGCGCCATAGATCTCCGGAAAGCAGCAGGCTGAATCTTAACGTCGAGGTGCCGGATGCCACCGG
>CAYTYD010000265.1:0-4672 GCA_964441555.1 uncultured Phycisphaeraceae bacterium | reverse complement strand
ACCATGGCCGCGGGCTTCCTCGAGTTCAGCCATCAGGCGTTTCTCGTTGAAGGCGTCGGCTTGGTGAAGAAGCGCGACGTGATTCTTGGTTTCATCCGCCAAGGCGGTGAAAACCCGGGCCTCTTCGATCATCTTGTCCTGAGCGGACTCTTTGTGATGGTGAATGAGAACCCACGAGGTGGTGCCGGCCACACCCAGGAGCAGACCGACGCTCAGACCAACCAATCGCGCACTGATGGAGAGATTTGCAAAATACTTCAACATGATTCAGTCCTTTGTTTCTGTTGAACCCTGACCAGACCCCGAATGCACTTACGCGGCGAGCTTTGGCGAACCGTTCGCCGCTTCTTTGGCCTCGCGGCCTGCCGCCAACGCCTCGCCCAGCGCAGTGGCCGGGTCCAGCAGAATTACGACCTTTTCCTTGACCTTGCCGATTCCCTGCACGGAATCGAGCGGGATGCCGCACCCCAGACTGGAAGGCGGCGCGATATTGCCGGGCTCGATGACCAGCACTTCGCGGACACGATCAACGATGACACCGAGCTGGAAATCCGACTCTCCGCCTTGACCTGCGACCTCGACGACGAGGATGCAGGTTTCCGAGGTGTACTCGGCAAGGGGGAGGCCGAACCGGGAGCGCAGTTCGATGACTGGAATGATGCGCCCGCGCAGGTTGATGACACCTTTGACATATGCGGGTGTCTTTGGCAGGGGAGTCACATCGATGAGACCGATGATCTCGCGCACGACGAGGATGGGGAACGCGTACTCCTCGACTCCGAGGCAGAAGGTCAGAAACTTGTCCTGATTTCCGCCCTCGAATGAGGAACTGGCCCGCGAGACCGGCTTGGGTGCCGCGGTTGACATTGCACTGCTCATGATGCCTCCACGATTGATTCGGCGGCGGGTGCCGCTTCGGCGAGAACTCCGGCCACATCGAGAATGAGAGCCACGCGCCCATCACCCAAGACGGCTCCGCCAGCGACACCGGCTCTGGAACCGATGGCACTTCCAAGTGATTTGATGACGACTTGCTGCTGACCAAGGACCGCATCGACTGCAAGACATGCACGATTGCCGTGCGCTTCGACGAGCACGAGCAGGCGTTCCTCACTGACTGCGGCATCGACGGGAATCTGCAGAAGTGTTTCGAGACGATGCACGGGAAGAAGTTCGCCGCGAACCATGACCATGTCGAGACGGTTTGCCATGGTGTGCTTGTCACTCGCCGCGGGGCGGAAACTCTGCTCGACGCTGAGTGTGGGAATGACATATCGCTGCTGGCCGACGCGAACAACCAGGCCGTCGATGATGGCGAGGGTGAGCGGGAGGCGCATCGCAAAGGTCGTGCCTTTGCCGGCGGTGGAGCGGATGTCGATTTTGCCGCGGAGGCCTTCGATGTTTCTGCGGACCACATCCATGCCGACGCCGCGACCTGAGATGTCGGTGACCTTTTCGGCGGTGGAGAATCCCGGCAGGAAGATGATGTTGAAGACCTCGGCATCGGGAATATCGGCGAGAGGTCGATCGGGGGCGTAGATGCCGCGTTCGACGGCTTTGGCGACGATTTTTTCGCGTGAAAGGCCGCGGCCATCGTCTTCGATCTCAATGACCACAGCGCCACCGGAGTGAAATGCCCTGAGCCAGAGGTTTCCGGCTTCGGGTTTTCCTGCGGCAGCGCGCTGCTCGGGAGACTCCAATCCGTGGTCACAGGAGTTTCGCACCATGTGGACCAATGGATCAGCGATCACTTCGACCATGTTGCGATCAAGTTCGACATCATCACCTTCGGTGTGCAGCGTGATGCGCTTGCCGCTTTTTGCGGCGAGATCACGCACCAAGCGAGTCATTTTCTGGAAGGTGCCCTTGATGGGGACCATGCGCAGCGACATCGAGACGGTTTGCAAATCGCGAACAATCTTGCCGACGGATTGCAGATTTCGCTGCAACTGCTGGCTGACGACGCCGCGCATGCTGGGATCCTGAACGACCATCTGATGGGCAATGACGAGTTCTCCCACCATGTCGACCAAGGCATCCATGCGCAATGTGCTGACTTTGACCGTCTGATCAGAACGAACTGCCGCGGCGCCCGCCTTCTGAGCCACATCGGCCGGAGAGCCCGAGGGTTGGGCTGCCGAGGCATCGTTTCGGACGGGTTCGGCCGCAGAGACGCCGAGGGACGAGTAGTCGACGGATTCGCCGCGAGCGACTTTCTCGAGGGCTTCGGCGATCTGATGCAGGCGTGCCTGAGTGGGGCCGGGCTTGCCTTCCATGAGATTGAGAAGCTGACCGAGAAGATCGCACCCCTTGAGAATGAGACTGAGGGAACCGGAATTGAGGGAGAGCTTGCCACTGCGCGCGCCATCGAGGAGACACTCGCCAGCGTGGGCAAGCGTGACGATGGGTGCGAGCTTCATGAATCCGGAGACACCCTTGATGGTGTGAAAGGCACGGAAGACAGTGTTGATGAGCTCGACATCCTGCGGGCGTTGCTCGAGTTCGAGGAGTGCCTTTTCGCTGCGTTCAAGGTGCTCTCTTGCTTCAGTAAGGAACTCGGTGGCACCTGAACCAAGCTCAGCATCAGGCCCGAAGGCGACGGGCTGTGATGAATCGGGAAGGGAGCTGTCATTGATGGAGCTTGCCTGAGTGGGGTGAGACTGCGACATCGCAGCAACGACTGGATCACCAATCGTCGACTCGGCAGTCGCTGTCACAGCGTCGGTTGTGGAGACGTTTGCTGCAGGGCCCTGTGCACCAAAGCGAGGCGCAGCGGCGTGAGGATTGGCTCGGAGCGCATCGGTGTAGCAGCGCATCCAATCGACAACGGACAGGACATTGGTGACCGTGGCTTCGGGAATGGTGCCGGCGCAGAGTTCGAGTTCGGTTTCCAGATCGTGCAGCACTTGCTGCGCGACTGGAAGCGGAATCACGCCACACTCACCCTTGAGGGTGTGGATGCGGCGGCGCACTTCGGCCAGTACAGGGGTGGTGTCTGTGCCACTACGGAGTTCACTGGCCTGGCCTTCGATCTCATCGAGGACGTACTTGCAGTCTTCGAGCCAGGCACCGAGAAGTTCGAGGTCGATGGAGTTGGCGGATGCTGCGGGATCATCATTGAGTTGGCGGCAGAGTTCATCCAGATCCTGCCGCACCTGCGCGAGCGCGCCTTCTAGATCGCCTGCTTCGCGGAGAACGATCTTCTGCACGAGTGAGGCGGCGGATTCAAGAGTCTGAGATGAGTCACTGTCACCATCATGCTGCAGGAGCGAGGACAACTCGCGCATGGCGGTTTCGAGCTCCACGAGTCCGGGGAGGTCGGTGGCATCCAGAAGCACCGAGGCCTTGCAGAGTTGTTCGAGCTTTTCGTATGACACGAGTCTTCCCTTGTGCAATAGCGTTCCGCGTGACATCGACGCCCCATCAGGCGTGCTTTACACAAGGTGGATAAAGGCGGTTTTCGGGGTCCATAAAACCCCCTGATTCAGTCAAAGGCATGCGGCAAACACCCTAGTTCTGCCGATACACAGAGGGTAATTGCCCTATGCATTTTGCCAGCACTTCCGCCGATACGTGAAGCGGCCCACGGCGTGACGCGTGCATGCAGCGGGCTTCAACCTCGACACTTTCTGGGCGGGATGAGGAGCGAAAGCAATGCAGAAGGAATTGGCCCTGGCTCTTGTGGATTCGACGAAAAATCTATTTGCCACCATGCTGAATGCACCGGTTTCATTCGGCGCGCCACACGCGTGCGTGCATCCGGCAGAACACGATGTGAGCGCGATCATCTCGTATTCGGGTGACGTTTCCGGGTCGGTGGTGCTGGGCCTTTCGACGAAGGCGTCGGTTGATCTGGCATCAAAGCTCGCCGGGGCGACTCTTGAACCAGCGAGTGAGGATCTGACGGATGCGATCGGAGAGGTGATCAATATCATCGCGGGTGGAGCGAAGGCGAAGCTGAACGCGGGTGTGATCAACATGACATGCCCAAGCATCATTCATGCACCCGGACACCTCGTCCGCTCGCCCGGCACGGTTGGCTGCATCTGCGTGCCATGCCAATCTGGCGAGACGACATTCAACCTGTACTGCGTTTTCCAGACCGTTGCAAAACCCGCCGCGAAAGCGGCGTGAGACCAGCATTGAAGGAGAGTGAACATGCGGATTCTGCTTGTGGATGATTCCAAGACGATTCGGGGCATCTGTCGGCGAGCGCTGACTGAGATCGGACACACCACGCTTGAAGAAGCAGCGGATGGGGTGGAAGCACTGGCCAAATGCGACACGTTCAATCCGGAGCTGATCCTTCTGGACTGGAACATGCCAAACATGGATGGACTGACCTTCCTGAAGGCGTATCGAGGCAAGGGGAAGACGACGCCGGTGATCATGGTCACAACCGAGGCGGAGAAGACGCGTGTGATCGAGGCGATCAAAGCCGGAGTGAACAACTACTGCGTGAAGCCGTTCACAGCGGACTCATTGGCACAGCGGATCAACGAAACCATGTCCAAGGTCAAGGCGGCATGACAGATCAGTGAGGGGTTATGTCTCTGGGGGTCAACGACGAATCAATTTCGCAGGAGCGGCGGGTCTCGCCGCGATTGGTCGTGCAGCTTGGCGCACGACTGATTGCGGCGCAGCGAGAGGTTCCGGTCGTCGAAGATCTGGT
>CAYTYD010000264.1:0-4684 GCA_964441555.1 uncultured Phycisphaeraceae bacterium | reverse complement strand
CCCACAAACTCCTATCCGACATGAGGCATCAACCCTATCCAAACTCTCGCGTCTGAGGTATTCACCCTGCGCGCAGCAAGCAACCTTCACCCACTTCAGGCGTCAGGGAAATACCTCTACTTTTGTCGAACTCAACGCTCAGATACTCGACATATCGATCACAAAGCGATACTTCACATCGCTCTTGAGCATCCGCTCATACGCGGCATTGATTCCGCTCATAGGAATCTTCTCAATATCACTGACAATGTTGTGTTTCCCGCAGAAGTCCAGCATCTCCTGCGTTTCCTTGATCCCGCCAATCAACGAAGCCGACACGCTCCGCCGCTTGAACAGCATCGGGAAAACCATCAGCGGCGGGTGCGGATGCTCCGGCGCACCCACCAGGCACAGCGTTCCATCCCGCTTGAGCGCATTGATCAACGGGTTCAGATCGTGCGTCATCGACACCGTGTCCAAAATAAAGTCCAGCGAGTTCCCCGCCTTCTCCATCTGCTTCTCATCGCGCGAGATCACGATCTCATCCGCGCCCAGTCGCTTGGCATCCTCCGCCTTTCCCGGCGATGTTGTGAACAGCGTCACATGCGCACCCATCGCGTGAGCCAGCTTCAATCCCATGTGCCCCAGTCCACCCAATCCCACGATCCCCACCCGTTGCCCCTTCCCCACACCCCAATACCGCAACGGCGAATACGTCGTGATCCCCGCGCAAAGTAACGGCGCAGCCCCCGCCGGATCCAAATTTCCCGGCACCTTCACCACGAAATCCTGATCCACCGTCACGCCCTTGCTATACCCGCCATACGTCATCTCCGCCGTGCCATGCTTGTCCGGCGCGTTGTACGTAAACGTCGATCCTTGCTCGCAGTAATTCTCCAACCCTTCCTGACAACTCGCACATGTGCGGCACGAATCCACCATGCACCCCACACCCACCATCTCCCCCACCTTGAACTTGCTCACCTTTCCACCCACCGCGCTCACACGCCCCACAATCTCGTGCCCCGGCACCAGTGGATACGCGCTGAACTTCCACTCATTCCGCACAAAATGCAGGTCAGAGTGGCACACGCCGCAATACAGAATGTCGATCTTCACATCCGTTGCACCTGGCTCACGCCGCGGAATCGAAAATGGTGCCAGTAGGCTGGTCGCAGACTGGGCGGCATACGCGGCAACGGTGAACGTCATCTGAAAACCTCCTGATTCCCTTCCAACTGATCCCAACCGTACACCACCCAACACCTCCACTCCCCTACCGAGTGTGAAGATCCGGCTCGCCGATCACTGTTTCATGCAATGTCACCCCCTTGGCGTTCTTCCACACCACGCGCAACGTCGCCGCCGGATGCGCCCCATGCACGTTCGAATCCGCCTCTAACACGCAGAATGAATACGGCTCTCCCGCATCCCACACCAAGGCCGGATGCCCCACCTTCGCCTGCGGATGCACATTGGGCCCCAGCGGGCTCGTGATGATCTCATGCAGCGGATACCCCACACCGGTTGCGCTGCTCGGGTGCATCAAGTACCTTGACCTGTGAATATCCCCACCGACCAGCACCACACCGCTGATCTTCTCTTTCTCAATGAACTCAAACAACCTCTTCCGCTCCTCGGCATAAAACGTCCAGTAATCCGTCTTCAAGGGCCGCACCGCTTCATTCCAGATCATCCCTGTCATCAACACCTTGAACGGCGCATCACTCTCCTTTAATCCCTTCTCCAGCCACACCCACTGCTTCTCTCCCAGCAGCTTCTTCTCATCACGATTTGAAAACCACCTCGCATCAATCGCAAACACATCCATCGCTCCCACTCGCTGCCTGGAATAAATCCCCTCTTCCCCATCTCCGTACCGCTCCTGCGCGTGATACTCGATGAACGCCTGCCGCGCGTTCTCCTTCCCCTTCAATCTCCCATCCGTGTCATTCTTTCCAAAGTCATGGTCATCCCACACCGCAATCAGCGGCACATTCCTCCGCAACCCCCGCAAACTCCCCCATTCAAAAAACTGCCGATACCTCTCCCGCTGCACCTTCAACTCCGTCGAATCGACATACGGCGTATCCCCGATCAGCGCCAACACCGTCGGCTCCTCCGCCGCAATCGCCGACCACACATCGCTGTCTCCCGGTGGTCCCTTCTTCAAGTCGTAATTCGCGCAGCTCCCGATCGCGAGCTTCACCACCGATGCCCGCGCCGGATCCGGCAGCGTCCAGAACTCCCCACCATCAATCGATTGTGTCCGCGCTTCATCAGCGAAAAGTTGATACCCATACAGCGTCGCCGGACGTAAGCCCGCGATATCAATCCGCACGCACAGATCGCTCGCCGCCCTCGCCTCCACCTTCCCATCCACCACCGTTCCCAACTCCATCTGCCCCTCTAGGTCCATCTCAAAAACCCTGAAGTACACCTCCCCCTCACCTGCCGCACGCGCCCACACCACCCCTCGCTCGTGCGTCACCTCTCCCAGCATCGGTGTCAGTTCCAGCGCCACAGGCCCGGTTCCTGCTCCACAAACCACGCAGCAACGTCCTAGAACCATGGCCGCGAACAATGCAGATCCTGTCAAACTTCTCATGCAGACAGACTATCCATATATGAATCCATCCACCAAAGTGGTATCTTCAGCCAATCGCGGCACGTTCATCGTTTGATCCTGCACAGGTTTCATCAGGAGTATCCATGTCATACCGCCTCGCCGCTCTCATTCCGCTTCTCTCCGCAGCCATCGCCTCTGCCCAACCCGTGCAGACAAACCTGCGAATGTGGTTTGATGCCTCCGATCCCGCCGCTCGCACCCTCGACACCATCGCTCCGATCACCATCTCATCCCTCACAAATAAGGCTGCTAGCGGCGGCACCATCTCAAACCCCACCAAGGCCAACCAACCTCTCTTCCTCCCGGCCGAGCGCAACGGCCGCGATGCCATGCGTTTTGACGGCATCAACGATGTTCTCCGCAACAACGCCTTCTCTTCCACCCCCATGAGCGAAGGCACCTTCTTCATCGTCTTTGCGCCCATGAGCAGCAACGGCGCATACCCCGGCCTCGTCTCCACCGGAGCCAGCGGCCAAAGTGATTACCTCACCGGCATCAACATCGACCTCGGCCAGTTCTCACAATCCTCATTCAGTTATCTCAACATCGAAGGCCCCAAGCTCATCACCCCCGGCGGGCGCAACTACCGCACCACCGGCAACAGCAACCCCTTCGGCCAGTGGCACCTCCTCCAGGTCAATTACTGGAGCACCCGTCTCGAACTCGTCGTCGATGGTGATCGCGAAGGCCGCGTCACCTTTACCGCCCCCGCCGCCCTCAACATCAACGAAGTCCGCCTCGGCGCCCGTTGGTACAGTGGCAGCGAACGCGGCTACGCCGATATCAAGCTCGCCGAAGTCCTCGTCTACGACAGCGCGGCAGATTGCGACACCCTCAACATCTCCGCCCTCTATCTCGCCAACAAATACGCCATCGCTACCTCATACCTTCCATCCGGCTGCCCTGCCGATTTCAACGTCGATTGCACTCTCGACTTCTTCGATTACCTCGATTTCGTCGCTGCCTTCTCCGGGAATGCCCCCAACGCCGATTTCAACGCCGACACCGTCATCGATTTCTTCGATTATCTGGATTTCGTCGCGGCCTTCAGTGCCTCCTGCTGATCGCCGCACATCTTGACCGACTTGGTACGCTCCAGGGGAGTGGTTCGAGGAGAGGACCACTCCCCGGAGTTTTTTTAGATGCCCACCCAACGCATGTCATCCGCGCTGCTCATCACTCTGGCCTCTGCGCCACTCATCATCACAGCCGCTCACGCCCAATGCGTCTCCCAATGGGATGCGACCCTCGGCACGCCCGGCGTCACCAGCGATGGCTACATCCAGCCCATGCTCGCCTGGAACCCCGGCAACGGCGAGAAACTTTTCGTCGGCGGCTCATTCAGCTCTGTCGGCGGCTGGCTCACCCGCGGCATCGCCCAATACGACCTCGCCACCCAATCCTGGGGCGCAGTCGGCAACGGCGCCTACTCCCCCAATACCAACTACTTCGTCACCTCTTTCGCCATCCATCGCATCGGCTCTGCCGATGAGCTCGTCGTCGGTGGTGGTTACGCCACCGCCAGCAACATTCCCAGCACCCAGAACCTCGCCCGCTGGAATGGCTCGCGCTGGGATTCCATTGGTGGCGGCTCTCCCGCCGGCGCGGTCTGGACCCTTGCCAGTTGGCAAGGCCGCCTTTTCGTCGGTGGCGGTTTCGCCACCATCGGCTCCTCCTCCACTCCTGCCTCCGGCCTCGCCACCTGGGATGGCTCCGCATGGTCCGCAGTCGGCACTGGCATGAATGGCGGCTTCTCTCCCGCCGTCTTCTCCATGAAGGCCTTCAACGACGGCTCCGGCGAGAAGCTCTACGTTGGTGGGCGCTTTGCCAGCATCGGTGGCGTCTCCGGCCTCATCGGCCGTTGGACCGGATCCGCATGGCAACCCGTCGGTGGCGGTGTCGCCCCCGGTGATCCCACCTTCTCCGACATCGAGTGCATGGAAGTCTTCAACGATGGCACCGGTGCCGCGTTGTATGTCGGCGGCTGGACCCTTCGCCCTTTCCAAAGCGCCAACTGCTCGGTCGCCAAGTGGAACGGCACGCGCTGGTCCGCAGTCGGTCAGTTCCTCGGTGGCC
>CAYTYD010000263.1:0-4731 GCA_964441555.1 uncultured Phycisphaeraceae bacterium | reverse complement strand
GGTGTGCAGGTCAATCACCCCGACCTTGCAGCCAATGTCTGGCGCAACCCGGGCGAGATCGTCGGCAACGGCATCGACGACGACGGCAACGGCTACATCGATGACATCACGGGTTACGACTTTGGCGAGTTGGACAACAACCCGGACGATGCTCAGGGACACGGCACGGCAGTCGCAGGCACCATTGGTGCTGTGGGCAACAACGGCGTTGGTGTGACCGGCGTTGCGTGGAACGTGTCGATTCTGCCTCTGAAGATCGCCACGGCGCAGGGCGGCCTGACCCTGGAAGCCATTGTCGCTGCACACGATTACGTCACCATGATGCGCAATCGTGGTGTCAACATCGTCGCGACGAACAACTCGTACGGTGCGTTTGCGCCGACCTTCTACGCCGACCAGGCGGGTCCTGTCGCCGAACGCCAGGCCATTCAGCGCTACATCGATTCGGGCGGCATCTTTGTCGCCGCGGCAGGCAATGACGGTGCGGACAACGACTCCACCACTCGCGCGTATCCCGCGTCGTACAACCTCCCCGGCATCATTTCGGTGGCCGCGACCGACAACCAGGATCAACTCGCAGGGTTCTCCAATTACGGCGTGCAAAACGTCGACCTGGCGGCTCCCGGCGTCGATGTCCGTACCACGGCCATCGGCAGTTCTTACACCTACATCAGCGGCACCAGCTTTGCCAGCCCGATGGTCGCAGGGGCTATCGCCATCCTCAAGACGGTGAAGCCGACGGCGTCGGCGTTTGATATCCGCCAGGTGCTCATCGATTCATCCGATCAGCTGCCTGCACTGCAGAACAAGGTCACCAGTGGTGGACGAATCAACCTCGCCCGCGCCATTGAGATTCTCAGCGTCGAAGGTCCCATCCTCCGCGCTATCAGCCCTGGCCCGGTGACCACGCAGAATGACCCGGCCCTGGTTCACCCCAACGCCGCGGTTTCTTTCACGTTCAACAAGGCCATCGCCAGCGGCACGCTCAGCACCTCCGGCGTGACCATGACCGGCGCCGGCACCGATGGTGTGTTTGGCAATGGTGATGACTTCACGGTTCCGATCTCCTCGATCGGCCTTGCCAGTGGCGACGCCACGACGGTGAATGTCGGCATCAATCTGTCGTCGTTTGCCCTCAATCGTCTTCCCATCGGCAAGTACCGCTTTGTTCTGACTCCTGCGAATTTCAAGGACACTTCCGGCAATTTCCTCAATGGAAATCTCTCCGGCGGCACCTCGCAGACGCAGAACTTCGAGATCGTCGCCGCGTCCGGCGAGAACGAGCCCAACGACACCATGGGCACCGCCACCGCGGTTTCGTTCAATTCCTCCGGTCAGGCGACGTTCAATGGCGTGACGCTTGGCAACGGCGCTTTTGCCGGGCTTGATGTCGATGTGTACCGCGTTGACATGATCTCCGCCGGACAGATCTCTGCCGAGATCACCGCCAAGCGTCTCAGCGTCAGCAGCTCGCTGGATTCCTGGGTCCGCATCTTCAACGACCGCGGCGAGCAGATCGCCTTCAACGACAACTTCTACGGCAACGATTCGTATGTCGATGTCTTTGTCAACACCGGCGGCGCGTATTACGTCGCCGTCAGTGGCTATGGCAACAACAACTACAATCCGCGCGTTGCTGGCAGCGGTGCGACGCAGTCCAACGGCGAATACAACATCCTCATCTCCGTGGTGCGCTCCGCCAGTGATCAGTTGAGCGCCAACAGCACCTTCACCACCGCCAAGGCGATTCCGCCTGCCGGCACACAGGGCACGACGACGGACTCGATCATCGTCACCGATTCGCGACTGATCCTCGATGTGAATGTCCGCATCAACATCACGCACACCTTTACCAGCGATCTGCAGATTTCGCTCATTGCACCGGACAACACTGAAATCCTGCTGGTGAATCGCCGCGGCGCGGATGGTGACAACTTCACCGCTACGCTCCTCGACGACGAAGCGTTGAACGCCATCAGCGCGGGCACCGCTCCTTTCGCTGGCTCGTATCGCCCCGATAACGCTCTCTCCGGTTTCGATGGCAAGTCTGCCGCCGGAACCTGGACCATCCGCATCGTCGACACGCTTGCCAACAACGTAGGCACGCTGAACTCCTGGTCGATCGACTTCACGCTCGCCAACGACATCTTCGGGCCCTTCGAGTCCAACGACACCATCCCGACTGCCAAGTCACTTCAGGGCGTCAACGGCACGGGCTCTGCCACCGTCAACGCCGCCATCGGCGATGGTGGCTTCGGGCAGCGCGACCGCGACATCTTCAAGTTCACCGCGGTTCAAGGCAGCACGCTGACAGCCAATGTCACCAGCGGCGGCCAACTCAACTCCGCTCTGCGCCTGATGGATGAGCAGGGTCGCGAAATCCGCCTCTCCAACCCCGACAACTCTTTGAATTCCGGAATCTCGGGGTACGTCTTTGCCACGGCGGGTACGTACTACCTTGCCATCGTGGATTCCAACCTGGTTGGTTTCAATCCCTTCATCGCTGGTGGCGGCAACCCCTCCACCACCACCGGCAACTACACGCTGACCGTTGGCCTTTCGGCTGGCGTTTCAGACAGTTCTCTCTCCGTCAACGGAACCTATGTCTCCGCAGGCATGAGTACCGGCGGTTTGTTCCTTGGCCCGACAACGCCCGGTGCAACGACCAACCGCGGCCTCTCCTACAACGGCACTGAGTTCCTCTTCGGCAATGTCACCGGCACCACGCTGGAACGCTCTTTCTTCGGCCTCACTGCCAGCGGCAACTCATTCCGCAACAGCAGTACCAACAACGGTGTCACCACCGAGCTGCCCTTCTCACTCACCGATCAGTCAGATTCACAGAATCGCCGCGTCTCGGCCAAGGGCACCTTCCGCCAGCTCTCCATTGAGAAGACTTTCTCCTACGGCGTGAATGACAAGTTCATCGCTGTCGACGTCTTTATGGTCAACACCGGCACCACCGCCTTGGTGGACACCGCCTGGATGGAAGCCCTCAACCCTGACATGGGTCTGAACTTCCTGGATATCAACACGGTCAACACCCGCAATGATGTCAACGGCCGCTACGTCTCAGCCAACGTCCGCAACAACACTTATCAGCAGGGCCTGACCATCGCCATGGGCACGGCCAACATTGACACGCGTGCCCGCGCCACGGTTGTCACCAATCTCGAAGCAGCTGGCATCCGCGATGCCCAGCAGCTGATCGCGATGACTCAGAACGATCCCGATGGAGCCAGCAGCGACTCCTACATGGCTCTTACGTTCGATCTTGGCACGATCGAGGCCGGTGCCAAGTCCAGCTTCCGCTACTTCATCTTCTTTGGGGACACCACCGCCGAAGCCGCGGCCCCCTTTGACACTCTGAATCAAGGCACGGGCTCGGGCCACCTGACGATCAACACCGCATCCCCAGCGACCGAATTGCTCTCCAACGGCAACAGCGTCCCACAGCTCCCCTACCAGCTCTACTACCCCGAAGGTTTCGCCAATCGCTATATCTACGAATTCATCCCCGTCTTCAACGCCAGCGATCAACCCAATCGCGTCCTGCTCATCGCCCGCTTTGGCGCTGGCCAGGGACTGAGCGATTCGCAGCGAGATCTGGTGCTTGGCGACACCACGATTCAGCCCGGCTCGCGTGGTGGTTTCACCGTCAACACCCCCACCAGCGGCCTCCGCCTCATCGGTGCCGATGGCAATGGCAACGGCGGCACCTACGCCGGCAAGTCCTACGCCCTCGAACTCCGCTCCGAGCGCCCCATCACCGCCACCTTCAGCCACTACGACACGTTCGGCCGCTCGCCTGACAGCGAGAACAAGCCCACCATCGGCGAGCCCTTCTCCAGCCGCGTCAGCGATACCTGGACATTCGGCCAAGTCTTCAAGGGCGAAGGCGTCCGTGATTACCTCGTGTGGTACAACCCCACCAGCCAGAACATCAAGGTCAGCGTCGAAATCTATTCGCAGACCACCGGCTTGGTCACTGCCACTCCTCTCACCTACGACCTCAACGCCTTCCGCCGCGGCGGCCTCTCCATTCCGACGCTTGATCTCAACCAAGACCCCAACATCGTCAATCTCCTTGCCGATGGCACCTACGGCATCCGCATCACCGCCCAGCGTCCCATCGTCGTCGCAGTCAGCCACTACATCGACAACCTCTCGGCCGCCGAGGGTTACGGCGGCACGCCAGGCAACGGTGCCACCAGCGGCGTCCTTCCCGATGGCCAGTTTGGCGTCAATGGCACCAGCGAAACGATCGGCATTCTCAACACCAACTCCGCCGCCGCCACGGTCACTCTCTCCTTTATCTTCGCCAACGGCAGCACCTATCGCCACGCAGTCACCGTTGCTGCTCGCAGCCAGGCCACGGTCGATGTCGGCTCACTCGTCGATTTCCCCACCGGCCAGGCCTACTCCACGCTCTTTAACAGCACGCTCCCGGTCGCGGTTGATCAACTCTCCCTCGCCTTCAACCAGGCCCTGGCCAGCGGCCCGGCCACCAACGCCTACACCCTCTGGGGCTTCGGCGAGGGTTACCGCCCGCGCGACAACGGTGGAGCGCCCGGCGTCAAGGAATACCTCCGCCTCTACAACCCCAACCCCGGCACCGAAGTCGTCGAAGTCACCCTCGGCTTCGATCGTGGCCTGGGCTCGGAAACCTTCCGCTTCAACGTCGATTCCCGTCAGATCCTCGAGATCGATGTCCACTCGCTGGTCACGGGC
>CAYTYD010000262.1:0-4740 GCA_964441555.1 uncultured Phycisphaeraceae bacterium | reverse complement strand
GGGTGGTGGCGGCGTCTGATCGCAGCCCCCATCGAGTTCTGAATGTGACCGTGCCGTCGTGAGTGCTCGTGCAGATCGGAAGAACTTATGGAAACTTCTCGCAAGACATACCAGATCGATCCTGCCGCCAGCTCACGCTCCGGTTTCGACTCTCGTTCCGGTTTCACGATCGTCGAATTGCTGATGTCGATCATCGTGATCGGCACGCTGATGGCGCTACTGATCGTCGGGCTGCGTGCCGCGACACGGTTTGCCCGCACTTCGGCCGAGCGACAGAATGTCATCGCACTGCGTGAAGCGGTGAGTGATTTCCGCAGGGAGTTTGGCTTTGTTCCACCTCTGGTTCGGGATCAGAGCATCGATCCGCCGCCACAGCGAGCACGCATCGAAGAAAAGCTCGGCACCGGCTCCAATAGCTCTCGCAGCTTTTATCGTTATGCGGTGTACGACTTTACCGACATCAACTACGGCACCGAATGGCGCAAGTTCTTTCAGCGTGAGGCCCCGCCCACACCGCCCGCGGGCTTTGGTTCGATGGCAATGTTCTATGACAAGCGCTATTCCGAATGCTCACTTCCCTTCTATCTGATCGGCCCAGTGGAAGTTGAATTGACCACCAATATGACCGGCGCTGTCGTGCCGATCGATGGAGTTGGCGGTCCCGGCTTCCTCAAGCCCGTGCGTGATGGCACGTTCATGGTGCCGACCGAAACGCTCGCCACAAATGGCAGCGGTCGGCTCGGTCAGAAGTATGAACCCTTCTTCCGCCCCAACAACTCTTCCATCAAGCTGTATCAGAACACCGGCCCCACCAAGGAAGATCGCGCAGACCAATCCTTGCGTGATCGCAACGATGTGCCGATCCGTTATTACCGTTGGATCAAGTTTGATGTACGCATTGATCGCGATCCCATCAACAACTGGCTTCGCGTGCCGGTGCTTGTCGGCGATCCTGAAAAATCCCCCAATCTGCGTGATGCGACCTTTGCCATCATTGCTGCCGGTCCTGATGGCGCATTCGGTGATGAGCCCATCGCCACGTTGCGGCAGAAGCTTGGCATGGCGCCTGACACCAGCGAGACCATCGCACGCATGAAGGCGATGGAAGACAATATTGTGGAGGTGGGCAAGTGAAACCTGTCCAAGCTTCATCTCGCGCGTTCACCCTCACCGAGCTGCTTGTGGTGATCTCTCTGATCGTCCTGTTGCTCGCCGTGGCTGTGCCCGCCTTTTCGAGCATGCTGTATTCCAACGATCGCTCGCTCGCGGATAACCAGCTGCGCGTCGCCATGCAGAACGCCCGCGATGCTGCCATCCGTTCCGATGGCGGTGATACTGCTGCGGTGTTCGTTCTTCCTCCGAATGGCAAGCTCCGCATGATCACCTGCGTGCGCGTTGGAGAGCTGAATGACACTGACAATCAAGGCCGCCCGGTTGTCCGCGATGTCTTCGTTCCCGTTCCGCTCCTGCAGCCCATCGACCTCCCCAAAGGTTGGACGGTGCGCGGCTTTGCAGCTCCCGGCTCAATCGTCCAGAATCCTGCAGTCCCCGGCTGGTATGAAGGGGCTCACCTGGTTGCAGGCGAGGGAAATTGGATTCTTCCTGAAACCGGTTTCTTCAATTCCGCTGTTTCCAATGATGGCCGCAATCGTCAGTCGTTCATGATTCGCTTCTCCGCTGGCACCGGCGCTGCTGCTCCGCGCTCCTCCCGTGAAGCTCTCGTGCTCGACATCATCGGCACGCAAGCATTTCGCAATGCCGGCGTCTTTGCCAACTACCGTCTCGATCAGGCCACTGATGTGGCCTCCATGACTCGTCGCATTCTCGATATCGGTTCTGGCGTGTCGCTGGCCGATCAGCGTGCCCTCTTGGGTGATGCTTCATCAGACACGATTCTCTGCCGCGAGGTCGCACAGGTCTCGCTGCAGGATGAACGCCGCGTGGCCAGTGGCTTGGGTGGCCGAGGCGTGAACAGTGCCACCGGTTCGGTCTACGGCACGCCTGGCTCTCCTCAAGTTGTTCCCAACACACCCACCATCGACACTTCGCTCTTCAATCTGGGCGACGGGCGAGAAGTCTCTCGAGCCATCAACGAACTCGTGGTCGGGCAATATCGCGGCCGCGATGGCAAGAAAGTCCAGACTGAAGTCAAGCTCTTCGGTCTTGATCGCTACTCCGGTCGTGTGCGGGAGGTGACACCATGAATTTGTCCCCGCAATCATCTCGCGCCTTCTCTCTGATCGAAGTCCTGATCGGCGTGCTCATCCTCGCGCTCGGTCTCCTCGGTTTGGCGGCGGTCTTCCCCGTCGTCGTTCGCCAGCAGCGCACCGCGGCAGATCAGACCCAGGGCCTCATCGTCGCCCGTAACGCCGAGGCCTACATCCGTGGCCACACCTTGACGACCACTCGCTCGGTCCCCAGCGCCTCCGCTCCTGGTGGTGGCTTGCTCGACCCCAGCGATCCGATTCCACTTCAGAATCGCCGCGGACTCGACATGCTCCGCTACCAAGGCGTCACCAGTTCCAATCCGTACTCCACATGGTCATTCAACAGTGCAAATCCGGATCGACCGGGCCCGTGGGAAATTCCCACATTCTCGCTGCGTTCCAACAACGCCGATCGCGGCCTGATGATTGTCGCCGCCACCAACCAGACGGCCAGTGTGCAATTCGCTCAGCGCGATCGTCTCTGGCCTCAGCCCTATTCCGGCATGGATGCCCTCGTCGATGACAACAAATACGCCAATGAGCCGCGTTACGTCTGGGATGTGGCTACGCGCCGTGTCGATCCCGGCACACCATCCAATGTCGGCGACGACGGCATTCAGTTCGCCGTCTTTGTCCGCCGCGTCGATAGCTCCATTCGAGTTCCCCGTCGCGATCGCATCAACGACGCCAACGATCCGATTCGTCGTCAGCGTCCCACTCGCGACCTGCGCTTGGCCGACGTTCTGACGGGTGATCGTCTCGGCCAGGGTGGTGCCATCGCGCTGCAGCAGCAGGAGCAGCGCGTCGCGGTGGCCGTCACGAACAACAGCAACTCTCCCGTCCCCACGCTCAATGGCGAAGGCGAATACGCCATGCCCTTCCGCGTGAGTGTCACGCTCATCGATAATCCCGAAGGCAACGGCCTCACTCGCCTTGCCGTCGCCAGCGCCACCGACATTCAGAAGCGTCTGGTTCGTCAACCCGGCCAGAAGCTCATCGACAACTTGGGCAACGTTTACACCGTCTTGAAGGCCGATGAAGACGCCAATAGCGTCATCATTTCCCCCGCCGCCTCAGCCAACGCTGCCGCCCTGGCCGCCAGTGGCGATCTGCAAATCGTTCTCACCCCGCAGGTGCCTGCCGCCGTCCACGTCTTCACCATGGAGCCGCGCTAATCGAAGTCGCGCTCATCGGAGCCGCGATGAGCGCGATCTGCGGTTGCCTTGAAATGCCTGATGGTTTTGCCAAGACCCCCTCAGTGAGCCAACACATGACCCCTTCTGCACCACAAGCCAAACGCCCTTCCCGCAGCGGATCTCGCGGCTTCACGCTCATCGAAATCCTCGTCGCTGTGGGCGCGGTCGCGCTCATCGCGGTCGGTCTCGCTGCGGTCTTTGATTCCGTGGGTAAGACCGTCAGCGGCGGTCGCAAGCTCAGTCGCTATAACGCCCTCTCGACACAGATCGAACAGCAACTCCGCCGCGACATCAACTCCATGACTCGCGACGGCATCTTGATGATTCGCCAGCAGTTCAGTTCCGCTATTACAAACAATGGATTGACTCAAAGCGGCGTCTTTCTTTCTGAGCGAGATCAGGACATCTCTCTTCCCGCCCGCCCCCGTCGCATTGATGAATTGCTCTTCTTTGCTCGCGGCGAGTTCATTCAATCCGCCGAACCCATCTCCCCTGAATACATCGCCACCTCCGACACCGCCCGCATCTATTACGGCCACGGGCAGCGCCGCGTTGATTCCGATGTGAATTACGGCGTTCCCGGCACCAATCGTGTGCTTCGTTATGACGACGAAACCGGCATTTGCGGTCTGGGTCTATCCAACGGCATTCGTGGCCAGCTTCTCGGCGGATTGCTCGGCAACAACCGCTTCGCTGGTGATTGGGCGCTGTTGCGCCAGCAATCGCTTTTGATCAATCCCTCGCTCACGCGGCGTGATCTGCCGGCAGTGGGGGCCGTGCCGCGGAATTCGCCGTTGTTGCAGGATTCGGCGTGGCAGATTGCCCTGCAGCCGGCCCAGTCCAGTCTCTTCCGCAAGGTTGCCCGTCTGATTCCTGATGCGACAAATCGGCCCGTTCCCGCCTCGTTGTGGAGTCAGTACACCCCGATCACCGGCTCTGTTCCCAACATCGGCCGTCCTCCTGCCAATCGCCCCATGACTGGTTCTGGTCTTGTGGAAATCATCGCCAGCGATCTGTCCGAACTGCGTTCCTACATCACCACCTGCCCCAATGGGCCCGACTTGGTCACCGCTTATTCGTTTATCGATCCGACTGTCACTCCCTGGGTTGCCGGTGCCGGTTGGCCCGTCAGCGGGAATCCTGCGGATCAGGCATTGGTACGCACGCATCGCTGGATGTCCGAAGTCTTTCCCACTCAGACCGATGCCTGGGTGCCCGTGAACGCCGTCGATCCCTCGGTCAGTGGCTCTCGCATCCGTTTCGAGACCAAGTGGCCCGACCCCACTCAGGCCCTCCCCGCCACCGCCCACAACCAGCTCGCCGCGGCGTACGCCCGC
>CAYTYD010000261.1:0-4819 GCA_964441555.1 uncultured Phycisphaeraceae bacterium | reverse complement strand
AAGTCAATCGCCGCAGAGCGAGAGTGTCGTGATGGAAAAACATCACATTCGCGATGGATTTGGGGAATAGCAGTGTGATCCAGAGCTGGGACGACGTTCAGCCCCTCGCCGTGCATCGAGTGTGTATTCCATGGGATTCCGACCGCCATCATGGCAGAACACACATCGAACGCATCGCACAGGCAACAGACCAAACCGATCGCACCAAGATCGCCTGTGATGGGTGTTCCCGCTTCACCCTTCAGGCTTCTGCGTGAAAGCCGTTTGCCCACATTCCCAAGGAACGTGCAGGTAAAGGAGATCGCGCTTGCCAGTGTTTTCTGTTCAACCAGGCCAAGGTGAAATGCTCAACGTGGTGGGAGATGGTGTGCGCATGCTGGCCGATGGTGTGGCCACGGGTGGCAAGTTCGCCGCATTTGAAACCATCACGCAACCAGGAATGGGGCCGCCCCTTCACCGTCACAGTATCGACGACGAGTATTTCTACGTTCTTGAAGGTCATGTCCGCTTCATTGTGGACGGCAAGGAAATGCGCCTTGGCGTTGGCTCATTTGCCCACGCTCCAAAAGGGAGCATTCACACCTTCTCCAATTGTGGCACGGGCGTCCTCCGCATGTTGGTGATCTGCACGCCCCCCGGGCTCGAATCACCATTTCGCGAAGTGCACGCCATGGGCCCCGAAGGTCAGAAGAACATGCCTGCCGTTATCGCGGCGTTCCAGCAGCACAAGATCGAGTTTCACGGCCCACCGATCGGGCCCGGTTGAACCCTTAATCGCGCACAAACTCAATGCACCCGGCGCGAAAGCCGCTGCGCTTGAAAAACGCTTGCCCCATCTGATTGGCATTGGCCACTATTCCACGAAGCTGACTCACTCCGCGCGCCTGGCCCCAAATCGCGGCATGCTCCAACAGTACATCCGCCGCGCCGGTCTTGCGTGCCTCTGCTTCCACGAAGATGTCATGTACGTAGATGCATTCGGGTGCCCAATATTTCGGCATCGCCTCAAAGTGCTCAGAGATCAGATAGCCGACCACTCGACCGGAATCCACACGCTGCGCGACCAGGGCCAGAACATCGCTTCCCGGAAGCGCCTTGGCAACCCATGCGCCATACACGGATGCCGCGTCTGAGGGGGCCACAAACCTCTTGTGGTCATAGTGCGCATGGGCATCGGTCAACTGCTTCAACATCCCCAGAATCTGAGGCAAATCAGCACGTGTCGCTCCACGCACCTGAAGGTCAGGGTGAATCTGCGATGTTCGTGGTGAAATCGAATTGTTCAAATTAGTCTCCTGCAAGCTGCAAGATTGTTGCCCGGTGTGGCAAGTCTTGGTGTCGCCCAGCGGCTGGAATGTTCCGGCCCTGAGGCCCAAACCTGAAACCAAGTTTGAATGGAGAACGAACCATGTTTCGCAGCGCTATCTCATCGAAGTCACCCGCTCGCACCTCAAACCTGCTCCTGGCCGCAGCGATCGCCTCTGCGGCGATGGCCTCGTCGGCTTCGGCAGTCACGTTCCTCGATGGCATCTTCAATAACACGGACTGGACATTGACCGCGATCACCAATGCTGGTGGCGCTGGCAGCTTCACCAATGGATTCCAGATGCCCGTCGGCGGCAATGCCAATCAGTACCGCATCATCCGCAACACGCTCAACATCAACGGTGCGAACTCGGCCATCGTGGGTGTGCACATGAATAACACCGCGTTCTACAACCCCGGCAGCGGTGCGATCTCGATCATCAACTACAGCGAAGACTCCAAGAACTTCCTGAATCAGGGTGGCAATGGCCAGGGCTCGGGTTGCGCGATCATCCAGGGTGGTCGTACTTACCTGCAGCGGAATCCGATCCTGGTGATGCCTTATGCGACGTTCAATACGTGGCAGGCCAATCCCGCTGGTGGTCTGGTTGCCAGTGACTTCTACGAAATCGACAACGCCGGTAACATCTTCGCCGGCAACAACCCCGACTTCTCCATCTCTGGCGGCTTGATGCAGTTTGGTTTCTGGCGTGGCAATTCCAGTGGTTCAGCCACCTCCGGTACGCTCAATACCGAATGCGGTATCGATAACTGGAGCGTAAACATCGTCACCGTTCCCACTCCCGGCAGCGTTGCTCTCGCTGGTCTTGGCGGATTGCTCACCGTCCGTCGCCGCCGCTGATCGGAAAACTACATCGCACGATCAGCCCGGGCCGCTTGGCTCGGGCTGTTATCGTTGGCGGTGGTATTCGGCCTCAACGCCCCCTCCCATCCAGCGACCACAACACAGGCCACCGCATCACCTGCAACATTGACAATCGTTCGGCTCATATCCAGCAATCGATCCACCGCCAAAATGATCGCAATTCCCTCGGTGGGGATGCCCACCGATTCGAGCACAATCGCCATCATGATGACGCTCGCTCCCGGCAGGCCAGGCGCACCAATCGCGACGACGGCAGCCATGACACCGACAGTCAGCAACTGCGATGCGGAAAGATCGATGCCGTACAACTGCGACAGAAAGACCACGCTGACAACT
Organism: uncultured Phycisphaeraceae bacterium; assembly: GCA_964441555.1. Classification (GTDB taxonomy): domain Bacteria; phylum Planctomycetota; class Phycisphaerae; order Phycisphaerales; family UBA1924; genus F1-120-MAGs238. The sequence continues at coordinate 2,292 of CAYTYD010000261.1, read as the reverse complement.
TGATAAAGCGCAGTGCCATCCATGTTGATGGTCGTACCCATCGGACACACAAAGTTCACGATCGAGGCCGGGATCTTGAGCCGGTCGCGGCAGCACGCCATAGTCACAGGCAGCGTCGCTGTGGAACTGCTGCTGGAAAACGCCAGCGTGATCGCCGGTGAAAGACCTGAGAAGAACTTGCGAGGCGTCATACCCGAGTTTCGCGGCGTCATCAGCATGATGAGGACGGGGTACTCGATGAGCAGCACAATCGCCAATCCTCCAACAACGCACAGGCAATACAGCAGCACGCTGGCCAGTGAGCCAAACCCCAGATTCGTCACGGTCTGCGTGATCAGGCACAAAACGGCAACAGGCGCACACGCCATGATCAGCCGCACGAGCTCCATCATGGTGGCGGAAAGGCCATCGAAGAACGCCACAACGGGGGCCGATTTATCGCGCGGGATCATCGTCAATCCCACGCCGACGAGAAAGCCGATGGCCACCACCTGCAGCATGTTGCCAGCGGCGAGGGCCTGAAACGGATTGGAAGGGATGATGTCGAGCAAGAACGACCAGATGGTCTGATTCTGTGCCGCGGCTCCCGCCTGCATTTTGGTTGAGAGTTCGGCACTGAAATCACCGAGCAGCTTTGCTTTGGCTTCGGGCGTGACAAACTTTCCGGGTTTGATTACTTGCACGACGCCGATCGCGATCACGATCGCGACGACCAACGTGATGCCAAAACAGGTGATGGTCTTCAGCCCGATGCGGCCCACCTTGCGCACATCACCGAGCGAAGCCACCGCCAGAATCATGCTAGCCAGGATGATGGGTATCGCGATGAAACGCAGGGAAAGCAGAAAGATCTTGCCGACAAAACCGCAGGCATCCACGGCAAACTTGGCAGCGCTGGCGGCAAAGCCAGCTCCAACGTTGGCTTCGCTGGGCTTCCCGGCCAAAAACGCCTTGACATCAATGACGCCCAGACTCTTCCACGTTTCGACAGTCCATCCATAATGGAGCATCGAACCAAGCGCGATGCCCAAGGCAAGTGCGATCAGCACTTTCCAGTGCAGTGCGAGGCGCGAAGTGGTGGCGGGTGATTCGGTGGCGTGCGTGTCCGACATGGCGCAAATGTACCTTTGGCGAATTAGCGAGCGGCTTTTCTGGCGACCTTCGCGGTGGACCGATTGGCGGACTTTGTCGCTGGCTGCTTCGCGACTTTATTGACGACCTTCCTGGGGGGCACCTTTGCATCCGTCTTCTTTGGGGTCGAATGTCCTGAGCGTCCGGCCGCACCGGGCACGGCTTTTTCGTATTGTGCGATGTGCGAATCGACCGTGACCCGTTGAAGCGTGGCCGCGATCACATCGAGAGCGCAATCCTCAAGCTTCTTGAAACGGATACAGGACTTGCCCATATCAAGCTTTTTGCCCGTCGCGGCCCAGGCCTTGCGGAATTTCATCCCCTCATCGGCATCGGCATAGATGCAGAAGAGGTACACTGAATACGCGTTCTTCTGCGCGGCAATGCCAGCAAAGGGAAGCGGCTGATTGGGGTCGCAGTGATATCCGGCAGGGTAGATGGAGTGGGGCACGCAATACCCGATCATTCCATAGGACATCCGCTCCTCGAACCCCTTGTTGAGGTTTTTGAGGAACACCTGCCGTACGGCACTGATCACGGCCCGGCGATCGGCGGGCAGTTCTTTGACGTATTGATCGACTGTCAGAGCTTTGGATTGCATGGGTTCAGTGTACCAAACCGATCATCGTCTGCGTGGCAACAGTGGATGGACGCAACCATGCAACACACTCGCTACAACGCACTGATCAGTGCCCTTTCGGCACGTACCACAGCGGAGCATTTGGCCCAAGTTCCCACCCACCAGTAACCCAGCCGAGCAGCAGGATTGTCCATACCACCGCAAAGACCAGCGAGTACGGCAGCATCAGGGCGATCAGGTTCCCGATGCCTGCTTCCTTCTTCCACCGCTGCATCGCCACCAGAATGATCACGACATATGTATTCAAGGGCGTGATTACATTTGTGCAGCTGTCGCCCACGCGATACGCCGCCTGTGTCAGTTCCGGGCTGATCCCCGCCATCATCATCATCGGCACCAGGATCGGTGCCAGCGCTGTCCACTTGGCACTCATGCTCGACATCAACAGGTTGATGACCATCGTCAAAACGATCACGCCGATCAAAAGTGCCGAATGGTGCAGGCCACTTCCCACCAGCACCTTGCCGCCCGCGTTCGCGAGCATCACATCCAGCCGCGTGAAACGGAAGCACTCGACAAAT
>CAYTYD010000260.1:3744-4822 GCA_964441555.1 uncultured Phycisphaeraceae bacterium | reverse complement strand
GCCCCCCTCATGGCGTGGGCGACCTGCGGGTCCGACGTTGGGCCGCGTGGCATGCCCGATGCGTTGCTCCGGCTTGGCCCGCTCAAGTGGGCACGGGACCATGTTGCACCCAAACTCATCGGCAAGGGCATCACCCATTGCGTTATCGCCTACCCCGGTGGGCGCGAGGAAGGCGGGGCCGATCTTCGTTTCGACATGGTGAGTCAGGCGTTGCAGTTCGACGACGACGTACGTGTCCAATCGTGCGGGTCGTACGCGGTATGGGCGGACGCCGCACAGATCATCCGCGAGGCGGTTGGGTGCAAGGTGGGGTTCTACCTTGGCACGACACACGCCATGTCCAAGCCGCTGGTCGTGCATGAGTGCGAAGAGATTGTGATGCACTGGAACGGCTACGCGGACTTCATCGTCATCGACACGCTGGCTGATCGCCCGATGGGGCACAATGACCATGCCGCCGCACACCGTCTAGCCGCCGCCGGGTTTGAGGTGTGGTCCGAACCGCGCCCCATCGTCGGCAAGCCGCTGTACCCAACCGTGCATATGTGTCTTGCGTCTAAGTGGCACGGGTCAGGCAGTTCATTCGGCGACAGATACCACACAAGCAAGGACATATTCGCGTCGCAAGGCGCGTCGGTGGTGCTGATCGACGATGTGACGGTGAACCCTGAAACCGTGCAACTCTCGCGTGCCGGCGGCATCGGCTGGGCTGTCTCACCCGCCTTCGTTCCCGTGGTGGGGAACGCGGGGGGTGCGAAGTGAGCCGCCTTTCGTTGTCCATCGCTGGCTTGCTCAAACGGTTGCCGTCTGCGATCGGCGGCAATGGCACCGCGCTGGGGTGGTCAGATTCGGAGTTGGCCAACGTCCGATTCCCGGCGACCTACTACCTCATGCAGACCGCCGACTACACGCTGACCAATACCGCGTCTCAGCAAAAGGCCTTCAATGAAATCACCAACGGCACGCTCACGCTCGCCGCTGGCACCTACGAGTTCGACTGCTTCCTGTACCTCACGAACATGAGCAGCGCGGCGTCGAACAATCTCACGTTCGATGTTGTCGGCGCGGGCACGGCGGT